>NZ_JAVAJJ010000009.1:0-237294 GCF_052112305.1 Pseudomonas sp. QLc11A
CCCGTGAGGCTTGACCATATAACACCCAAGCAATTTGATGCTCCTAGTTGAAAAGACGAAAGAGACCAGATTGCGGTGTGTGAAGACGAAACGAACCGAAAGTTCGAAAGACTCACAAAACACCGAAGCTATCACATACCCAATTTGCTGAAGCGAGGCCACCGGTCACGACTCAGTACCCGAATTTCTTGACGACCATAGAGCATTGGAACCACCTGATCCCATCCCGAACTCAGAAGTGAAACGATGCATCGCCGATGGTAGTGTGGGGTTTCCCCATGTGAGAGTAGGTCATCGTCAAGATTAAATTCCGAAACCCCAATTGCGAAAGCAGTTGGGGTTTTGTTTTTGCGCCTCCATACACCTCAAACGCTGTTCCCTGTAGGAGCGAGCCTGCTCCGGGCGGCGTTCCGACGAAGAACTTCAGCGCACCGCGTTACCCCAGGCAACCCGCGTCATCGTTGACGACCTTCGCGAGCGAGCTCGCTCCTACAAATGCTAAAGTCGTCCCTCGAATTTGCATTTTCCAAGGAAGCCTTATGCCGGACGCGACGTCCCTCAGTGCTGGATTCATGGTGGTTCACGGCAATCGCCTGGACGAGTTGCGCAGCCTGGTGGTCAGTTGGATGCGGCGCTACCCGCTGGCTCCCCTGGAGAATGAAATCGCGCTGGTGCAAAGCAATGGCATTGCCCAATGGTTGAAGCTGGCCCTGGCGGAAGATTCCGAAGAAGACGACATGGGCGGCTGCGGCATCGCCGCCGCCATCGACGTGCAGCTGCCCGGCAGTTTCATGTGGCAGCTCTATCGCATGGTCCTTGGGCGCGACGAAATTCCGGCCAAGTCCCTGCTCGATAAAGCCCCACTGACCTGGCGATTGATGCGCCTGCTGCCGCAGTTGATCAACCAGCCACACTTCGAGCCGCTGCAGCGCTTCCTGACCCATGACACCGATCTGCGCAAACGCTATCAACTGGCTGAGCGTCTGGCGGACCTGTTCGACCAGTACCAGGTCTATCGGGCCGACTGGCTTGAAGACTGGGCAGAAGGTCGACATCAGACAAGAAGCGCCAGGGGCGAGGCCAAAGCCCTGACGCCGGCCAATTGCTGGCAGGCAGAGTTATGGCGTGCACTCTTGCTGGATGTCGGAGAGCAAGGCATGGCGCAAAGCCGTGCCGGGGTCCATCAGCGATTCGTCGAACGCATCAACAACCTCGAAACAGCTCCCCAGGGATTGCCCTCGCGAGTGATCGTTTTCGGGATTTCTTCGCTGCCTGCCCAAGCCCTGGAAGCACTGGCGGGGCTGGCACGATTCAGTCAGGTCCTGCTGTGCGTACACAACCCGTGTCGTCACCATTGGGCGGACATCGTCGCCGATAAAGACCTGTTGCGCCATCAATACAAGCGTCAGGCCCGCAAGAGCGGCATGCCGGTAGTGATCGATCGGCAAACCCTGCACCAGCATGCTCACCCGCTGCTGGCTGCCTGGGGTAAACAGGGGCGGGACTATATCAACCTGCTCGACAGTTACGACGATCCCAACAGCTATCGCTCCGCATTTCGTGACGGGCGCATCGACCTGTTCAGTGACGGTCAGCCGCTGAATGTGCTCAACCAGTTGCAGGATGACATCCTCGAGTTGCGTCCCCTCAACGAGACTCGGGAGCGCTGGCCGGCCATCGATCTGCAGACGGACGAATCGATCCGTTTTCACATTGCCCACAGCGCCCAGCGAGAAGTCGAGATTCTCCACGATCAACTGCTCGCGCGCTTCAGTGCCGATCCGGCATTGCGCCCCCGGGACATCATCGTGATGGTCCCGGACATCGACAGCTACGCCCCGCATATTCGTGCCGTGTTTGGCCAACTCGACCGTCAGGACCCGCGCTTCATTCCGTTTACGCTGGCTGACCAGGGCCAGCGTGGTCGCGATCCACTGTTGATTGCGGTCGAGCACCTGCTCAAGTTGCCTGACAGCCGATTCCCCGTCAGTGAGATTCTCGATCTGCTGGACGTCCCGGCACTGCGCGCCCGCTTTGGTGTCGAGGAGCGTGACCTGCCGACCCTGCACCGCTGGATCGAAGGTGCCGGCATTCGCTGGGGCATGAATGCCGAGCAACGTGCCGGACTCGGGCTGCCCAATGAACTGGAGCAAAACAGCTGGCGTTTCGGTTTGCGACGGATGTTGCTCGGTTATGCCGTTGGCAGCGCCGATGCCTATGAGGGCATCGAGCCCTACGACGAGATCGGTGGTCTGGACGCTGCGCTCATTGGTCCGCTGGTTGCGCTGCTGGACGCGCTGGAAGTGGCTCACCATGAACTCTCTCAGCCGGCACCGCCGCGGCAATGGGGCTTGCGCTTGCAGGCGTTGGTGCAGTTGTTCTTCCTCGCCAGCAACGAACACGATGACTACTTGCTGGCTCAGCTCGAAGAACTGCGTGAGGCCTGGCTCGAGACCTGCGAGTCCGTCGGCTTGCAGGACGAGTTGCCGCTGACGGTCGTGCGTGAAGCCTGGCTAGCAGGCCTGGACCAGGGCCGTTTGTCTCAACGCTTTCTGGCCGGTGCGGTGAACTTCTGCACCTTGATGCCCATGCGCGCTATCCCGTTCAAGCTGGTCTGCCTGCTGGGCATGAATGACGGCGATTATCCGCGTGCTCAACCGCCGCTGGATTTCGATCTGATGGGCAGTGATTACCGGCCAGGTGACCGCTCCCGACGCGAAGATGACCGTTACCTGCTACTGGAAGCCTTGCTGTCGGCACGGGATCAGCTCTACATCAGTTGGGTGGGCCGCAGCATCCGCGACAACAGTGAGAGACCGGCGTCAGTATTGATCGGCCAGTTGCGTGACCACTTGGCCAGTGGTTGGCGATTGGCACAAAGTGGCGAGGATCTGCTTGAAGCCATGACCCGGGAACACCCGTTGCAACCTTTCAGCGCACGCTACTTTCACGAAGGGGATGAGTCGTTCAGCTACGCCACGGAATGGCAGGTCCTTCATCAAGCGACAGAGCAACAGGCGAGTGCCGAAGTGCTCGAGCCTCACGTTCAGGACGAACCCCTCAGCCTCGGTCAACTGCAGGATTTCCTGCGCAATCCGGTACGGCACTTTTTCAGCCAGCGACTGAAAGTCTTCTTCGAGGCGGCTGAAGTGCCGTTGGCCGATGAAGAGCCTTTTGTCCTGGATGCACTGCAGCGTTACAGCCTCAGTGATCGTTTGCTCGAAGCGGCGCTGGCAGATCCGGGAAATACCGTACAAGCACTGGAGGATCAGGCCAAACGCCTGCAAAACAGCGGGCTGCTGCCCATGGCCGGTTTCGGTGAGTGCCTGCAACGTGAATTGATCGAACCATTGCCCGACTTGCTGCAACGCCACCAACAGCTCCTGGCTTTGTGGCCGACACCGCTCAGCAGTGCGTTGCCCGTCAATCTTGAACTGCAAGGCCTGCACATCGAGGGCTGGCTCAGCGGTCTGCATCAACGCGCTGATGGCGGTTTGCTGTCTGTCACGACGATCCCCAACAGTATCGGCTCGATCAAATCGCGCAAATGGCATCGACTCACGCGCCCGTGGCTCACGCATCTGGTGGCCTGTGCCAGTGGCATGGCGTTGACCACTGCACTGGTGGCCAGCGACGACAGCCTGTTGCTCGCACCGATGGACGAGTCCACGGCACGGAAAATTCTCGGTGACCTGTTGATGGCCTGGCAGTCGGGCATGCGCCAGCCTCTGCCGATCGCGGTCAAGACCGCCTTCGCGTGGCTGGGGCAAACCGCCCCGGACAAAGCCACGGCCGCTGCGCGCAAGGCCTATGAAGGCGACGGGCTGACGACGGACGGAGAGCGGCGCGAAAGTCCGGCACTTGCACGCCAATTCGCCGATTACGATGCCCTGACCGCCGATGAAACCTTCCCCGACTGGTGTGATGCGCTCTATCGCCCGCTGCTTGAAGCACCCTGGCGTTCACTGTCCAGCGAGGAGTCGCGTTGATGAGTACAAAGACACCGCTGGCCCTGGCTTTCCCGCTGCGTGGCAGTCAACTGATCGAAGCCAGCGCCGGGACCGGCAAGACCTTCACCATTTCCGCGTTGTACCTGCGCCTGGTGCTGGGCAATGGCGGGGAAGGCAGCGGCTTCGGACGCGAATTATTGCCGCCGCAAATCCTCGTCGTGACCTTTACCGACGCCGCCACTAAAGAATTGCGCGAACGCATTCGCACGCGACTCGCCGAGGCCGCACGCTTTTTCCGCGATGAAACGCCTGCCCCCGACAGCCTGATTGCCGAACTGCGTGATCAGTACTTGCCCGAGCAATGGCCCGGGTGCGCAAACCGCCTGGATATCGCCGCCCAATGGATGGACGAGGCAGCAGTGTCGACTATCCACAGTTGGTGCCAGCGCATGTTGCGCGAGCACGCCTTCGACAGCGGCAGCCTGTTTACCCAGACCCTGGAAACCGACCACAGCGATTTGCTGGGGGAGGTCCTGCGCGATTACTGGCGGCTGTTCTGCTACCCGATGCAAGGTGATGCGCTGAATTGGGTGCGCAGCAATTGGGGCGGTCCGGCGGCGCTGCTGCCGCGGATTCGTGCGCTGTTTGCCAGTGAGCGCGATACGCTTCAAGGCAAAGAGCCCGCCGAGATAATTTCGCAATGCTTGCAAGAGCGACGGGCTGCCCTGATCGAGCTCAAGAAGCCATGGCCGCAGTGGGCGGGCGAGTTACTTGCGATCTGTCACCAGGGTGTTGCCAGCAAGGCTGTCGACGGTCGCAAGATGCAGGCGCGCTATTTCGAGCCCTGGTTCGAAAAAATCAAAGCCTGGGCCGAAGACGAATCTCTCGAGCAACTGGATATCGGCACCGGTTTCACGCGCCTGACCCCGGATGGCATGGCCGAAGCCTGGAAGGGCGAAGCGCCTCGACATCCGGCGCTCGATGCGATGGCCGGTCTCAAGGCCTGTCTCGACGGGTTGCCAACGCCCGATGCCGCCGTGCTGCAACATGCCGCCCGCTGGGTCGGGGCACGATTCGAAGAAGAGAAACGCCGTCGTGCGGAAATGGGCTTCGACGACATGTTGCTGCGCCTTGATGCGGCCTTGCAGTCCGACGGCGGCGAGCGGCTGGCCACCCTGATTCGTGAACAGTTTCCGGTCGCCCTGATCGATGAGTTCCAGGACACCGACCCGGTGCAGTACCGGATCTTCGAGAGCATCTACCGCATTGAAGAGAACAGCCCCGAGTGCGGCCTGTTCCTGATCGGCGACCCGAAACAGGCGATTTATGCTTTTCGCGGTGCCGACATCCATACCTACCTGCGCGCCCGTCAGGCCACCACCGGCCGCCTGCACACCCTGGGCACCAACTTCCGCTCGAGCCATGGCATGGTCAACGCGGTGAACCATGTGTTCGAGCGTGCCGAAGCCCGGGAGTCGGGACGGGGCGCATTCCTCTTTCGGGAACCGAATGGCAATAACCCGGTTCCGTTCATGCCGGTGGCCTCCCAGGGCCGCAAAGAAGTCCTGCATATCAATAATCAGGCAGTCCCGGCCTTGAACATCTGGCACTTGTCGGCCGAACAACCGTTGTCCGGCGCGGTCTACCGGCAATATCTGGCGGCTGCCTGCGCCAGTGAAATCACGGCATTGCTCAATGGCGGGCAGCAGGGACAAGCGGGATTCACCAAGGACGGCAAAGCCTTCAGGGGCCTGCTCCCGGCGGACATCGCCATCCTGGTACGCGATGGCAAGGAAGCGCAGGCGGTGCGTGGCGAATTGGCTGCGCGGGGCGTGCGCAGTGTCTACCTGTCGGACAAAGACTCGGTGTTCGCCGCCCAGGAGGCGCATGACGTGCTGACCTGGCTCAAGGCCTGCGCCGAGCCGGATGTCGAGCGCCCGCTTCGGGCCGCGTTGGCCAGCATCACCTTGAACCTTTCGTTGACCGAGCTGGAGCGGCTGAATCAGGACGAATTGGCCTGGGAGTCCCGGGTCATGCAGTTCCGTGGCTATCGCGAAGTCTGGCGCAAGCAGGGTGTTTTGCCGATGCTGCGCCGTTTGCTGCACGACTTCCGCCTGCCCCAGGCGTTGATCGCCCGCAGTGACGGCGAGCGGGTCTTGACGAACCTCCTGCACCTGTCCGAATTGCTGCAACAGGCCGCCGCCGAACTCGATGGCGAACAAGCGCTGATCCGGCATTTGTCCGAGCATCTGGCGTTGTCCGGGCAGGCGGGCGAGGAGCAGATTCTGCGTCTGGAAAGTGATGAGCAACTGGTCAAGGTCGTGACCATCCACAAGTCCAAAGGCCTCGAATACCCCTTGGTGTTCCTGCCGTTCATCTGCTCGGCGAAGCCGGTGGATGGCAGCCGTTTGCCGTTGCACTACCACGATGAATCAGGCAATGCCCAGGTCACGTTGAAGCCGACGGCAGAATTGATTGCCCTGGCCGACGATGAGCGTCTGGCCGAGGATCTGCGCTTGCTCTATGTCGCCCTGACCCGGGCGCAACACGCCTGCTGGCTGGGGGTGGCTGACCTCAAGCGCGGCAACAACAATGGTTCGGTGCTGCATCTGTCGGCCTTGGGTTATCTGTTGGGCGGCGGTGCACCATTGGCCGACTCCCCGGCGTTGCAGCAGTGGTTGCGCGATCTGCAACAAGACTGCCCGGCGCTGGCCTATGCCCAGATGCCTGACGCGACAACAGAGCATTACCTGCCACCGCAAAACGACGCGGCGCTGCTGGCTCCGCTGATCCCCAAACGCAAGGCCAGTGAAAACTGGTGGATCGCCTCTTACAGCGCATTGCGCATTGGCGACACCCTGAGTGTCGGCACGGACGAGGCACCGGAGAGTCCACAGGCGCAAAAACTGTTCGATGACGAACGTCTCGACCCGCAGGCTCCCAGGGAAGTGGTGCTCAGTGGCGGCGATATCCATCGCTTCCCGCGCGGCCCGAACCCCGGCACCTTCCTCCATGGTCTGCTCGAATGGGCGGGGGGCGAGGGGTTTGCCGCGGCACCCCAGGAGGTGATCGACGCCATTGCCCGACGCTGCAATCGCCGAGGCTGGGAGGGCTGGATCACCACGCTGAGTGACTGGCTGCAGCATCTGCTCAAGTCGCCGTTGCAACTGGGTGCCGATCAGGCGCCGGTGATATTCGGGCAGTTGACGCAATATCAGGTCGAGATGGAATTCTGGTTCGCCAGCCATAAGGTCGATGTACTCAAGCTCGATGCGCTGGTGTGCCAGTACACCCATGACGGCGTGGCCCGGGTGGCCGCCGAACCGGTGCTGCTCAACGGCATGTTCAAGGGCTTCATCGACCTGACGTTCGAACACGACGGCCGCTATTACGTTGCCGACTACAAATCCAACTGGCTTGGCGCCGATGATGCGGCCTACACCGTGCCGGCCATGGAGCAGTCGATTCTCGACAACCGCTATGACCTGCAATACGTGTTGTACCTGTTGGCCCTGCATCGCCAGCTCAAGGCGCGACTCGCCGATTACGACTACGACCGGCACGTCGGCGGTGCGTTGTACCTGTTCCTGCGGGGTACGCGTGCGGCCAGCCAGGGGGTGTTTTTCACCCGTCCGCCAAGAGAACTCATCGAGCGTCTGGACAGGCTGTTCCAGGGCAAGCCAGAGCCCAAGGCCGAGCCCGCCTGGGAACAGGGAGTACTGTTATGAATCGCTCATTCGCCGATTTGCTGCCGACATCGCTGGCAGCCGAAAGCCTGGTCGAACTTGCGCCGCTGAATCGTGCCGACGACTTGCTGTTGCTGCTCACGCGCTGGGTCGAACGTGGCTGGTTGCGCGCGCTGGACAAAGCCTTTGTGGCGTTTCTGCATGAGCTGGCGCCGGAGGATGATCCATTGGTCTTGCTGGCTGCCGCGCTGACCAGCCACCAGTTGGGCCACGGGCATGTCTGCCTCGACCTGTTCGAGACGCTGAAAGAGCCGGACTTCGCCCTGTCATTACCACCCGAAGGTGACGTCCAAGGCGGCGCCATGCTGTTGCCGTCGCAATTGCTCGGATCGCTGGACGGTGCTCATTGGTGCAAGGTGCTGGCCGCCAGCAACCTGGTCGCACTGGCCGCCGATAGCCGTGACAACGTGCGTGACCGACCTTTGGTGTTATCGGGCAAACGCTTGTACCTGCGCCGCTATTGGGCCTACGAGCGGCGGATCGACCTTTCGTTGCGCGAGCGCCTGACGGAGCACGAGTCCACGCCGAACGACCTGCTCCAGCGCCTCACCGGTTTGTTTGGGCCTGCCCGGCCGGGTGAAGTGATCGACTGGCAGAAGCTCGCCTGCGCCCTGGCGACGCGCAGCGCCTTCAGCATCGTGACGGGGGGGCCGGGAACCGGCAAGACCACCACCGTCGTGCGCTTGCTGGCGTTGCTCCAGGCGCCGGCGGTCGAGGCCGGCATGCCATTGCGCATTCGCCTCGCCGCACCGACCGGCAAGGCCGCGGCGCGTCTGACAGAGTCCATCAGTCAGCAAGTCCGGACCCTGAAGGTCAGCGAAGCAATACGCGAGAAAATCCCGTCGGATGTCACCACCGTTCACCGTCTGCTGGGTAGCCGGCCCGGGACACGTCATTTCCGGCACCACGCGGGCAATCGCCTGCCGCTGGATGTGCTGGTGGTGGACGAGGCCTCGATGATCGACCTGGAAATGATGGCCAATCTGCTCGACGCCTTGCCGGCCCATGCACGCCTCGTGCTGTTGGGGGACAAGGACCAATTGGCTTCGGTAGAAGCCGGTGCGGTACTGGGGGATCTGTGTCGTGACGCGGAGGCTGGCTGGTACAGCCCGCAGACACGCCAGTGGCTGGAAGCCGTCAGCGGCGAAAGCCTGCAAGCCGGCGGATTGCAGGAGGATACGCAGGGCGCTCATCCACTGGCCCAACAGGTGGTGATGTTGCGCCATTCCCGGCGATTCGGTGAGGGCAGTGGCATTGGTCAGCTCGCTCGTTGGGTCAACCAGCAGCAACCGGAAGAAGCCCGCAAGTTGTTGTCTGCGCGAAGCCATGACGATGTGTATGGCTTGTCCCTCAAGGGCGAGCAAGACCGGACCCTGGAGCGTTTGCTGCTCGAAGGCCATGGTGAGGGTCCGCAGGGTTATCGGCATTACCTGACCTTACTGCGCAAACAGCGGCCGCCACTCGACAGCCCGCTGGACGATTCGAGCTGGACCGACTGGGCCCGGGAGGTGTTGCAAGCCTTTGACGCGTTCCAGCTGTTATGTGCCGTGCGCAAGGGGCCGTGGGGTGTGGAGGGCCTGAACCAGCGAGTGACGGAGGCGTTGCTCAGGGCACGCCTGATCGACAGCGACCAGCAGTGGTACGAAGGTCGCCCCGTGCTGATGACCCGCAACGATTACGGGCTGGGCTTGATGAACGGCGATATTGGCATCGCCCTCAAGCTCCCGGAGCAGGAGGGCCACGGAAAACAGGTTTTGCGTGTGGCGTTCCCACGCAATGACGGCCAGGGCGGCGTGCGATTTGTCCTGCCAAGCCGTCTGAATGATGTCGAAACCGTGTACGCCATGACTGTGCATAAATCCCAGGGCTCGGAGTTCGCGCACACCGCGTTGATTCTTCCTGACGCCTTGAATCCGGTTCTCACCAAGGAATTGATCTATACCGGGATTACCCGGGCCAAGGACTGGTTCACCCTGATCGAATCGCGCGCAGGCGTATTTGAAGAGGCGGTGAAACGCCGGGTCAAGCGCTTGAGCGGGCTGATGCTGGAACTGAAGGACGGCAGTGAGCCGACAGGCTGAAAGGTCAGTGAGCGATTGTAGGAAGTTGCCAGAGGCGGCGTAGTACGTGGCCTCGCTGGCATTTCCTCGCTGTGCAGTCGTTGCGGCATCCTTTCGCTTCGGTCCAAGAGTATTCCTGCATGAAGGTGGCTGTCAGGATGACAGAGCGCGTCGGCAAGGCGCTGCTCGGTGTGGGTATCGAGCGAGAGCGGGTCGATGGCCACACCGACGCATCGGGCAAAGAGGCCTACAACGAGCAGCTGTCCGTGCGCCGGGCGAAAAGCGTTGCACCGGTGGCCACCAACACCACCTCCAGTGGCCGCAACGGCTTGAGCCTGGCGTGGACACGAAAAATTGTTCACACGTTTTTTATTGCTTGTAGTGCGCAAGAGCTACCCCTTATAAGAGCAACTTTTCACTCTCGAAATAAAGGGAAGCAAGCATGAGCGACGCCTGGAACGAAGGGTATTTTACGGACGAGGGCTACACCTACAGCTACAGCCGGGAAATCAATCCAGTCTTCCAGCGCTATTGCTTGTTGTTGCGCGGTTTTGCCAGTCTTGAGACGACCGACGGCTATCACTGCGAATTGGGGTTTGGCCAGGGTGTCTCGATCAATATCCATGCCGCCGCCAACCCAGGGCCCTACATAGGTACGGATTTCCACCCGGGCCAGGCAGCCCATGCCAATGCACTGGCGACTGCCTGGAACAGCGATGCGCGGCTGTATGACGACAGCTTCGAGCAACTGCTTGCCCGCGACGACTTGCCACAATTCGACAGCATCAGCCTGCATGGCATCTGGACCTGGGTCAGCCGCGACAACCAGAAACTGATCGTCGAGTTCGCCCGTCGTCACCTCAAACCCGGTGGCCTGCTGTACATAAGCTACAACTGCTTCCCCGGCTGGTCGCCGTCGGCACCCTTGCGTCATCTGTTCAGGCTGCACGACCGCTTCGCCACGAACACCTGCGTTCGCCCGGACCAGCGTATCGAGGCCGCACTGCAATTCTCCGAAACGCTGCTGGCGGCCAATCCCAACTACGCCAGCGCGGTACCGAATCTTGACGACAAGCTCCAGGGCATCAAAGGTCAGGATCGCCAGTACGTCGCCCATGAATACTTCAACCGCGACTGGAACTGCATGTATTTCACCGACGTGGTCGATGCCCTGGCCCCTGCCAAACTCGACTACGCCACGACGGCCGTCCCTCTGGACTCGGTGGCCCCGCTCAACTTGAGCGCAGAAGGCATGGACTTCCTGGAAGGAATCGAGCACCCGGTCATGCGTGAACAAGCGCGCGACTACTTCGTCAACCAGCATTTCCGTCGAGATCTGTACGTGCGCGGCGCCAACCGACTGTCCGCCGCTGAACAGCGCCAGGGTATGTACAACACGCGTTTTGTCCTGCTGCGAGCGGCAGAAAGCATCTCTGACACCGTCAGGGGGCCTGCCGGCGAAGCTACGCTGCAGACAGAAGTCTATGGTCCCGTACTTGAAGCGCTGACGGCCAACGCCTATGCACCGAAAACCTTGCGCCAGTTGGCCGGGTCCGTGCCCTCGATGCCTTATGACGATCTGGTGCAGGCCATCACCGTATTGATCGGGATGGGCGCTGCAGCACCGTGCCAGAGCGAAGTGGCCGAGAAACTGGTGCAGGCGCGCTGCAACACCCTCAATCTGCAGCTATGCAAACGTGCGCTGCTCAGTAACAAAATCCAGATCCTGGCCAGTCCGGTAACGGGCGGCGGCGTGCCGGTCAGCCGCTTCCAGCTGCTGTTCCTGATATCCATCAAGCAAGGCAGAAAACATCCGGCTGAATGGGCACAGCTGGCGTGGGGCGTTCTCGCCGAACAAGGCGAAGTCCTCATCAAGGACAATCAGCCGTTGACCACGGCAGAAGAGAATATCGCCGAACTGACTGAACAGGCCGAAGCGTTTGCCGAGCAATCGCTGGTGGTTCTCAAGGCGTTGAACATCGTTTGACCGATAGATGGGGGGCAGACGCCCCCATCATGGGAGCCCTCGCGTGGGCTTTAACCTGCTGACCTCATTACGGTGCCGCTACCTGATTCCTTCAAATCTTCAGTCGGCAAACAACATCTCCCGGCTTTCGCCCATCAGCAGGCCCTGATTCTGTTCGGTCACCTGGCGGATGTAATCCCACAACAGGGTGATCCGCTTGAGCTTCCTCAGGTCTTCGCGGCAGTACATCCAGAACTTCAAGGAACTCAGGTTAACCCAATGAATACAGGGGCTAACCGCTATGAGCATCCTTGCAGCTCCGTCTGCTGTTACAAACACTGTTACAAACCTCGCATTTCCCGTGAGGCCAACGACAAGACTCGCCAAGCCGTATCACTTCAGGCGTAACGGGATTTACTACATGCGTCTCAGGGCCACCGGCAGCACCACTGAGTTCGCATCTGTTTCCCTCTACACCAGCAACAGGCGGGACGCATTGGACGCTTCAGAACTCATTGCGGGGTTCGTCAGGGCGTTCCATTTGGATAACCCTGATGCGTCGTGGAGCAAGCTGAAAGAACATTTCCGTGTTGTCACGGGGGAGCTGTTTGAGGCTGGACGTGATGACAACGTTACGCAGGTTTGGGGTGGATTGCATGGGAGCCACTCAGGGCCTGCGGGAGGTTCGACTAGCCCTCTGAAGCCCGTAAAGAATGCTCCAGTATCCCCATCTGTAATCACGCTTGCTGTGACCTTTGACGCCCTTGCAGCTCTCTACTTGGCTGACCGTGGGCAGGATCAGAAGGTATCGACCCTGAAGGAAACCAAGATTTGCCACGGGACCATCTCTGCTGCTCTTGGAGAGTTGGACATGCGGACTCATTCACGGGCTGACCTCGTGGCTCTGCGTGACCGTCTTTCAGATGGCCGCATGCCTTCAACGGTCAACAAGCTGCTCGTAAAGCTATCGGCTGTCCTTGCGTGGTCAGTTGAAAATGGTCACATACCCAAGTCTTACGACAAGAAGCTGAAGCTCACAAAGGGCATTGAGTCGAGTCGTAAGGCGTTCACGCAGGATCAGGTAGGCAAGCTGGTGGCTTACTCCAATACGCTGCCCGAGACCTCATGGAAGCGTTGGCTGCTAAGCCTCGGTGCTATCACTGGTGGGCGCCTCAATGAAATCTCTCAGCTAACCACGAACGACATACAGACTCCCGCACCAGGCATCACAGCCATTTCCATCAATGAGGCTGGGGAAGGGAAGTCAATCAAGAACAAGCGTAGTGAACGATTGGTGCCGTTGACTGACGGTGCTTACGAGTTCGAGCTTGCTGCCTTCTTACGGTACGTCGAAGCGTGCAGGCTCAGTGGGTCGGGTTCATTAGCCCAGATTGGCTACAAGACAGCGGGGGAGTGGGCGAACCAACAGGCAATCCCTTTGGCTCTTGGGGAATCCTTTGGCCCAGGCTTAACGTTCCATTCACTGCGACACTCTCTGGCGTCCTTGATGCAAGCCAAAGGAGTTCCTACGGCTTACGCACAGGCTGTGATGGGTCATGCGTCGGGTACGATTACTTTTGATGTCTACGGTTCAGGGGTGCCCGTTGAGACCGTCGCGGAGATGCTTACGGAGTTGTTCGTTGGTGGTGGTCAGTGATTGTGTTGTTGGGGGGGCTATTTTGGCGCCTCCCTGCTGGATAGGCGTAACAAGGTTCCCCTTGCATCAACTCCGGTAGGCCAGAGTCACCTGCGTGGCGGCACGGTCAGATCATGATCGTTTCTGGGCACCGGGGCACCGGGGCACACGCTTAGCAGCGCTAATCTTCTATGGTCGCAGCTTATCTGATGATGCGTGCAATCAAGCCCGGGAGACGATCAGCAGTATTCCGCATACTGCATATAGGTTCTTATGTCAAGAAAAAATGAAAAAAAATGCTCGGCAGGTGTTGACAGGGGGGAAGGCAGTGATCATGATGTGCCCCGTAAACAGCAAGAAGCACCATAAGCAATGCAGCACCCGGCCTAACAAGGCGCGATGCATACCTCGCCGAAACAAGGTAGTTAACAGGCCCATTGGCCAAAACAGTATCAAACTCTCTGCACCGCCATAAATAGGATGGTTTGCACAGAGTTTTTGTCGTGTCCTAGATTAAACTGCAGAATCGCTAGCCCTAGTTTGCCTTCAATCAAGGAGGATTATGATTCCGCATTAGAGCTGCATCTTTTTCGCTGAGCAACAATAACATTTGGAGAATAAAAATGACCTGACAACACCGTAAAGCCTCCCGTCATAAATGGCTACGCATAGAGCTATTGGGAGCACCTCTTTCACGCATATTCTGACGCCTAAAATTCATACTCAAAGTCCGAGTGACGGCAGTCTATTGCCTGATAAAGCACTTGTATTTCGTATTTTTGATAAGGTGTGCGTATCGGCAACACAACTGATCTATAGGAGAGTTAAACGATGACTAATACTTAGCCCTGCCAACCTAGTTTAGTCGGGCAATCAAAGCCTGATATGTATTGCACTCGTCAATCTGATGCCCAGCATCCACGCTCAAAGTTAAAGCGATGGGGTCGATTGCTTAAAATTCCTCTGTATAAAGAGTAAGAAATGATTACCCATAATATCTACACATCTGCTGCAAACAAAAATACCGCCAACTCCATGCTTTTTTCTAGTGGCAACTCCTTTGCGATCTCTACCAAGAGCACTATGGTAGATTACATTGGCAATTCAGTACCTCCCATCACCATGAGTAGCAGAGAAATTGCAAAGCTAACAGGAAAGCGTCACGGAGACGTTATTCGCGACGTGAAGGTGATGCTTGGAGAGCTCGGTCTTGAGGGTGACGCAGAATTGCGTCATGTAGAAATCCGCGAGGATTTACGCGGCTACACCTCGGAGATAATGCTTCCGCGCCGAGAGGTCGAAATCCTGCTCACAGGCTATAGCGTGCCTCTGCGGGCGAAGGTCATTGATCGATTGCATGAACTGGATGCGGACGTCTTGAAGCCACTTTGGGCATTGAGCGATGTGCCCACCCTCCAGGCCATGGTGCTCACCTGCGCGAATCAGCTACGGAAGCAACACGAGAAGATTCGACAGGATGCCGTAAAGGTTGAATTTTATAACGAGATCTGTGAGAGGGAAGACCTGTTGAATCCAGTCAAAGCCGCTAAGCTCTTCGACACAGGCAGAAACCGATACTTGAAGTATCTCCGCGACCATAAAATTGTTATGAGCCGCCCGCACCAACTCAATATGCCTTATCAGCAATATCTGGATGCCGGATTGTTCGAGGTAAAGGAGGGTGTATATGAAGATCGCAAGACGGGCAAGTGTGAGCTCAAGGCGCTGCCACTGCTTACTGGCAAAGGCTTGATCTGGCTTCAGCAGTTCATTAACAAGCATGGTCGAGATGGATTATGAAAGCCCCGCCTGTTGATTGACGGGGCAGTTATGCCTGGGTGAACGCCGCACCTTAACTGACAGAGCGCTAGTAACATGGATGTATGCAGCCCGGACGACCTTATGCACCGACCTGGACAAGATGCACCTTAAGGATGGCTGGTAATTTTACGCCAGCCATCCTCTAGCGCCCGAGGTCATGCCTCGCTTATCCGCACAACTAACAAGTAGCCTGCTGTTATATGAGATAGATTCATCCCCACTAGTGATAACTACCAGAGCAGGTATGAGTCCTTAAAAGCTTGATAAACAACCTCGTAGAGCTCATTAGAATTACGAGCGCCGTCACACAGACACGCATCACGGCTTCGCAATCGCACCCTTTTCGACGGTTTTATCAATTGTTCAAGCCTGTAGGCCGCTGAGCAGAGCGAATTGTTGTCGTCTGCGATATGGGTTTATGCGTTTCCGGAAATGAAAAGCCGACGACTAATTGAGGACTTGCCTATGACACAAACCTAATTAACAAGGAGAAACACCCATGGAACTTTGCACCATCGCAGCAAGCAGCACCGACACACCTAGACTCCTATCTCAGTCTGAGCTGATAACTCTAAACTCTCAGATTGCCACCAATGCCGATAAATGGCTTGGCAGGATGGTGCAGAAGAACAAAGATTCATCAAGACCCGAAAAGTATTTGCAGCAGAAGAGCACTAGAGGGCGCTCGCCCAAGGTTATCACCAACCCATTCTACGACGTTATCGGTGGGGGAATTTACTTGAGCGAATACCCAGCATTTGCGATGGATATCATCGAGGGTATTGCACGACTGGACTGGCATGACCGCCCAATCGGAGTTGGTGGAAAGTCTATGCCGCTATCAGTACACAGCATTGTGGAGATTTTAGAGTGGCTCCCTATCGTGACTAATGACGCCGTTAAAGCCCTGCTGGACCTTGATGAAAGGCATGCCCGACGTTATGTCAAAGCGATTGAGCTTATCGTTCCGTACATGATGAAGAGCCGACCAATGTCGCTTTGCAATGAGATGGAAGGCATCGCACCCAAGTCATCACCCAGTGCCTGGCAGGATAGTGATGAGCTAATCGCACCCAGCCCCGAAGCATTGGCTAAGCTGCATTATGACCTGCGAACCCTAACGCAATATAAAAGTGCAGAAGCGTACGAGGTTGAGTACGAACCAGCACCGGCAGATGCCCACTTCACCAACGTGATCGCCTTCCCGCCTCGCATGCAGCACCCCAAGAAAGGCGCGGCATTGGCGTTACTGGGGCAAGGGTTGAGCCTCAGAGCAATCGCAAAGGAACTCGGAATCTCTGTGAACTCCGTCCGCTCCTGGCAGAAGTCCAACCCCGTCGAGAAACAAGCAGCATGAACGGGGTGTGTCAGTAATTCGGCCGCATGTATCTAAAAGAAGTGACCACTTCTACCGGAGGTAGGAGCGGGAACGCATCGCTAAAGCGTAGCTTTGAGATTAACCTTTTATATAGTTACCTTGTAGCGTCTACGCTACAGCATCAAACCTGTGCCCTGAGGCACGGATAACAACTCTATTCAGTTAGGGGGAGAGATGGGGAACAACCTCCTCCCCGCTCTTGATCTTGCCCTTAACTGTGCTGAACACTGTAGAGTTTGTTATCACGTGACGGAACGTCACAGCATATCTGCACAGTCAAGATCAAGAGCTTGTGGGGCTTTTCTGCCCCTGCCCCCACTGATTATATAAAGTGCCGTGAGGCAAGATAGCAACTCTATACAGTAGGGTGGAATGGAGGTGCAGCCACCACCCTGCACTTGATCTTGATCTTAACTATGCCGAGCGGCATAAGGAACCTGAGCGAACTGATCGCAAGCGTGCAGGGTTGACCCAAGAGCAGCTGGCACTGGAGGCCGATGTGCAGCGGAACTATGTAAGCCTCATTGAGCGAGGGGTAAACCAGCCCACCATCACTATCATCTTCAAGCTGGCCGTTGCGTTGAAATGCCAGCCATCTGCACTCATCGCCGATGTGGAGGCTCTTGTACTCAGCAAGTGAGGGATGGCGACCTCTCTACGGCCACTCTGGATACAGCTGATCAAAAACTAATCAACATCTATCTCCTCCCAGACGTCGATCAGTTCCCCTATACCACCCTAGACTCGCCAAAGCCTCTGTTTCCGGGGTTTACGCTACAGCCGGGTCAAGCAAAGCCCCCTCGACACGCGTATTTCCCGCAGTCAGGGCAGATTTCCCTACACCAGCCTGAGTGCAGCACCAGGAGTTGCCAGACCTCCACTACAGCGGGTACTTGCATCACCGGATCGGCTAGGACGCTCCTAGGGCATCCCCTAGAGCCTGCACATCATCACAGTCGTTGCACACATCCCTAGTGCCCCTGAATCGAGCTGGAGCAGTCCAGCAAGCAGGCCAACAATTCCAAACGATAGTTAACACTTCGTTGTCGAACGTCAGCAAAGTGTTAAGATTGGCAAACACCAGATAATGAGGCGATAACATGAAGCAGGTAGTGGCTTACGCAAGGATGAGTACAGACGATCAGTGCCTGTCGGTAGCTGGTCAGTTCGCCGCTATCCAGATCGCTGCTGAGACACACGGCTGGCAGATCGTCGCCCAGTTCACTGATGAAGGCGTGTCAGGTTCCATCGACCCTCAGGAGCGTGCCCAGTGCCGCCTTGCTCTGGCAATGGCTAAAGGTTTGGATTGCCCGGTGGTCGTACACCGCGTTGACCGTCTCACCCGTGACCATGCCCACTTCGTCACTCTGCAAAAGAAATACACCATCGTCGAAGCCGAGGACGTTCACGGCAGTGGCCTTGTTCGCAACATCAAGTCGCTGTTGGCTGAGGAGGAGCTAATCAAGATCCGCAAGCGGACGAAGGATGGTCTGGCAGAGTTGAAAGCCCTTGCCGGCAATGGCGATGTCGAAGCACAGGAGAAGATCGCTCGTCGTGACGCTGGTCGTGCGAAGGCTTGGGCAGTAGGCAACGGTGCCGCACTGGAGGCGAAGAAACAGAATGCTGACAACCGCGCGGACGCAATCTCTCACCACATCAAGGCGTGCTTGTACGATGGCTGTACATCCTTTGCTGCTATTGCCCAGTGTCTCAACTCCAAGGGCGTAAGCACGGCCAAAGGGAAAGCGTTCCAACCAATGACTGTATCCCGCCTCATGACTCGCCTTGAGTTGTCACTCAACGCCAAGGCGTAAGGCAGCAGATGCCAACCGAATAAACGACTCTGAAAGCTCCTGTGAGGCGATATAGGCCACTTTTATGCAGCAGTCTGAATCAACCCCTGATATTCGAAACTGCCGCTTATAGCTCGCTATAGCTCGCCTGGGCGGGGGTTAAGGTAAGCCAGCCATTTGCGGAGTTTCTGCCATTCTCCAGGTATCCTCTGTGATATTCCTGCTGCTGGCGTGAGCCCGATATTCCGTATCACCAGTGTCCCGTTTAGAAAATTCAGGGTGATAGCCGTATTGGTTCTTTACGTGCGTTCCTACGCGCACTCTGCACGCCCAGCACGGCCATCTCCCCCCCCCGAAAAAAACCAAATATAAAAAAACCCGCACTTGGCGGGCTTCTTACGCTTACTTCGCGCGTGCTTAGTTGAAGTCGTATTTTTTGTTTACTTTGCGTTTTTCAAGGGCGTATTGCGCTACGTCGATTTGACCCGACTGCAGGCGTTCGTCAATAGCATCAACTTCTTTCTGCTGCAGTTGATTCACATGTGCCTTTGTTGCGGTGTAGTTGATCGACTCAGCCGCGTCATGACCGCTGACCGGATCCCACAGGATCGACAACGGCCAAAAAAGCAGATTCACAACACCCCAACCATATTCGCGGCCGTAGAATGATCCACCGCCAGGAAGCAGTCCAAGAGCGGCACCAGTGCCAGGGTTCTTTTCCTGGACAGCAAGTCCATTCGCCTCATAGTGGCGAAGCTCTGCTTTCTGTTGAGAGTTCAGGCCGCTAGCACAGCCCGAGCAAGCAGCAGCCAATCCAAGTGCCAAAACCAAACGATGCGCCTTCATACGTCTAATCCCTCAAAATTCCATTCATGCTCAAACGAGCGGCGCAATGATATCAGCTTGCCATCAGGTCAACTAGGTAACGCAGTATCTCCTAGGGGCGTCGCTAATCGCTGGCAATGCTCCTGCCCTGCACCTTCGAAAACTAGTCGAAAAAAATGGCATAGTGCTACCATTTGCGATCCCTTCGATACTTTTACAATCATAAGGATTTGTCGAATGACGTACCTTCGCTTGCTTTTAGCTTCAGCCCTAATTGCTCTTTGCACTGGCTGTGCCTCGCCCGCTCAAATTTCCGGCATGTCAGTGTCTGCCGATCAAGCAAAGGCAAACACCTATGACTCCCAGCTGCGAAACAATGTGCGGCTTTCCGAGGTGAATGGTGGAGATAAAACCAACCCTCTGTGGACTTCCGAAATCGACGCCCCTGATTTTGGCGCTGCACTCAAGCAATCGCTCGTCAATGCTGATTTGCTTGGCGACGAGTCAGCGCCTTTTGCTCTGCGTGCCAACCTGCTGCGCGTTGACCAGCCTGTATTCGGGCTGGATTTTGAAGTGACCAGCGAAGTTGAATACACCTTAATAGAGTCAAGCACTAACAATGTCGTTTTACGTGAAATTATCCGGACCCCTTTCACTGCTGGCATGGGCGATTCGGTTATAGGAATCAAGCGCCTACGCTTGGCCAATGAGGGATCCGCTCGGGTAAACATTATTGCTATGCTCAAGCGCCTCAGTGATCTCAAAATCGAAGCCAAACAAGTTTCGTTAAAGGACTGAGTATCTTACTGAAGCGCAGTACGACGACAATGCAGAGAGTAAAAGCAGATTCTGTTAGCTCGCGGGAAGCCGTGTAAGCTTTATTAACCGCCTACGGGCGGTTTTTCGTACCCGTGATATTTTGAATTTGTAGTCGCTGACAGTGAGGTAGCACGGGAATGGCTCTTAACCTTGACCCACCCTGTGTGGGAAATCCGCCGATCTGTCAGATTCTCCTACCTGATATTCCGCCACAGATTGACGGACGATATTCGATTCAGGGCGAGTGTCGATTTTGAAAAAGTATGGGCATCAGCGGATTTCAAGAGTGGCTTATGGCCGCCAGAAAACGGCCGATTCTGTTGAAAAAGTCGGTTTTCCCAAAACGCTCGAACATTGATGGGTGAAAACACCTCTTTTGCACGCTGCTACGTGAAATACGAGTCCTGGACCTTTTGCCAAAAAAATAGATTTCAATCTCAAGCGCGTACTTTTCTGTCGTGGAAACCGAAGCCGACTTTTTCAACAGAATCGGCCAGAAACGGTCTTTCGGTTTCCATCCCAACAACGGGCTTTCGGGTACTTCTAAAAACCTATTTTTCCAAAATTTTCGCCCAGAAAAACCGGAAGTGCAGGCCTCAAAAACGCCGGAATTGGAGGTTTTTAGAAGTGCCATTCGGTCGCCCCCGCGTCAGACCTTTCTTCATACTCGCAGTCACCCGTGTCGGGTGTGCGGGGGACTTTCACCGCTGAGTGAGTACGCCATGCCAAGTGCACCATAAACCGCCAGAAGGCGGTTTGGGGTGGTGCAAAAAACTACTTTGCACAAGACCGTACAACATCCAACACACTATCTGGAGGACTTTGCCACGTTCGGTAAAAGTGGTACTTAACAACCGAGCCTTTAGTTGATGGATCAATATCTACAACATTCCATGGAGAATCAACATACGGCGCAATTACCGTGTAGCGATCACCGGATGTTTGGAGCAGCCCTCCAAGATTTCCCCCGATCAAGGGGGTAGCCTGCCATCCATCTCGTATGCATTCAGCCACATTCTTGGCGGGCTTGTGCGAATCCAGGTTCAGCAATGGCGTATTAGATCTTACGTCGCCTATGGTGGCGGCGCAGCCTGCCAACAACACAGCCGCCAACGCCCCTATCAAAACTTTCATGGTGCTCCCCCCTATTTAAACCGATAACTGTAGCACTCGGCTTGTCTGGGCATTCATCATGGACAAATGCTCAGTGGGAACAGCGCAAGATCAGTAGTAGCTTCTTGCGTCCAGTCAACAGTTCTCCGGTGGTGGTCGTGCCTGAGCTCAGGCGAGCTGAAAATCCGACTTTTTCAACAGAATCGGTCGTTTTCTGCCGGTCATAACCAGGACGCGTGCTGGTCAAATCTGGTCCAAAGGCCTGGTCAGGTCGCACGCAAACAATTGGCAGGCCCGAGCAACCACCCACTCAGTCCCAGCCAGCGGCAAGGTGAGCTAGGATTCCCGCACCATCACTCAAGGACGATACCCATGCCGGATAGCTCAGAAGCCAACATCGCCACAGCGGACGCACTGACATTGCTTCTGCATAACCAGCACGCCATAGGTGCTGCCATAGAAGAGATCTCCAAGTGGCTCTCTGAGAATGGAGTCGGGAGTGGTGCTGCTAACGCAATGGCGGCCATGGAAACGCTGGACACCAACGCTCAAGGCATCACTGACGCCATCATGCGATTACGCCAGTCGTAGGCCCGCATTTTGGCTACCCATCGTGTCACCTATCGATTTCTTGGTTTACTCCTTGTCACTCTGGGAGTTACTCAAGGTGGTCCTTTGGTCGAAGGCCTTGGGAATGTCGTCTGCGCTCTACTTGGTGGCTGTGACGGGGGACCTCGCTGTGAAATGTGCTGAGGGCTTTCGGGAAAGCAAAACAGTGTGAACCCTGCAAACATTCCTCGCGCAAGTCTATGATGCCACTTTGATCCTTTCCGACTTGGGTGAATTGAATGGCTGTAATGGACCTGTACTCTAAACGTCAACGGCGGTTACGGGGTGAGGTGAGTGACGTCTACTCGTATGACAGCTTCCCCAGCACATTTCGAGTGCAAGTGTCCTTCATGATCGAAGAGCTTTTAGGCGGTGTTGAGGAATACTTTCGTTACCACCAAGCAAAGCGCGCGTACACGGAAATCGTGAAGGTGTTAAGAAAGGAGTACGGTCAGCAATCTATAACCAAGGTTCGTCACAATGAGCCGTACACGGAGCTTCATAATTTTCTAATCGAAGAGCAAGATGTGGAAAGGTGCCTTGATGTCATCGAGCTATCTTTTGGTCTTGGTGACAGCGTGGCACGATCTCCAGGCTACATGAATCGCTCCAACCCTGATAAACGTGTTGACGAATGTTTAGCAGAATTGAACGAAAGGTTTAAAGAAGCAGGGTTAGGGTATGAGTTAATCGACGGAAAAATTGTTCGTATAGACTCACAGCTTCTCCATTCAGAAATCGTAAAGCCTGCCATTGGGTTCCTCAATGCTGAGGTGTATTCAGGCCCACGCGATGAGTTCTTGGGGGCATATGAACACTACCGCCACGGCAACCACGAAGAGGCGTTGGTCGATGCCCTCAAGGCCTTTGAAAGCACCATTAAGGTCATACTGACCGCCAACGGAAAACCCTATGGTGCTGGCGACACCGCTTCGAAGTTGATCTTGGCGTGCAGGGATGCTGATCTCATGCCTGCGTACAACGAGTCCCAACTCCAATCCTTGGTCAACGTACTCAGCAGCGGTATACCTACGTTGCGGAACAAGAACGGGGGACATGGACAAGGGGAGGCGGTTAGGACTGTCGAGCCAGAGATTGTCGCCTACGGTTTGCACTTAACGGCTTCCGCAATAGTCATGCTTGCTGGCCTTGAGGCAAAACGCAGAGCAGCTCCTTGAGGAGCTGACAGAAAAATCCGTATGACCAACTGACTACGGGTATGTGCAAGCGTCCCCACCACGTGGTCCTGAAAGCGTGCCTGTTCGTCTCTGAATGTCGACGCCGAGGTGTTACAAGTTGCGTGACAACCGCTGTTACAAACTGTTGGAAAAGGCCTGCTGACCTCGTTACGATTCCGCTGCCTGATTCCTTGAAGATCTTCAGCCGGCAAACAACATCTCCCGGCTTTCGCCCATCAGCAGGCCGTGATTCTGCTCCGTCACCTGGCGGATGTAATCCCACAACAGGGTGATCCGCTTGAGCTTGCGCAGGTCTTCGCGGCAGTACATCCAGAACTGTCGAGTGATGTTGATTTCCTGCGGCAACACCGGCAGCAGGCGCGGGTCTTGAGTGGCGAGGAAGCACGGCAGGATCGCCAGTGAGCGTCCTTGCTGCGCCGCCACGAACTGCGCGATCACGCTGGTGCTGCGCAGGTTGGCGCTGGCACCGGGCAGTACGTTGGCCAGGTACAACAGCTCCGAGCTGAACGCCAGGTCGTCGACGTAACTGATAAACGAATGTTTCGCCAGGTCTGCCGGGCGGTGGATGGCCGGGTGGTTGTCGAGATAATCCTGGGTCGCGTACAGCTGCAACCGGTAGTCGCACAGTTTGCAGCAGACGTACGGGCCATGCTCCGGACGCTCCAGGGCGATGACGATGTCGGCCTCGCGCTTGGACAGGCTGATGAAGTGCGGCAGCGGCAGGATGTCCACCGAGATCGCCGGGTAGGTGTCGACGAAGTGGCTCAACTGCGGCGTGATGAAAAAGCTGCCGAAGCCTTCGGTGCAGCCCATGCGCACATGACCGGACAGCGCCACGCCGGACCCGGAAACCTGCTCGCACGCCATGTGCAAGGTGCTTTCGATCGATTCGGCATACCCCATCAACCGCTGGCCTTCGGCAGTCAGGACAAAGCCGTTGGTCCGGGACTTCTCGAACAGCAAGGTGCCCAGCGCCGTTTCCAGCGAACTGATGCGCCGCGATACCGTGGTGTAGTCCACCGCCAGGCGCTTGGCCGCGGTGCTGGCCTTGCGGGTGCGGGCGACTTCAAGGAAAAACTTGAGGTCATCCCAGTTGAGCGAACCGAGGGAGGTGATGTTTTTTTGCATGTTGGACCGGTTTTTATGTGCGTTCTTATCAGAAGTTTGCACATCTATACTCCAAAAACAGTCCGAGAACCAATTCGCGACAAACAGCTCATCTCAGGGCGACCCTTTCGCCCTGGCTCCCAAGATAACAACAAAGATCCGGAGACTCACATGAACGCATCGCTCACGCCCAATGACACCACCGTGCAAAAGGTCAAACTGTTGATCGACGGCGAGTGGGTCGAGTCCAAGTCCACCGAATGGCACGACATCATCAACCCGGCGACCCAGCAAGTGCTGGCCAAAGTGCCGTTTGCCACCGCCGAAGAAGTCGATGCCGCCATCAGCGCCGCTCATCGTGCGTTCCAGACCTGGAAGCTGACACCCATCGGCGCGCGGATGCGCATCATGCTCAAGCTCCAGGCGTTGATTCGCGAGCACTCCAAGCGCATCGCCGCGGTCCTGAGCGCCGAGCAGGGCAAGACCATTGCCGACGCCGAAGGCGATATTTTCCGTGGCCTGGAAGTGGTCGAGCACGCTTGCTCCATCGGCAGCCTGCAAATGGGCGAGTTTGCTGAAAACGTCGCCGGTGGCGTCGACACCTACACCCTGCGCCAGCCGATCGGCGTGTGCGCGGGCATTACCCCGTTCAACTTCCCGGCGATGATCCCGTTGTGGATGTTCCCGATGGCCATCGCCTGCGGTAACACCTTCGTGCTCAAACCGTCGGAACAGGACCCGATGTCGACCATGCTCCTGGTGGAGCTGGCGATCGAGGCGGGCATTCCGGCCGGCGTGCTCAACGTCGTGCATGGTGGCAAGGATGTGGTGGACGGGCTCTGCACCCACAAGGACATCAAGGCGGTTTCCTTTGTCGGCTCGACCGCCGTCGGTACTCATGTCTATGACCTGGCCGGTAAACACGGCAAGCGCGTGCAATCGATGATGGGTGCCAAGAACCACGCCGTGGTGCTGCCGGACGCTAATCGCGAACAAGCGCTGAATGCACTGGTGGGGGCCGGCTTCGGTGCTGCCGGTCAACGCTGCATGGCCACTTCGGTGGTGGTGCTGGTGGGGGCGGCCAGGCAATGGCTGCCGGACCTCAAGGCGCTGGCGCAAAAACTCAAGGTCAATGCCGGCAGCGAGCCGGGCACCGATGTCGGTCCGGTGATCTCGAAAAAAGCCAAGGCGCGGATTCTCGACCTGATCGAAAGCGGCATCAAGGAAGGCGCCAAACTTGAACTGGACGGTCGCGAGATCTCGGTTCCAGGTTACGAGAAGGGCAACTTTGTCGGCCCGACCCTGTTCTCCGGCGTGACCACCGACATGCAGATCTACACCCAGGAAATCTTCGGCCCGGTGCTGGTGGTGCTGGAAGTCGCCACCCTCGACGAGGCCATCGCCCTGGTCAACGCCAACCCGTTCGGCAACGGCACGGGCCTGTTCACCCAGAGCGGTGCGGCGGCACGTAAATTCCAGAGCGAGATCGATGTCGGCCAGGTCGGCATCAACATCCCGATCCCGGTGCCGGTCCCGTTCTTCAGCTTCACCGGTTCGCGCGGCTCCAAGCTCGGCGACCTCGGTCCGTACGGCAAGCAGGTGGTGCAGTTCTACACTCAGACCAAGACCGTCACCAGCCGCTGGTTCGACGACAACAGCGTCAACGACGGTGTGAACACCACGATCAACCTGCGATAAGGAGCCGGACATGAAAATCGCTTTTATCGGTCTGGGCAACATGGGTGCGCCGATGGCGCGCAACCTGATCAAGGCCGGCCATGCGCTGCGCCTGGTGGACCTGAACAAGGCCGTGCTGGCCGAACTGGAGCAACTGGGCGGCAGTATCAGTGCCTCGGCCCGTGAAGCGGCGGAGGGCGCCGAACTGGTGATCACCATGCTGCCTGCCGCGGTGCATGTGCGCAGTGTGTGGCTGGGTGAAAACGGTGTGCTCGCCGGTATCGGCAAAGGCGTACCGGCCGTCGATTGCAGCACCATCGATCCGCAGACCGCGCGGGACGTGGCCGCCGCCGCTGCCAAACAGGGCGTGACCATGGCCGATGCGCCGGTCTCTGGCGGTACCGGTGGTGCCGCCGCCGGGACCCTGACCTTCATGGTCGGCGCCACGCCTGAACTGTTCGCTACCCTGCAACCGGTACTGGCGCAAATGGGCCGTAACATCGTCCATTGTGGTGAGGTCGGCACCGGTCAAATCGCTAAAATCTGCAACAACCTGCTGCTGGGGATTTCCATGGTCGGCGTCAGCGAAGCCATGGCGCTGGGTGATGCGCTGGGCATCGACACCAAGGTGTTGGCGGGCATCATCAACAGCTCCACCGGGCGTTGCTGGAGTTCGGAGATGTACAACCCGTGGCCGGGCATCGTCGAAACAGCACCGGCGTCGCGCGGCTACACCGGCGGCTTCGGGGCCGAACTGATGCTCAAGGATCTGGGGCTGGCCACTGAAGCGGCGCGTCAGGCGCACCAGCCGGTGGTGCTTGGCGCGGTGGCCCAGCAGTTGTATCAGGCGATGAGTTTGCGTGGGGAAGGTGGCAACGACTTCTCGGCGATCATCAATAGCTATCGCAAACCGCAATAGCAAAAACTGTGGGAGCGAGCTTGCTCGCGATGAGGTCGTTACAGTCGACATTGATGGTGACTGACCCACCGCTATCGCGAGCAAGCTCGCTCCCACAGGGTACGGCGCTTACCTAAAGACTTTTGACCGGGAGATCACGTCGGGTGATCCCCCGGTTTTTTTGTCTCAGGCAAACACGAAATATTTGCGCACGGTCTCCACCACTTCCCAGGTGCCTTTCATCCCGGGCTCGATGACAAAGATGTCCCCAGCGCGCAGGTGGATCGGCGCCATGCCTTCGGGGGTGATGATGCAGTAGCCTTCCTGGAAATGGCAGTACTCCCACTTCACATATTCCACGTACCACTTGCCCGGCGTGCAGATCCAGGTGCCCATGATCTTGCTGCCGTCTTCACTGGTGTAGGCGTTGAGGTTGACGGTGTGCGGGTCGCCTTCGAGTTTTTCCCATTTGCAGGCGTCGAGCACGGGCAGCGGGTGGGTGTCGCGAAGAACGGTAATCGGTGCGGTCATGATGACTCCGGGCAGTGGGCTCAAGAACTGAAGTCGCACCCTATAGCGCCTGTCCGTGGGTCAGTTGTCTGTGCTCGACACTGAGCTGTCCAGAAACGCACAGCCCTCAAAGACGGGTCAACGGGCAGTCGAGCCTGGATTGTTCGAGGCTGCTTTCGAACTCGACCAATTGCGCGTGCTGTTGCGACAGCGCCGCTATCCGTTCGGCGATTTCCTGTTTTTTGCTGGCGATGACCTGATGGGCCCGTTCCCATGGCAACGGCGGGCCCTGATGTCCGGCAAAGGCTGACTGCAATTCCTTGAGCCTGAAACCCAGCTGCTGCGCACATTTGATGAACATCAGCAGATCGACGCTGTGCTGGTCGTAGATGCGGTACTTGCCCTGACGTCGAGCGGCAGGCAGCAGGCCAATAGACTCGTAGTGACGGATGCTTTTGACAGTGGTTCCGGAACGTTGCGCGGCTTGGCCGATGTACATGGGAAGGTCCTTTTCTCCGAGGATAAAGCTCGGCGCATTATCGACCGACTCAAGCGCTGGCGATAGCTTCGGCCTGGCGTAACCAGGCCGCATGCCGGTCTGCGCTGGCGCCGAGAATTGGCCCGAAGGTGAGGGTTAGGGTTGGCTTGATGCCACAGAATTCCAGCGTGGTTTTGCGGACCTGATGCAAACCGGGCATGCGGTAGATCCAGCGGTAGTACCAGGGCGGTGTATCCATCGTCACCAACAGGTGGGCGGTTCGGCCGCGCAGGAGTTTGTCGGGGAAGGCTTTGCCCTGGCGATACCTGAAGGCAAAACCCGGCAAGAACACCCGGTCGAAAAAGCCCTTGAGCAAGGCCGGTACGCCACCCCACCAGATCGGATAAACCAGCGTCAGCTGTTCGGCCCACAGGATGTCGGCCTGGGCGTTACGCAAGTCGGCCTCCAGCGGCTGAACCTGCTGATAGCCTTCGCGCAGCACCGGGTCAAAATCCAGGGTGCCGAGAAACAACTGACGCACCTCATGCCCGGCGCGCACTGCCGACTGTGCGTAACTCTCGGCAAGGGCGGCGCAGAAGCTGTTGCTGGACGGATGCCCGAGGATCACCAGTATTCGTTTACCCATCATCGCTGTCCTTGAAGATCAAACCTCAAGGATAAAGTCTGCCCCTCAGGGGAGAGTCAAGGCGTGCAGCAGGGCCTTGGCATAGCCGGGCAGTGCGGCGAAGTCCCGTGCACAGAGCAGCAGTTTGCGTTGGCCCCAGGGTTCCTGCAGGGCGAGGCTCTTGAAGGGCAGGCTGCCTGACCCGCGCTCGACCGCGGCCAGCGGCACAATCGCCAGGCCCGCCCCACGGGCGACCATGCGCATCACGCCATCGAAGCCATCGGCGCGGATGCGAATCTGCATGCGCAGGCCGGCGTGCAGTGCCTGTTCTTCGAGATACACCGCCAGCGCGCTGTTGGCATTCAGGCCGACGTAGTCGTGATGCAGCGTGTCGGTGAAGCTCACCGAGGTTGCCTGTGCCAGGGAGTGATCGCGGGGCATGATCAGCACCAGCGGATCATCGCGGAATGCTCGGGTCTGCAAGTCATCGGTGTCCACCGCGTCGGAAACGATGCCCAAGTCCGCCGCGCCCTGGCGCAAGGCGTGGGTGATGCGGGCGCTGGGCAGTTCCTGCAGGTCGATGTCGAGGTTGGGGTGGTTGTGCAGGAAGTCCGCGAGCAACTCCGGCAGGTACTCGGTGATCGCCGTGGTATTGCACAGCAGCCGCACCTGGCCTTTGACGCCCTTGGCGTATTCGGCCAGTTCCTGTTGCAGGCGTTCGGCCTGTTGCAGCAGAACCCGGGCGTGCCGGGCCAGAGCATCGCCGGCCGGCGTCGGGCTGACCCCGCGACGGTTGCGCTGAAGAAACTCGACGCCCAAAGATGCCTCCATGGCGCGAATTCGCGCGCTGGCCGCCGCGAGTGACAGATGACTGCGTGCGGCGCCGGCGGTGATGTTGCCGGTGTCGAGGATGTTCAGGTACAGGTGCAGGTCGGTCAGGTCGAAGTGCATTGTCATCCCCGGTTTATTTGCTGTCTGGACTGGCCCCTTCGCGAGCAAGCCCGCTCCCACAGTGGATAGCGTCACCTGTGGGAGCGGGCTTGCTCGCGAAGGGGCCAGTCGTTTCAGCGAAATTCTCAGCCTCTGTCATAGCAAGAGGCAGCCTCAGTATATGGCAGATTTTCAATCAACCCCCGCGGGCCCACCATAGTCCCATGAACACACTCTCGGCGTTTTACCAGAACCTCGGATTGGCCCTGTCACTGCTGGTGATCGGCACCTTTGTGCTGGCTGGCATGATCAAGGGCGTGATCGGCCTCGGCCTGCCAACGGTTGCCATGGGACTGCTGGGTCTGGCTATGGCGCCGTCGCAGGCAGCCGCGCTATTGATCATTCCGGCAACGCTCACCAACGTCTGGCAACTGGCATTCGGCGGGCATTTGTCCGGATTGATCAAACGACTGTGGCCGATGTTGCTGGCGATTTTCATCGGCACCGGGGCAGGCACGCTGTGGATCGGCATGAGCGGTGGCCATTGGGTGGTGCGAGGGTTGGGCGCTGCGTTGTTGCTGTATGCGCTGAGCGGATTGTGCCTGCCGACCTTGCGCGTAGGACCCCACCGTGAACGCTGGCTCGGTCCGCTGTGTGGCCTGCTGACCGGCGTTATCACTTCGGCTACCGGCGTGTTCGTGATTCCGGCGGTGCCCTACCTGCAAGCGCTGGGTTTGAGCCGGGACGAACTGGTGCAGGCGCTGGGCCTGTCGTTCACCGTCTCGACCCTGGCCCTGGCCGGTGGCTTGCTATGGCGCGGCGCGCTCGGTGGGGGTGAGTTGAGCGCGTCGCTGCTGGCGCTGATCCCGGCCATGCTCGGCATGTGGCTGGGACAGTCGCTGCGCCAGCGGATCAGCGCCCTGTGGTTCAAGCGCGTGTTTTTCGTTGGCCTGGGGGTGCTTGGCGGCCATTTGCTGATCAGCGGCTAGCGGACGACAGGCTGATCATGTCGATGGCGCGGATGTCGAAGTCCCGTTCCAGATATTCATCGCGCTGCTCGAGGAATTGCTTCATGTGCGGCAGGTTCGAGTGCACGTCCAGATGGGCCTGGGATTGCCAGATCTCGTAGAAGATGAACAGGGTCGGGTCCTGTTTATCGCGCAGCATGTGGTATTCGATGCAACCGGGTTCGGCGCGGCTTGCTTGCACGTAGCCGCTGAAAAACGCTTCGAAGGCGTCGGATTTTTCCGGACGGGTCTTGGCGTGCAGGATGAAGCCCTGGATTTCACTCATCTACATCTCTCCTCAGGTCAGAATGGGCGCCAGTCTAAGGCAACAATCGACTGTGGATTCGTGCTTGTGGGTCAAATGAATTTTGCCAAATCGACGCTTATTCCGCGCGAGGCCGACCGGTACTCTGCCGCTATCGAATTCCCGACCCTTCCCGAGACCTTCCATGAAAAAAGTCCTGTTGCTCAACGGCGGCAAACAGTTTGCGCACTCCGACGGTCGCTACAACACCACCCTGCATGAAGCCGCGTTGAGCGTGCTGGATCGCGGTGGTGTGGATATCAAAACCACCTTCATCGACGAGGGCTACGACGTCGCCGAAGAAGTGGCCAAGTTTCTCTGGGCCGACGTGATCATTTACCAGATGCCCGGCTGGTGGATGGGCGCGCCGTGGACCGTGAAGAAGTACATCGATGAAGTCTTCACCGAAGGTCATGGCAGCCTCTACGCCAGCGACGGCCGCACCCGTTCCGACGCGTCGCAGAAGTACGGCAGCGGCGGCCTGATCCACGGCAAGCAATACATGTTGTCGCTGACCTGGAACGCCCCGCAGCAAGCCTTCGACGACCCGACCGATTTCTTCGAAGCCAAAGGTGTGGACGCGGTGTACTTCCCGTTCCACAAGGCCAACGAGTTCCTGGGCATGACCGGTTTGCCGACGTTCCTCTGTGTGGACGTGATGAAGCGCCCGAACATCGAGGGCGACGTGGCTCGTTATGAGCAGCATTTGATTGAGGTGTTTGGCCTGTCGGCGTAACTGTTTCGGGCTACTATCGATTATTTGAGTCCGGCACCGTTCCTGTGGCGAGGGGGCTTTTGTGGCGAGGGGGCTTGCTCCCGTTGGTGCGCGAAGCGGACCCAAAACCGGCGCATGTGGTTATGCAGGTACTGCGGGTTTGCCGACTTTACGACGGCTCCGCCGCCGAACGGGGGCAAGCCCCCTCGCCACAATGGTTTATATGTGCCCAGAAGAACGGCGCAGGACTATCGATAAGGGACACACGTGAAAGCCAGATCCGATGAATTGCAGATATTCGTCTGCGTGATTGAATGCGGGTCGATTTCCGCGGCGGCCGAGCAGGTCGGGCAAACGCCTTCGGCGGTCAGCCGCACGCTGTCGCGGCTGGAGGCCAAGCTCGACACCACCTTGATCAATCGCACCACGCGACGCATGGACCTGACCGAGGAGGGCAAGTATTTCTTCGAGCATGCCAAGCGCATTCTCGATCAGATGGACGAGCTCGAAGAGCGCCTGTCCTCACGCCAGCAAACACCGTCCGGGCGCCTGCGGATCAACGCGGCATCACCCTTCATGCTGCACGCCATCGTGCCCTACATCGATGAATTCCGCAGGCTTTACCCCGACATCCAGCTCGAACTCAACAGCAACGACTTGATCATCGACCTGCTGGAACAGAGCACCGACATCGCCATTCGCATTGGCACCCTGACCGACTCGACACTGCATGCCCGCTCCCTGGGTTGCAGCCCGCTGCACATCGTCGCCAGCCCGGCCTACCTGGAAAAGCACGGCACACCGCAAGCCGTGGCTGACCTGGCCGACCATACGCTGCTGGGGTTCACCCAGAACGAAGGCCTCAACCAATGGCCGCTGCGTTATGTGCATGGCGATCGCTGGCCGATTCAGGCGTCGATCAGCGCCTCCAGCGGCGAGACCATCCGCCATCTGGCACTGGACGGCCAGGGCATCGCCAGCCTGTCGCACTTCATGACCATCGAGGACATTCGTGCCGGACGCTTGAAAGTGTTGCTGGCCGAATTCAATAGCGGCTATCGCCAGCCGATCAATGCGGTGTACTACCGCAACTCGCAGCTGGCCTTGCGGATTCAATGCTTCCTGGACTTTATCCAGGGCAAGTTGGCGGATTATGCGAGCGCGGATTTCAAAGGCTGATTCGTGATCCCTGCGCAAAATTGAATTGGGTCAGAGGGCATTTTTCAGCAGTCATCGCTCCTTGATACTCCCTGCATCACTTACCCACGCAGGGAGTTTCTCCATGAACGTATTCGTCACCGGCGCTGCCGGATTTATTGGCGGCTCCATCGCCACGGGTCTGGTCCAGGCCGGCCACGCTGTCACCGGTCTGGTGCGCAGCGCCGAACAGGCCGATGAGCTGCGTGCTTTGGGCATTTCTCCGGTGGTGGGCAGTCTGGACGACCGCGACCTGTTGACCGATCAGGCGCTTGCAGCCGATGCAGTGATCAACGCGGCCAGCAGCGATCATCGTGGCGCGGTGGAAGCCTTGCTCGATGCCTTGCGCGGCTCTGGCAAAGTGTTCCTGCACACCAGCGGTTCGAGCATTGTCGGGGATGCCTCGGGCGGTCAATCCAGTGATGTCATCTACTTCGAAGACCATTTGCCGGAACCGACTGTCGACAAGGCGGCGCGCGTGGCCATCGATCGCCTGATCCTGGCGGCGGCCATGGAGGGGGTGAACTCGGCAGTGATCTGCAACACCTTGATCTACGGCCACAGCCTGGGTGTCCATCGCGACAGCGTTCAGCTGCCACGCCTGCTCAAACAGGCGCGCAAAAGCGGTGTGGTGCGCCACGTCGGCACGGGCCGCAACATCTGGTCCAACGTGCACATCGAGGACGTGGTTGCGCTATACCTGCTGGCGCTGACTAACAATGTACCCGGCACGTTCTACTTCGTTGAAAGCGGTGAAGCGTCGTTCATCGACATGACCAAAGCGATGGCTCGGGTACTGAACCTGGGCGAGCCGCAGGACTGGCCGCTTAAGGATGCCGAAGCCGAGTGGGGCTACGAAATGGCCAACTATGGTCTGGGTTCCAACAGTCGGGTGCGCGGCAAACATGCGCGGGAACTGTTGGGGTGGGTGCCCAAGCGCACTTCGGTGGTTGAGTGGATTCGCGACGAGATGGTTTGAGTTTGCTTTAGACCGCGTCATCGTTCTTCGCGAGCAAGCCTGCTCCCACAATTGATCGCGCTCCGTCGGAAGGAATGCGATCGAATGTGGGAGCGGGCTTGCTCGCGAAGCTTTTTCAGCAGCCCATTAACTGGTCGGGCCGCCCTCGATTCCGTAACATCCGCACACTCTTTTTTCGTCTCTCCCTGTATGCGGTCCCCCCATGAAAGCAAAACGTCTACGCGCCGATGTCCTGGCCGGGCTTACCACCTCCTTCGCCCTGTTGCCCGAGTGCATCGCTTTCGCCCTGGTGGCCCACCTCAATCCGCTGATGGGGCTCTATGGCGCGTTCATCATCTGCACCCTGACCGCGCTCTTCGGCGGGCGACCGGGCATGGTGTCCGGCGCGGCCGGCTCGATGGCCGTGGTGATCGTCGCGCTGGTGGTGCAACACGGCGTGCAGTACTTGCTGGCCACGGTGTTGCTGGGCGGGCTGATCATGATGGCGTTCGGGCTGCTCAAGCTCGGCAAACTGGTGCGCATGGTGCCGCACCCGGTGATGCTCGGTTTCGTCAACGGCCTGGCGATCATCATTGCCCTGGCGCAACTGGAGCACTTCAAGGACGGTGAGGCCTGGCTGAGCGGCACGCCGCTGTACATGATGCTTGGCCTGGTCGCGGTGACCATGGCCGTTGTCTACGTACTGCCGCGCCTGACCCGCACCGTACCGCCGGCGCTGGTGGCGATTCTCGGCGTGGGCCTGGCGGTGTATCTGCTTGGCTTGCCAACCCGCACCCTGGGCGACATGGCGCACATTGCCGGTGGCCTGCCGACGCTGGCGCTGCCGGACATTGCGTGGAATCTGGACACCCTGCGCATCATCGCGCCCTACGCGATCCTGATGGCGCTGGTCGGGTTGCTGGAAACCCTGCTGACCCTCAACCTCACCGACGAAATCACCGAGAGCCGTGGCTACCCGGACCGCGAGTGCGTGGCGCTGGGAGCGGCGAATGTGGTGTCCGGTGCATTCGGCGGCATGGGCGGTTGCGCCATGATCGGCCAGACCGTGATCAACCTCAGTTCCGGTGGCCGCGGTCGCTTGTCCGGGGTGGTGGCCGGGGTGTCGATCCTGCTGTTCATCCTGTTTCTGTCGCCGCTGATCGAGCGTATTCCATTGGCCGCGCTGGTCGGGGTGATGTTCGTGGTGTCGCAACAGACCTTTGCCTGGGCCTCGTTGCGGGTGCTGAACAAGGTGCCGCTCAACGACGTGCTGGTGATCATCGCGGTAACGGTGATTACCGTGTTCACCGACCTGGCCACCGCGGTGCTCTGCGGCATCATCATTGCGGCGCTGAACTTTGCCTGGCAGCAGGCCCGTCAGCTGTATGCCGACAGTCATCTGGAGAGCGACGGCAGCAAGCTGTATCGAGTGCATGGCACGCTGTTCTTCGCCTCGACCACACCCTTTCTCAATCAGTTCGATCCGGCCAATGACCCGGCGCAAGTGACCCTGGATTGCCAGCACCTGAGCTTTGTCGACTACTCGGCCATCGCCGCGCTGGGCACCTTGCGCGAGCGCTACGCCAAGGCTGGAAAACACTTGCGAGTGCTGCACTTGTCCGAGCGCTGCAAAAAGCTGCTCAAGCGCGCCCGGATGCAGCACGACTGAACTCAGCCATTCGATCTTTCACACGCTGAGCGGGGAAAGATCGGCCGGTCGGTGATGATCACCTGCCGCAGGGAGACTGACATGCAGTACGACACGCTGATTCGCAACGCCCTGATCATCGACGGCAGAAACAGCCCCGGTTATCCCGCCGACGTGGCCATTCTCAGCGGGCGCATTGAGCGTATCGGCGACTTGCGCGATGCCCGTGCCAACGAAGAAGTCGACGCACAGGGCCATGTGCTGGCGCCGGGTTTTATCGACGTGCACACTCATGACGACACCGTGGTCATTCGCCAACCGCAGATGCTGCCCAAGCTCAGCCAGGGCGTGACCACTGTGATCGTCGGCAACTGTGGGATCAGTGCTTCACCGGTGAGTTTGCGCAGTGATCCGCCGGACCCGATGAACCTGCTCGGCATGGCCGCTGCGTTCGTTTATCCGACCTTCCGCGACTATCGGGCGGCGGTCGAAGCGGCGAACACCACGCTGAACGTCGCCGCTTTGGTGGGTCATACCGCGTTGCGCAGCAACCACCTCGACGATCTGTTCCGTACCGCCACAACCGAAGAAATCACCGCGATGCGCGAGCAGCTGCGCGAAAGCCTTGAGGCCGGTGCGCTGGGCCTGTCCACCGGCCTTGCCTATGCCAGTGCCTTCTGCGCATCGACTGATGAAGTGATGCAACTGACCGAAGAGTTGAGCGCATTCGGCGCGGTCTACACCACCCATTTGCGCAGTGAGTTCGAACCGGTGCTGGAGGCCATGGACGAGGCGTTCCGGATTGGTCGCCATGCACAAAGCCCGGTGATCATTTCCCACCTCAAATGTGCCGGCGCCGGCAACTGGGGGCGCAGTCCGCAGTTGCTGGCGTCCCTCGAACAGGCGGCGAAGACCCACCCGGTGGGCTGCGACTGTTATCCCTACGCCGCGAGTTCATCGACCCTGGACCTCAAGCAGGTGACCGATGCCCACCGCATCACCATCACCTGGTCGACGCCGCATCCGGAGATGGGCGGCCGCGACCTGATGGACATCGCCGCCGAATGGAACCTGTCGTTGCTCGATGCCGCCCGCCAACTGCAACCGGCCGGTGCGGTGTACTACGGCATGGATGAGGCGGATGTGCGCCGGATCCTCGCGCATCCGCTGTCGATGGTCGGCTCCGACGGCTTGCCGGAAGACCCGTTCCCACACCCACGCCTGTGGGGCGCATTCCCCAGGGTGCTCGGACATTTCAGCCGTGACGTAGGGCTGTTCCCGCTGCACACCGCCGTGCACAAAATGACCGGGCTGTCGGCGGCACGCTTCGGTTTGAAGGCACGCGGTGAAATACGCGAAGGCCATTGGGCGGACCTGGTGTTGTTCGATCCGGCGACCATCCGTGATGTCGCCGATTTCAACGATCCGCAGCGGGCGGCGGAGGGCATTGAAGGGGTGTGGGTCAACGGTGTGTTGAGTTACCGCGATGGCCAGGCCAATGGACGCAGGGAAGGGCGGTTTTTGGCGCGGCAAGGGGAATTGCGTGACGGGTTTCATTGATTGATGTGGGGCGAAAAGATCGAATAGTGGCAATGTGCAATTAAGTAATCCCGAATTGCTGACATCAAGCCCGACAACCGATGCTGTTCAGTCATGTAGGAGCGAGCTTGCTCGCGATGGAGTCAGAAGCGCCGCGTTTAGCCAGGCAAAACGCGTTATCGTTGACGACCATCGCGAGCAAGCTCGCTCCTACAGGGAGCAATCCGATGAACTCCGGTCCCGCGTATTTTCGACGAAGCCAAGGCAGTGGATCGAGACGGATGAGCTGGGGTAGTCAGGACATGACCATCGCTGGCCCGTTCGGCAATCGGTTGGTGTTCACCAACGCGATCAGCCTCTGAACCTTCAACCCCTGAGCCATCAGCCTTCGTTCGGCACCCTGTGGGTTTGGCGAAACTCGCCGGGCGGCATCCCGCGTCGGCTTTTGAACGTGCGGTGAAACGAGCGGGGTTCGGTGAAACCCAGGTATTGGGCGATGTCCTGAATCGGCAAGGTGCTGTTGAGCAGGTAATGCTCGGCCAGTTCCTGGCGCAGGTCATCGAGGATCTGCTGGTACGACGTACCGGCCTGATGCAGCTGGCGTTGCAGTGTACGCACCGACACGGCGAGATGTTCGGCCACCTGCTCCTTGCGTGGCAGGCCCTCCTTGAGCAGCTGGCGCAGGATGCTTTTGACCCGCTGTTCCAGCGACGCGTCCTCCAGTGTGGCCATCAGCCCCTGGGCATGTTCTTCCAGGGTGCGCAGCAATTGCGCATCGGCCTGGCGCAAGGGCAACTGCAAATACGGCAACGGCACAATCAGCGCCGAATAAGGCTGGTCGAACAGTACCGGGCAGTCGAAGAACTGTTCGTACTCTGCCAGCGTCGTATCGGCCGGGCAGGCATGTTCCAGCCAGACGGCGGCCGGCGACATTTGCGTGTCGGCGATCCAGCGCGCGTATTGCAGCCAGGAGCCGAGCACGTTTTCCACCAGGTGCCGGCGAATTCGCGGGCGTTGATGGCGGCAGGTCCAGATCAGGTGCACCTCGCTGCCTTGCACCTCGGCGCGGCTGACACCCATGTCTCCCACCAGCTTCTCGAACGGCATGATGCGGCTCATCGCATCGCCCAGTGTCGCGCAGTTCATGGTGATGTAACCCAGCACGCTCCAGGAGTTGGGCAACACAAAACGCGCGGCGTTGAGACCGAACAAGGGATCACCCGAGTGTTCGCAGAAGTAATCGAGCAGCCGTTCATGGGCTTCACCGGGCAACCGCAGGCTGTTGTCGCTCAACTGCTGCGCCTGTAACCCGGCAGCCGCCAACGCAGGCTCGATGGCCATGCCCAGTTGTTCGGCATGACGCAGGTATTTGAGCAGCGGCGGAACGGAAGTGAAGCCCAGGGATTGCATGATCGTATTCCTTTGATCAAGGCCCGCGTGCGCGGATGAATGCGCTGAAAGGTAATTTGAAAGCACGACTAAAGTAAATGGCTGACGCCTGCGCGACGTTTGACTCAATTGGCTACTCGAACTGGCCCGATGCGACCGTGACACTTTACGGCGGCTGACTAGTATGGGGGCCTGAAATATCACTGATAAGAACCGCAAAAGGACACACGCATGCGACGCTGGAACGGCTGGGGAGATGCAACCACGGTGGTCGAACTGCCGGCCCAGGGAGCGAGTTTTCTCGCCCGGCGGGTAGGTGACGGTCGAGCGCTGCCCGACGCGACGCTTGAGACGGCATTGGCCCGCGTGCCCCCGTCGCGGTTGCAGCAACACTTCCTGTACAGCGTGGATGCCCATGATCGATTGCTGCATGCTCGCGGCCAAAGCCTGCCGGACTGGCTGGCGTTGCGTGAGGGCGCGCTGGGCAATTATCCCGACGCCGTGGCCTATCCCACGAGCGCTGAACAGATTCGCCGCTTACTGCAGCTCGCCCATGAACAGGACCTGTGCCTGATTCCCTATGGCGGCGGCACTTCGGTGGCCGGTCACATCAACCCGCCGAGTTCCGCGCGGCCAGTGGTGACGGTTTCCCTGGCGCGGATGAATCGCCTGCTGGACCTCGACGAAGAGAGCCTGCTGGCCACCTTCGGCCCCGGCACCAGTGGACCGCAGGTGGAAAGTCAGTTGCGCGCCCGTGGTTACACCCTGGGGCACTTCCCGCAGTCATGGGAGTTGTCGACCCTGGGCGGTTGGGTCGCCAGCCGCTCCAGTGGCCAGCAGTCATTGCGCTATGGGCGGATCGAGCAACTGTTCGCTGGCGGAACCCTGGAAACCTTTGCCGGACCTTTGGACATTCCCTCCTTTCCGGCCTCGGCGGCCGGTCCCGATCTGCGCGAGTTGGTGCTGGGTTGTGAGGGCCGTTTCGGGATCATTTCAGAGGTCAAGGTACGGGTCAGCGCACTGCCCGCCGATGAACGTTTCTACGGGGTGTTCCTGCCCGATTGGCCCAAGGCGCTGCAAGCCATCCGCCAGTTGGCCCAGGCGCGCGTGCCGCTGTCGATGCTGCGCCTGTCCAACGCGGTGGAAACCGAAACCCAGCTGGCACTGGCCGGTCACCCACAGCAGATCGCCTGGCTGGAAAAGTACCTGGCCCTGCGCGGCGCCGGTGAGGGCAAATGCCTGCTGACGTTCGGTGTGACCGGCAACCGTCGGCAAAATGCGCTGTCCCTGCGTCAGGCCCGGCAGCACCTCAAGGCGTTCGGCGGGGTGTTTACCGGCACCTTGCTCGGCAAGAAGTGGGCGCAGAACCGCTTCCGTTTTCCCTACCTGCGCGAGAACCTGTGGAACGCCGGTTACGTGGTCGACACCCTGGAAACGGCCACCGACTGGAGCAACGTCGATAACCTGCTCACCCTGATTGAAACCAGCCTGCGTGAGGCCCTGGCGGCGCAGGGCGAACGGGTCCACGTGTTCACCCATCTGTCCCACGTCTACGGCGAAGGCTCGAGCATCTACACCACCTACGTGTTTCGCCCGGCGGCGGATTACCCCGCCACCCTGGCGCGCTGGCAGGCACTCAAGCAGGCGGCCAGCCAGACCATCGTCGACAACCACGGCACCATCAGTCACCAGCATGGCGTGGGCAAGGACCACGCGCCTTACCTACTGCGCGAGAAGGGCGCGCTGGCGATGGACACCCTGCAGGCACTGAGTCGGCACTTCGATCCGGCCGGGCGACTGAACCCTGGCACGCTGTTGCAGGAGTGACGGCCATGAGCCTGGACTGGAACGCGACGTGGCGTCAGCAGGTGCTGCCGACGCTGGCGGCTGAAACCTGGGACCTGATCGTCATCGGCGGCGGCATCAGTGGCGCCGGCATCCTGCGCGAAGCCGCGCGCCGAGGGTGGCGTTGCCTGCTGCTGGAGCAGCGCGACTTCGCCTGGGGCACCTCCAGCCGCTCTTCGAAAATGGTCCATGGCGGCTTGCGTTACATCGCCAAGGGCCAGTGGCGCCTGACCCGCGATTCGGTGCGTGAACGCCAGAGGCTGCTCGACGAAGCGCCGGGGCTGGTCGAGCCGATGAGTTTCATGATGCCGCATTACCGTGGCGGTTTTCCCGGACCGCGGGTGCTGGGTGGTTTGTTGTCCGTCTATGACGCGTTGGCCGGGCGGCGCAGCCATCACTTCCATGACGTGCAACAACTGCGTTATCTGGCGCCAGGGGTGAAGGAAGACGGCCTGCTGGGTGGCACCTGTTTTGTCGATGCGTTGACCGATGATGCCCGCCTGGTGATGCGCGTATTGGGCGAGGCCCGGGCCGACGGCGCCGTGGTGCTCAACGGCGTGCGCGTGCAGCAATTGCTGCGTGAGGAGGGACGTGTTTGCGGGGTTCAGGTCGAAGACTGCGAGGGGGGCGGACTACTGACAGTGCGTTGTGGGGTGTTGGCCGTGGCCACCGGCGCGTGGGCCGAGCGCTTGCGCCTGCCCGATGCGCCTCGCCAGTTGCGCCCGTTGCGTGGCAGTCATCTGTTGTTGCCGGGCTGGCGCCTGCCCGTGGCGCAAGCCTTCACCTTCCTGCACGAGCGTGACCGTCGACCGGTGTTCGTTTTCCCCTGGGAGGGTGCCACGGTGGTCGGCACCACGGACCTCGATCATCGTGAGGATCTGGATCAAAGCGCGAGTATCAGCGCTGAGGAACTCGACTATCTGCTGGCGGCTTGCACTCAACAATTTCCCGGCGCTGAAGTGGTCGCAGCCGATGTGCTGTCGACCTGGTCGGGCGTGCGCCCGGTGGTGGGCAGCGTGGCGGGTGAACTCAAACCGTCGAATGAAACCCGTGAGCATGTGCTGTGGCAGGAGCCGGGTTGCGTGACCCTGGCCGGCGGCAAGCTGACCACCTTTCGCCCGCAGGCGATCGAAGTGCTCAGGGCCTGCGCGAGCATGCTCGAGCGGCCCTTCAATGATGACGCCGCGCCGGTTTTCGCCGTCGTGCCGCCGCTGGCGATACCGGGGCTCAGCGCCAGCCAATGGCGGCGTCTGGCCGGGCGGCATGGTCGTGATCTGCCGAAGCTGGCGCAACTGATCGCCCGATTGGGCCATGAAACGGTAGGCAGCACGGACACCTTGTGGGCGGAACTGGCCGTCGCCTGCGAGGCGGAAATGGTCCTGCATCTCGATGACCTGCTGTTGCGCCGCACCCGTCTGGGCCTGCTGCTACCGCGTGGCGGCGAGGATTGTTTCACTGCCATTCGCCAACTCTGCCAGCCGCGACTGGGCTGGGACGATGAGCGTTGGCAGCAGGAGATACAGCGTTATCGGGCGTTGTGGCAACGCCATCACGGATTGCCGGATGCCACGCACTGATGCCCATTGAAGAGAGCTCCATGGATAACCACCCGAACAAGCGTTACCTGTTGGCCATCGACAATGGCACCCAGAGCGTGCGCGCGCTGCTCTTCGACCTGCAGGGCAATCTGCTGGGCAAAGGCAAGGTCGAGTTGCAGGCCTATTACTCGGCACAACCTGGGTGGGCCGAGCAGGATCCGGAATATTACTGGGAAAAATTGGGTGAAGCCTGCCAGCAGGTGTGGCAGCAAACCGGGATCGATCGCTCACAGATTGCCGGCGTGTCCCTGACCACCCAACGCGGCACGGTGATCAACGTCGATGCCCAGGGCAAGCCTTTGCGCCCGGCCATTCTGTGGCTCGATCAGCGTCAGAGCGAAGTCGAAGGCGGTATCAAGGGACCGTGGGGCTGGTTGTTCAAACTGGTCGGCGCGCAAGCCACGGTGGACTACTTTCGCGCCCAGGCCGAGGCCAACTGGATCGCCCGTCATCAGCCTGAGGTCTGGGCGGCGACTGACAAGTTCCTGCTGCTCTCGGGGTTTCTCACCCATCGTCTTTGTGGGCGCTTTGTCGATTCCGTGGGGTGTTGCGTCGGTTACTTGCCCTTCGACTTCAAGCGCCTGAAATGGGCCGCACCCAGCGACTGGAAATGGCAGGCGCTGGCGGTGCGTCCCGAGCAACTGCCGAGCCTGCACAAGCCCGGTGAAACCCTGGGCTACATCAGCGCCGAGGCCAGCCGCCACACCGGCATTCCCGAGGGGCTGCCGCTGATTGCCGCGGGTGCCGACAAGGCCTGCGAAGTCGTGGGTTCCGGTGTCGTCGACGCCGGCACCGTGTGCCTGTCCTACGGCACCACGGCGACGATCACCAGCACCCGCTCGCGCTACCTGGAAATCGTCCCGTTGATTCCGCCTTACCCGTCGGCGGTGCCGGATCAATTCAACTGCGAGGTGATGATCTATCGCGGCTACTGGATGGTCAGCTGGTTCAAGAACGAGTTCGGCCTGCGGGAAATGCAGCAGGCCAAAGCCCAGGGCGTGGAGCCCGAGCAACTCTTCGATGCGCTGGTCGAGGCTGTGCCGCCGGGTTCCATGGGGTTGATGCTGCAACCCTACTGGTCGCCGGGCATCCGCGAGCCGGGTGTGGAAGCCAAGGGCGCGATGATCGGCTTCGGCGACGTGCATACCCGCGCGCACATTTACCGGGCCATCCTCGAAGGCCTGGCGTACGCCTTGCGCCAGGGCATGGAGAAGATCGAGAAACGTTCGGGTGTCTCCATCACGCGCTTGCGCGTCGCCGGTGGCGGCTCCCAGAGTGATGCCGCGATGCAACTCACGGCGAACATTTTCGGCCTGCCGGCCGAGCGTCCGCATGTCTACGAAGCGTCCGGCCTGGGCGCGGCCATTTGCTGCGCGGTGGGGCTGGGACTGCACGCGGACTTCCCCACGGCGATCGCCGCCATGACGCGGGTCGGTGCGGTCTTCCTGCCGCAACCCGAGGCGCAACAGGTCTATGAGCGACTGTACAAAGAGGTCTACCTGCGCATGTATCGACAGCTCAAGCCGTTGTACCAGAGCATCCGCAAAATCACCGGTTACCCCGCTTAGTAAAACACCCGGGAACCCTGTGGGAGCGAGCTTGCTCGCGATGACGGCAGTACATTCGATATCAATGGTGACTGACCCACCGCCATCGCGAGCAAGCTCGCTCCCACAATGACCTTCGGTGTTTTTTTACACCGTGCATGTGGCGCTATCGGAGAACTTTTCTGGTGAGATTGGACAGTGTCAGGGGCAGGGTCGGTTGTTAGGCTCAACCCTCACTGCACATCCAATAAGAACCAGGCAATGAAGCTGACATTCCTCCTGTTGCTGCTTTGTGGAACGGCGCCGATGGCCTGGGGCTGGTCCAACCATACGGTGGGCAGCTACCTGGCGTTGCAGGACCTGCCGGCCTTGCGCGACGCACCGCAGGTCGACGTCGAGCCGCTGGAGCAGTTTCTCTCGCAACAATACGAGGCGGTGAGCGCGTTGCTCGACGAGCAGGAGCACTTCGCCCGGGAGCACTTCGCCCAGTACCCGCCGCGCCCCGACAACCTGCGAATGCCAGCCGTGCCTGGGGACAATCTGCGCCACGACTTCCTCACCGCACTGCGCATCAATCCCGGGATTCATCTGGCGATGGTCATCCAGCCGATGCCGGGCAAGGATCAACCCGAGCGTGAGCACCTCAAGGCCAAGCAGGTCATGGTCGAGCAGACCCTCTCGCCATGGAATCGCCAGCGCTTCATCGTCGTCGCTGACCACGAACAAGTCGCACCCCTGGCCGTGTTGGCCAGCGCCGCCGATGAGCCGGATTACGGCCACGACATCAACCTGTTCAGCGACAACCCCGGCGACGTCGGCGCGCTGTACGGCTTCGGCCCGCAGCCCTTCGGTGACGCGCGGTTTCAGTACAGCTCCCAGGCGCCGTTCCACATGGGGTTCTTCCATGAGAGCCCGGTGGTGTACGCCGCTGCCGGATTTCTCCAACGCAGTTGGCCCGACTGGCGCGCCTATCAATACATGGGATTGGCGCGACTGGCCTTTGCCACCGGCCATCCATATTGGGGTTATCGCTTTCTCGGCTGGGGCCTGCACCACATTCAGGACCTGACCCAGCCTTATCACGCCAAGCCATTGCCCGGTGTCGATCTCGCCAATCTGCTTCTGCTGGAAGGCAAGGCACTGGCCGGTTTCGCGGCCGACAAGCAGGCATCCATCGAGCGCGTTGCGACCCGGCACATGGAAGTGGAGAAGTATCAGTCGAGCTGGTTGCGTCGTTTGCTGCGCACGGGCCAGCCCCATCCGATGCTCGACGCCTATGCCGATTCTGCCCAGGACGCGGGTTACCCGCCGTACTCGGTGGACTACCTGCGCGAAGTGGTGAGTGCCGAGTCCGTCGACGCGTCCGCAGCGTTCGATGACGCCATCGGCCAATGGCTGGACAGAGCACCGATCACCGGCGATTTCAGCCGCGGTAATCAACTGCAGCGCGAAGACTTCGACCATCCGGCACTTAATCGGCAGCTGTTCAAACTGCTGGGACATTTCGGCGCACACAGCCGGATTTATGCCGGTGCGGGATTGGCGCCCCAAGCCTCGCAGTAACGCACACAACAACAATAAATCCAGGGAAAGAGGAACAGATCATGAGCACTCGATTTCGCCTGTCTGGCGCGGCGCTTCCCGGTGTGGGCCTGGCAGGGCTGCTGCAACTGTGCGCGGTCGACGGCGTGCAGGCCGAGGAGTTCAGCGTGCTGGACAACCAGGTCACCGGTTCATTCGACAGTACCTTGTCTTATGGCCGCTTGTGGCGGGTTCAGGGCCGGGACAAGAACAACGACGACGTCAACACCAACGACGGCAATCGCAACTTCGACACCGGGCTGGTTTCCGAGGTGTACAAGATCACCTCGGAGCTCGAAGCCAACTATCAGAATTACGGGATGTTCGTGCGCGGTACCGCGTTCTATGACACCCAACTGATGGACAAACGCAACGATTACTACCGCAACAACAACCCGTCGCAACCCAGTCAGAGTTACCCGCAGGACGACCACTTCACCAGCCAGACCCGCGATATCGCCGGCAGCCGGGCGGAGTTGCTCGACGCCTACCTCTATGGCAATTGGGACGTGGCGCAGATGCCGGTCACTGCACGTATCGGGCGCCAGGTGTTCAACTGGGGCGAGGGGATTTTCTACCGTGGCGGGATCAACACCACCAACCCGGTGGATGCGGCCAAGTACCGTCTGCCCGGGGCCGAAGTCAAGGAAGTGCTGGTCCCGGTGGAAGCACTGAGCTTCAACATCGGCCTGACCGACAGCCTGACCATGGAAAGCTTTTACCAGACCAACTGGAAGGAAACCCGCATTGACCCGGTCGGCACGTTCTACTCGCAGACAGACCTGTTCGCCGACGGCGGCAACACCGCCTACAACAACTTCAGCGGTACCGCGCTGGACACCCCGGTGCCCGGCTTCGGCAACGTGATCGATCTGTACAGCGCGCTGGGCAACAACCCGCTGCTCAACCAGGCCCTGAGCACCACCGGCCTGTATGCCAACGGGGTCACCCCGACCTTTGGCAACACCGTCAAGGTGGCCACGGTTGGCAAGGATTTCAACGCGCGCAACGACGGCCAGTTCGGTTTCGCTTTTCGCTACATCGCAGAAGAGTTCAACAGCACCGAGTTCGGGTTGTACATGGTCAACTACCACGCCAAGGAGCCGACCATTTCCGCCGACCTGGGCGGGTACCAGGGCATCGACATGAATGCCCTGACCAACCTGTTGGCCGGTGTCGCCGGCAGCCAGGCGGGGCAGTTGGCCAACGGCCTGGCGACCGTGGATGTGCTGGGCAACATTCAGGCGCACCGGCGTTACGCCGAAGACATCCGCATGTATGGCTTCAGTTTCAACACCACCCTGGGCCAGGCGTCGGTGTTCGGTGAAGTGGCGTATCGGCCGAACCTGCCCATCGGGGTCGCCGCCACCAACGACCTGATCGGCGACCTGGCCAACGGCGCTGCCGCAGCGGCAGGCGGCCAGACCATCAACATCGGCGGGCAGCAGGTCACGCTCGACAGCCAGATCAATAACGCCGAGCGCGTGGAAGCGTTCAACACCTCCCTGGGCACCATTTACAACTTTGGCCCGAGCCTGTCGTTCGACTCGATGTTCGGCGTATTCGAGCTGGCGTCCGAGCACCTGCGCGGCAGCAGCCTGCAATACACCGCTTATGACGGCAGTAACCGTTACTACGCGGGCACCGGCAACTTTTCCTATGTGTCCGGTGGCGAGCGCGGCGACCAGGTCAACCGCAACTCCTACAGCTACACCGCGATGCTCAACGGCACCTGGAACGACGTGTATGCCGGGGTCAACGTCTCGCCCTATGTCGTCTACAAGGATGACTTCGAGGGCAACAGCTATCAGGCGGGCAACGTCATCGAGGGCCGCAAGGCCTACACCCTGGGGATCAAGGCCAACTACCAGAACAGGCTGGAGGCCGAGCTGCAATACACCGAGTTCTATGGCGGCGGGCAGGACAACGGCCTGCGTGACCGCGACAACATCGGCTTCAACCTCAAGTACTTCCTTTGATTGCTACACGCAGACCCTGTGTGGGAGCGGGCTTGCTCGCGAAGAGGGCGGCACATTCAACACAGATGTCGCCTGAAAAACCGCTTTCGCGAGCAGGCTCGCTCCCACAGGTTTTTGTATTTCGGAGAACGATCATGTTTCACACTTCACGACTGACCAAGACCACGCTGGCGCTGTTCCTGAGCCTGGCCGCCGGCAGCGCGCTGGCCGCGGTCACGCCCCAGCTGGCCGAACAACTGAAAACCACCCTGACCCCATTGGGCGCCGAGCGTGTCGGCAACGCCGCCGGGACCATTCCGGCCTGGACTGGCGGCATCACCCAGGCGCCGGCGGGCTACAAACCAGGCCAGCATCACCCGGACCCGTATGCGGCGGACAAGCCGCTGTTCACCATCACCAAGGCCAACCTTGAACAGTACAAGGCCCACCTCAGCCCGGGTCAGGTCGCCCTGTTCAACAGCTACCCCGACACCTTCCAGATGCCGGTCTATCCTTCACGCCGTTCTGGCTCGGCGCCGCAGTGGCTGTATGACAACACCTTGAAGAATGCGACCGCGACCAAGCTGCTCGATGGCGGCACCGGTTTTGCCGATGCCTATGGCGGTGTGCCGTTCCCGCTACCCAAGGACGGGGTCGAGGTGTTGTGGAACCACATCACCCGCTATCGCGGCATCTATGTGGTCCGTCGTGCCTCCGAAGCGCCGGTACAACGCAACGGCAGCTTCGCGCTCGTGACCTCGCAGCAGGAGGGGCTCTTCAATTATTACCGCCCGGGTGGGCAGTTTGCCGACCTGAAAAACATCCTGTTTTACTACCTGGCGTTCGTGAAGAGCCCGGCTCGTCTGGCGGGTGGTGCGGCCCTGGTTCACGAGACCCTGGACCAGCTCAAGGACCCGCGTCAGGCCTGGGTCTACGATGCCGGACAACGTCGTGTGCGCCGGGCGCCGAACCTCGCCTATGACACCCCGATCGCCTCATCCGACGGCCTGCGCACGGCGGACGATACCGACCTGTTCAACGGCTCGCCGGACCGCTATGACTGGAAGCTCAAGGGCAAGCAAGAGGTCTACATTCCCTACAACAACTACAAAGTCGGCAGCCCTGAGGTGAAGTACGCGCAGTTGCTCACACCGGGCCACGTCAACCCGCAGTACACCCGTTATGAGCTGCATCGGGTCTGGGTGGTCGAAGGCACGCTCAAGCCGGGCGCGCGGCATATCTATTCCAAGCGCGTGCTGTTTCTCGACGAGGACAGTTGGGGCGCCGCATTGGTGGATCAGTATGACGGGCGAGGGGAGTTGTGGCGGGTGTCGATGGCCTACCTGAAAAACTTCTACGACCTGCCCACCACCTGGAGTGCGCTGGACGTATTCCATGACTTGCAAGCACGTCGTTACTACGTGCAGAACCTGGATAACGAAGAGCAGGGCACCGTGGACTTCACCCAACCGGTGCCGGAAGACGCGTACTTCATGCCGTCGGCATTGCGCCAGCGTGGGACGCGGTGAGTGTCGCAAACCACGCAAAAATGGCGAGAGCAGTGCCCTCGCCAAAGCGCGGATCACTCAGTCGGCACAACCTAATCCAACATTCGATTGACGAGCAGTCATGGTAGCCTCGTCGCTTCAACTGCCGTTACATCGGAGGGCATTGTGGTGAGTTTGACCATCAACAATATTGACCGTCAGCTCTATGAAGCACTGCGAGTAGCGGCAGACATCAATGGTCTTTCCATTGAAGAACAAGCGTGTCTGATTTTGAGCAAAGCGCTGGAACAGAGTAAATGTACTGACGGCTTGGGAACTCGAATCCACAAACGGTTCAGCATTGATGATGGAGTCGAATTGGATCTGCCTTCGCGCTGAAGTAGGGCAGCCAGATTCTCGGTTCGACACATCATCATTGGTAGTCCTTCAGATCGCATTCGCGGGCAAGTCGGACCGCTGGACCGCTGCTCTCACAGGTAAGTTGTCGAACACAGATTCTGTGAACGACCCAACACCCTGTGGGAGCGTGGCTTGCCCGCGAAGGGATATTTCATTCACCGCAAGGCGAACGTCAAACGCGGAAGTGGCTCACCATCTGCTGCAATTGACCACCCAACCGCGCCAGTTCAACGCTGGACTTGGCGGTCTCATCGCTCGCCGCAGCCGTCTGCTCCGACACATCGCGCACGTTGATGATGCTGCGGCTGATCTCCTCGGCCACGGCGCTTTGCTGTTCGGCCGCCGCGGCGATCTGCTGGTTCATCGACTGGATGTTGGACACCGTGCGGGTGATGCTCTCCAGTGACTCGCCGGCCTTGCGGGTCAGGGCCACGCTGCTGTCGGTGAGGACGCGGCTGTTGTTCATCACGGCAGACACTTGTTGTGTGCCGTTCTGCAGGCCGGCCACCAGACCTTCGATTTCCTCGGTGGATTTCTGCGTGCGCTGGGCCAGGCCGCGGACCTCGTCGGCCACCACGGCGAAACCACGACCGGCTTCACCGGCGCGGGCCGCTTCGATGGCGGCGTTGAGCGCCAGCAGGTTGGTCTGTTCGGCCACGGCCTTGATCACGTCCATGACGCTGCCGATCTTGTCGCTTTCCTGTTGCAGCACGCTCATGGCCTCGGTGGAACGTACCACTTCGCTGGCCAGACGCTCGATCTGGGCGATGGCTTCGTTGACCACCTTGTCGCCTTCACGAGCTTCGCCGTCCGCCGCCGCAGCGGCTTGCGAAGCTTCTTCGGCGTTGCGCGCGACTTCCTGCACGGTGGCGGTCATCTCGTGCATGGCGGTCGCGACCTGATCGGTCTCGACTTTCTGGCTGTTGACCCCGGCACTGGTCTGTTCGGTCACGGCCGAGAGCTCTTCGGCGGCGCTGGCGATTTGGGTCACGCCGTCGCGGATGCCGCTGATCAAGTCGCGCAAGGTCACGCCCATGCGCGCGATGCCTTGCTGCAACACGCCGAGTTCGTCACGACGGGTGACCAGCACGTTCTGGGACAGGTCACCGCTGGCGATGCGGTCGACCACCGCCAGGGTTTCGCGCAATGGACGGGTGATCTGGCGCGTGATGACCACGGCGGCAATGATGCCCACCAACAATGCCAGCAGCGTGCTGATCAGTTGCAGCGTGCGCGCCCGGGCGCTTTCGGCGTCACGGCGGTCGAGCTGGATCTGATACAGCTGATCGCTCTGGGACACGATGGCGGCGCCCTGGTCGGTCATTTCCTTGCGCGCCTGCACCGCGTCATTGCTGGCGGCCTTGTAGGCCTGCAAGGCACTGCGATAGTTGCCCAGCGCGGTTTCCAGCTGACGCAGGGCGTCTTGCTGGGTGTCGGCGAAATGCGCGTTCAGCGGTTTCAGGCTGGCGATGGCGGCGTCCAGCTGGCCGACCGCTTTTTGCTCGGTTTCGATATTGGTGGTGGCGGTGTAACCACGTACTTCGTAACGCGCCAGCAGGAACGCTTCCTTGGCCGATGTAATGGCCTGGAACTGTTCGAAGCGCTGGTCGCTCAGCGGCATTTGCTGCACGCGGGTGTTGATCTCATTGAGCAGCGTTTGGGCGGTTTCGGCGTTGGCGCTCATGGCGTCGCGGGCGGTGTTGCCGGCGCGATAAGCGTTGCGCATTTTGCCCAGGGACGTCCTGTAGGCGTCGATCACGGTGCCTTGCTCACGGAGCAGCTTGAGGTTTTCCGGGCTCTTGAACTTCGCCAGCAGGGCCTGTTGCTGGGCCGAGAAAGCGTCGAGGGTGGTCTGCACGCCCTGCGCGGCGGTTTCGTCGCCGTTGGTCAGCATGTATTGCAGGCGAACCACGCGCAGCTTGGTCAGGCCGGCGTTGAGCTGGGTGATGTCGCTCATCCAGTTGCTGCGGTCGATCAACCCGCCCAGGCTGGTCCAGCCGGTCAGGGCGAGGACGCAGGTCAGTGCCAGCACAAGGCCAAACCCAAGGCCCAGTTTCAGGTTCACGCTGATGTTGCCGAACCAGCTATTCATCCAATTCCTCCAGGAACGTAGTGCTTCTATTTCGTCGGCTGGCTGGAAGATTGTTTTTTTTGGGGGGCCGCCAAGCTGTGTAAGCAGGATGTATCGGCAGCAATGGCGGGAGCTGAAAGGATTTTTCCAAACGGATTCTGTAACAAGGTTTTTACAGCGCTTTTAAGCTTTTTTTCACATGGGTTTCACCCGCCACCGACGCACGCTTCTTTAACCTCCGGGGATCTGATGAGGTGGTGCGTGCCGGCGAGGCGGCTTGATGTGGAATTAAGACTGAGTCTTTTCGGGATAAAACGCTCGATCGACCTGAAGCGCTTCACCCGCTATCGCAACGCTGCGGTGGTGTTGGCCTCGGCGCTGCTGGTGATCCCGTTGACGGTGTTTTTACTGCGACCGGCCACCGTTCCGGACCTGGCGCATGGCAATGTGCGCGGTGCACAGGCGTTGATGAAGGAGTGGGCCAAGGGCGACCTGATCGTGCTGGTGCGCCACGTCGAACGCTGCGATCACTCTTCGGCTGCCTGCCTGATCGGCAACGATGGCATTACCGAGCGTTCGCGCAGTGTTGCCACCAAAGTCGGGGCGCAGTTCCGTAACCTGGGCCTGGACAAGGCCGATATCTACCACAGCCCGATCCTGCGAACGGCGCAGACTGCCGGCTTCATGTTCAACAAGGCCGACGCGGGCGAAGACTGGCTGGTCGGTTGCAAGGGCACCATGCTGCGCGACGCGTTGGCGCACAAGGTGGCCGGGCGTAACCTGATTCTGGTGACCCACAGCGAATGCATGGCGCAACTGGAAAAAGACCTCGATTTGACGACTTCAACCCTGGGTTACGGGGCGTCTCTGTTTATCTCCGCCGAAACCCCGAACAGTCCGCGCATGCTTGGTTTTATCGAAGCATCGGATTGGCCCACGGTGACACCCCGTTGAACTTCAGCCTCCCTTTGAATCAGGATTGAGCATGCAGACCGCCTCCCGCTACCGCTTTTATTGGGTGAACTTTGGTATTCCGCTAGCCTGCGCGGTCGTGGTGTTCCTGACGTTCGACATGACCCGCATCGACATCGCCTTCAACAACTATTTTTTTGACCCGGTGACGCAGACGTACCCGCTGGACCAGATCCACCTGTTCGAAAAGATCACCCACAAATGGGCGCGGATCATCCCGAACTGGACCGGCGAAATTGCGATTATCGGCGCCTTGCTGTCGTTCCTCTGGCCGCGCCTGAAGGCTGAAAAACACTCGAAAATCATCGCCTTCCTGGAAAAAATCAAAGTCGCACCGGTGCTGCGCTTTGCCAACCGCCATCGACGCGACTTTCTCTACGTGGTGTTCGCGTTTTCCATCAGCACCGGGGTCATTCACTACCTCAAGGGCCACACCAGCGTGTATTGCCCGATCGAGACGACACTGTACGGCGGCAAGATGCAGCACGTTGAGTGGTATGAAAATTTCGACCTGCTGAAAGTTGCCGGTGACGGCCGCTGCTGGCCGGGCGGACATGCCTCGGGCGGTTTCACCATGCTGGCGTTGTACTTCGTGGCTCGCCGTTATCGCTGGCGCTATGCCAAGGCGATCATGTACGGCTCGCTGACCCTCGGCTTCATCTACGGCACAACGCGAGTGCTGCAAGGCTGGCACTACATGTCCCACACCTTCTGGGCCGGGATCTTCGTGTGGCTGGCGTGTTTGCTGACGGCGCTGGCGTTTTACGGGCGAGCGAGGCTGGAACAGCCGGTGCTCTGCGAAGCGAATTCGCAGGCAAAAAAAAGCCCGCGGGAGGGCGGGCAAACCGTAGTTTCTTGAATGAGCGAGCGAAATGTACAGGCTGGCGCGAGAGGGTGGGGTGAAGAAAAATTCATCTCGATCAAAGCCCCGCACCAGAGCCTGCGACACCGCTACGGCAAATGATCGGCGGCAAAGTCGGCTTCCGACCGTGCACGTAAACGGCCCTTGCGGCAGGCTTGCTGGAAGCGCTCGAAATCGCGCTCGTTCTGCTCGGTATAGCCCTGGGCGTATTTATAAAGCGCATCGGCCAATGCCTCACTCTTGCCGATGTAGCCGCTGATCACCGCCGCCTGCCCGGAAGACTTGGCATGGGCGCGAGCCAGGGCCCGGCCGCAAAGCCGGCCATAGGCCGCGAAGGCTTCGCCATCGAAGGTCTCGAGTTCGGCGGAGATTTTCATATCGCGCAATTGCCGCACATGGAAATGCCGCCCGCTGGGCCCGGTGGTCCAGCCGAGGAACAGGTCGCTGGCCGATTGCATCAAGCGTTGACCCTCGACCACACGCTGCCCTTCATGGCGCACCCGCGACCTGGCCTTCACGTAGCCGGCGAGCACCGAGCGCCGCGCTTCCTTGAATTGCAGGAACAGCGGGAACTGCTGATCGTCGGTCAGCAGCGCCACCAGGCAACGGGTGCCTGCACTGCCGACGCCCACCACCTTGAAGGCCATGTCCTGTACGTGAAAACGCGACAGCAGCTCACGGCGGTCCGCTTGCAGGGTGCCGCGATAGTCGCGCATGAAGGTGTCGTAGAGCGGACGCCAGTCCGAGAGGCGCAACCAGTCATCATCGGCGTCCAGCAGCGTGGTGTTCTTGTGCAGGTGGAAAATTTCCGGCAGGTCATCGCGAATGATCAGACGCCCATGGCCGTCGCGTTCGCTGATTTTTGGCAGCAGTTCGGCATGGGTACGACGCTCGGCTTTTTCGATGGCGCGTTCCACGTGTTCCAGGGTGCTTTGGTTGGCCTGCGCCAGCAGGTCGTTATAGCTGATGGATTCGTACCAGGTTTCCAGCGAACTTTGTTCGGCGCATTCGAGCATGGTTTTCTGATAGGCACTCACCACCTCATGGCAGATGCTGTCTTCAACCGACTCGCCATGGCGCAAGTCGCGGGCGGCCACCAGAAAACTCGCCACCAGGCGTTTCAAGTCCCACTCCCACGGCCCGGGATGGGCTTCGTCGAAGTCGTTGACGCTGAACAGCAGGTTGCGTTCAGGCGTTGCGAAACCGCCGAAGTTCATCAGGTGGCTATCGCCACAAATCGGCGAAACCAGCCCCATGTGCGAGGTGCCCGCCAGGTCGTGGGCCTGCAGCAGCGCATTGCCGCGATAGAAGGTGAACGGCGACACCAGCATGCGCCCGTAACGCAGCTCCACCAGCGATTTGACGCGCCCCTCACTCGATGCCTTGATCAGCGGTATCGGGTCGCGATCGACATTGCCCAAGGCTGCTTGCGAACTGCGCGAGCACTTCTTGCGCGCATCCTTGCCTTGCTTCAAACGGTCGGTGAGGGTGGTCATGGGGGCCTATTCGACGGGTATTTTAGGGCGATTGCGAATGGAGTGTAGAAGGGCTTTGCGGGTTCATCCGAAGTGTTTGCCCGGCGACTGACCTGTCTGTCAGGCATCGGCATGTATCGATCCATCTCAAGCCTCTGCTTCGTCGAGTGGCGCGATGTTGTCCAGTGCCCGGTTCACCAGCAATTGCGCCAGCACGGCCAGTTGCTGGATTGCCAGGGCGATGTTGCGACGCGAACTCTCAAGCTCGCAGGCGAGATCGGTGCTCATGACGTTGAGCGAGGCGAGGGTTTCGCTGGCGTGGGTGAGCAGGGACGGCGTGTCTATGTCGGGGCGGATGGTGAAGACGTGGCTGACGGGGTCGAGGTGATTGGGGTTGCGCAGGCGGGCGCTGATGGCGGGTTCGGTGGTGTTGGAGAGGTTGGATAAGTCGGGTGATTCGGTTGTTGTATCAGGTGAAGAGTTTTGCAGGGTGGGGCTGTGTCTTTTCATGATGGAGATCCTGGTTTGTTTATAGGAGCTGCCCCGGTTTTCAGCCTGTCAAAGCCGGTCGCTGATTTTCAGCGACCCAGAAAGGCTATCGTCGAGAAGGAGGCCCCGCCAGTTCATGAAAGGCGATGCGTTTTGCGGGAAATGTCCTAGGACGCGGTGAAGTCACAGGTCGCTAGATTTCACCGTGTGCTTGAAATGATGCTCCCAAAGCTTGACCCCCAACCCGCCCGTCCGGTCCAGCGACGAACCCACCGTCAAATCCGTAATCAAGGTCGGCTGCAACCCCGCATCAAACAGCGCAAACCCCGCCGCCAGGCAGCAGGTTTCGGTCTGCAGGCCGCACACCAGCACGCGCTCGACGTTCAGGCTTTTCAGGTAGTCGATGGTTTGCGGCGTGGGTGCGTAGCCGTGCTTGATGAAAATACGGTCGGCGGGGATCAGGCTGTCATCGTCCGGCGCGGGGTGCCAGCCAAGCTGTTTTTCGAAGGGAGTTATGGACTCGTCGTGACGCTCGACCGTGGCGACACTGGGCAGGGTGCCGATGAGTGCCCGGATACCGTCGACCAGCCACTGCGGCGGGGCGAAGCCGGGTTGTACGTCGATGATCAGGAGGGCTTGGCGCATGGGCTTCTCCGGGAGAGAGGGTGACGACGAGTGGCAGGGGGAAGACAGTTGCTCCCACAGGGTGCGGTGTGAGGCATGAATTATCAAACCCCAGATGCAATAAGGCCCGCACTGGGCGGGCCTTGTCAGCTTTGATTGGTGGGCCGGGTTAATGGGTTACCACAATGCGATGTCATAAGTCAGGTACAGGCGATAGTTATCTCGATCGCTGGCGTAGGTAGAACGATAAGTGGCTTTTCGCACTTCGATGCCTATGCCTTGGAGCGCGCTGCTCTGTATGACATATCGCAGATTGGTGTCGGATTCCCACTCCCGGGCTTCGCGTCCTTTGTAGTCCCCGTTCTCGCCCTTGTAGTAACGGGTCATCAGGCTCAGGCCAGGCACAAACGCAGCGAAGTCATAGTCGTAGCGCAGCATCCAGGTCTGCTCACCAGCCTGGATGAACTTTCCGACGCCTGCATTGGAGAACGAATAGACCGTCGACACGCTGGTGTAGGGCAATGCCGTATCGCCGCTGACCTTCTGATAACCCAGGCCAAGTGCATGGCCGCCGAGGCGATAGGTGAAAAGGCCGCTGAACATATCGGCATCCACCGCACCATTGCGTGCCTCACCGGCATCGCCACTGATGAAGTAGCGCAAATCGCTGGTCAGGCTGCCACTGCCCATCGGTTGTTTATGCACCAGACCGAAAAACTGCTGCCGGTAGAACTCACGCATCTCCCCGTAATACCAGGTGCCGCTTAGGGTGGGCGTGAACTTGTAGGTGGCGCCGGCAAAATCAAAGTCAGTGCCTTTGCTACCGGTGTAGCCCTGTGGATAGATATCGACGCTGTCGGTGGAGTTGCGCTGCTTGAACTTGTCCAGATGACCGCTGTGCAAGTACAGATCGCGGATGCCGCTATACTCGATTTGCGTACCGCGAAAGGTTTGCGGCAACAGACGCCCATCGTTGTAGACCAGCACCGGAATCCTCGGCATCAGGTTACCGGTCTTGATCACGGCCTCGCCGATACGCATTTTTGCAGTGATACCCAGGCTGGAAAAACCATCCGCTGCATGGCCATCGTCGTGCACCGGCAGCAAACCGGTGCCCGCATGGGTCGGGCTGGAATCGAGCTTCAGGCCGGCCAGGCCCAGCGCATCCAGACCGAACCCCACCGTACCCTCGGTGTAGCCCGATTGCAGGTTGAGCAAGAAACCCTGCGCCCACTCTTTGCGGTCCTCGCCACCGTCGCGATAGCCATCGTTGAAGTAGTAATTGCGCAAGGTCAGTTTGCCTTGGGAATCCTCGAAAAATCCTTGGGCCATCAGCGCTGGCGACAGACCCGCCAGCAATCCTGCGGACACAATGCCGCCTCTCGTGAACAGTCCACGCATGGTGTTTTCCTCAGCCCCGCATTATCGGTTTTATTGGCAGTCGCAAAGGTCCCGGAATCGGGATGGGTCTCGATTTTGTTGGCCTGCGAAGCTGGACTCAGCGGCGCATTGCGGCGGACACTAACGGCTCGACAGCGCGTCCACAACGTTATGCGAGAAGCGCATCAGGCTATGCGAAAGCTGGTTTTTCGCGGGCGGGCACCGTTGCAAAACCAGGGGAATCGGCAGCGTGAATCTCAAGCAACTCGAAGCTTTCAAAGCCATCATGGCCACCGGTTCGACCATCGGTGCCGCCACTCGCATGGGGCTATCCCAATCGGCCGTCAGCCGCTTGCTGACGCAGCTGGAAGAAGCATTGGGCTTCGCCTTGTTCTTGCGCAAAAAGGGCCGTTTGATGGCCACGCCGGAAGCCGAAGAGCTGCTCGCCGAGGTCACGGGGCTGGTGGATGGCATGCAGCGCATTCAACGCATGGCCGATGAGCTGCGCATCGGTCGCTCGCACAAGAGCCTGCTCAAGGTGGGCGTGCCGACCAGCATGACCCAGGAGCTGCTGCCGAAAATCGTTGCCGAATTTCTCAAGAGTCACGACGACATCGTCGTCGAGTTGCTCACCGGCTCGTACGACACCATCGAGCGCGCCGTGCTCGACCGGTCTGCCGATCTCGGCTTCGTGCGTTTGCCTACGGAACTGTCCGACTTCGACATTGAACCGGTACTGGAAACCGAAGGTGTCTGCGTCATGCCCGCGGATCATCCGTTGACCCGCCATGCAGTGATCGACGTGCAGCATCTGCGCAATGTGCCGCTAGTATTGCTGGGCCGGCAACGGGCCTTGCGCGCCGAGCTCAATCAGGTGTTTCGCGCCGTCAACCTGACACCGCAAGTGCGCATCGAAGTGCATTCGGTCGGCGCCGCCTGCAGCTTTGTCGCCGAGGGCCTGGGGGTGTCGATCGTCAATGGATTGCTGGCCAGTCACTTCACTCATTTGCCGGTTGTCACCCGACCTTTTCGCCCGACACTGCGCTACGAATTCGGTCTGGCATTCCGTCGGGACGAGCAGCGCCCATCGATGGTGAGTGCCTTTGCCGCCCATCTCAAACAACGTCTGAACGAGTCGATGAAGACCGTCCACGCATCACAAAACGCATAGCCCGACCCGCTCCACGCATAACGTTGTAGCCCCTTGGCGTTTGCCCTAGTGTCTGCCCCATCGAAACATTGACACTCAGAATAAAAACACCGAAGGGCTCACCGCCATGTCCCAGATCGACCTCGCACAACCGGGCGCTGCCGAAAGTCAGACGCAACCCGCCAAGCCGACTGTACGCAAAACCATTAACCCGGCCATCATCCTGCTGAGCATCGTGTTGCTCGCGGTCGGGTTCACGTATGCGGTCAACTCCGGCAGCTTCCAGCGCCAGAACGGGCTGGTGGTACCAGGCTCTTATCAAGTCCTGGAAAAGAGTCATTCCCTCACTCATCTGTTGGCTGTCGAACCACGCGCAGCCAAGGATGCGGTGGCCCGCCCAGTGTCGCTGATCGAAGGGTTCATGGCGATCCCGCAGGGCATCGAGAAACGCGCCGGACTGATTTTCATGGTGCTGTTCATCGGCGGCATGTTCGGCGTGCTGAACAAGGCCGGGGTGATCGACGCCGGGCTAGAACGCCTGCTCGGCATGACGCGCGGCAACATCTACGTGCTGGTGCCGATGCTGATGCTGGTGTTCTCCGCCGGCAGCACCTTCATGGGGTTGGCCAAAGAATTCATCCTGATCGTGCCGCTGATGGTCGCGATGGCCAATCGACTGGGGCTGTCGAACCTGATCGGTCTGGCCATCGTCTGTATTTCAGTGAAGATCGGTTATCTGGCATCGATCACCAATCCGGTCGCGCTGTCCGTGGCGCAACCGATGGTCGGGCTGCCGATTTTCAGCGGCATGAGCATGCGCATTGCCGCTTACGCGTTGTTCCTCGCCGTTGGCATTGTTTTCGTGCTGTGGAGCATTCGTCGCCACGGCTATGACGCCAACGCGGTCATTACCTTCGAAAGCCAACCGTTGCCGTTGCGCCATCTGCTCAACCTGCTGGTGCTGGCCTTCGGCGTAGGCTTTATGGTGTTTGCGTCAAACCGCTGGGGCTGGAAGTACCACGAACTGTCGGCGTTCTATCTGCTGCTGAGCGTGATCTTCGCAGCGATCCACGGCATGGGCGCCAGCACCGCCGCCAGTGCTTTTGTCGACGGCATGAAAAAAGTCCTGATCGCCGGTGTGTTGATTGGTCTGGCGACTGCGGTGGAAATCATCCTCAGCACCGGTCAGGTGCTCGACACCATCGTCGATGGCCTGGCCAGCGTGGTCAGCGATCATGGCCCGGTGGTTTCGGCCTACGCGATGTTCTTCTCGCAGCTAGGCCTGGATGTGCTGATCCCGTCCACCTCCGGTCAGGCGGCCGTGACCATGCCGATCTTCGGCCCGCTCGGCCAACTCTCCGGAGTCAGCCCGCAAACCACGGTGTATGCGTTTTTGCTCGGCAATGGCCTGACCAACATGATCACCCCGACCTCCAGCGGTCTGCTGGTACTGCTCGCCACCGCACAAGTCGGCTGGGGTCAGTGGGCGCGCTACATCTTGCCGTTGTTCCTGATCTATACCGTGCTGGCGATGGTGTTGCTGGCGGTCGCAGTGACCACCGGTTACTGAGTTCCAAGGCGTCCACCCGCAATGGGACGGGCGCCGGTTTCCACAAGGTTCTGATATGACTTCGCTGAACGAACAGGCATTGCCCGCCATGCGCTTGCTGCGTGACCAGATGATCCGTCTGCGTGATGGCATCCACCTCGCGACCGATATTTACCTGCCAACCGATAGCGCAGGCCCGTGGCCGGTGGTGATCGAGCGCACGCCCTACAACAAGAGCAGCCCCTCGCGCTCGGAAAAACAACTCGACGCCCAGCACATCTCCCGCGGGGCCATGGCCGCGCGTTTCACTGCGCAAGGCTTCGTGGCGATCTTTCAGGATTGTCGCGGGCGCTACGCTTCCGAAGGCGTATTCACCAAATACACCTCGGAAGGCGAAGACGGTTTTGACACCCTCGCCTGGATCGTCGAGCAACCCTGGTGCAACGGGCGAATCGGCAGCATGGGTTTGTCCTACGCGGCCCATACGCAATTGGCGATGGCCTGCCTGCATCCACCGGGACTGAAAAGCATGGTGCTCGACTCCGGCGGCTTTGCGAACGCGTTCCAGTGCGGCATTCGCCAGGGTGGCGCGTTCGAATTGAAACAGGCGACGTGGGCCTGGCGGCAGGCCAAGGAAAGTCCCGCCGCGATCGCCAACCCTAAGATCCGCGAAGCCCTCGAGCAGGAAGACATACACCAGTGGTTCGCCCGCATGCCGTGGCAGGCCGGACACTCGCCGATTCGCCATGTGCCGGAGTACGAAGCCTATCTGCTGGAACAATGGGCGCAGGGTACTTTCAGCGATTACTGGCGCAAGCCCGGCATTTATGCCGAAGGACACTACGACAACCTGCCGGATATTCCGGTGCTGTTCATGTCCAGCTGGTACGACGCGTATGTCAGCTCGACGCTGGCTAACTACCGTGCCTTCAGCCGCCACAACCGCAGCGCCCAGCATTTGATCATGGGACCGTGGCTGCACGGCGATCGCAACATCAGCCATAGCGGCGATGTCGAGTTCGGTGCGGCGGCCAACTTCGATGGCAACGTGGCGCGCACCTGGCTGGATTGTCGACTGGACTGGTTTGCACGCTCACTCAAGGATCAAACCGGCGAGGCTGCGGCCACGTCGCCGGTCCAGGTATTTCTGATGGGCGGGGGCGATGGTTCGAAAGATCAGCACGGCCGACTGCAACATGGCGGACGCTGGTTGAAGAGCTCGCAGTGGCCGCTTCCGGGCAGTCGATCCTTGAGCCTGTACCTGAACGCTCAGCGCCAATTGAGCACGGAACCGCCTTCAGCATGTGAGTCGAGCCTGAGCTATCGTGCCGATCCCGATCATCCGGTGCCGACCATCGGCGGCGCACTGACCTCCGGTGCTCCGGTATTCGTCGGTGGCGCGTTCGATCAACGTGAGCGAGCGGATTTTTTCGGCACACAGGGTAATGACCGGCCATTGGCCGAACGTGCCGATGTGCTGAGTTTCCAGACCCTGCCATTGACCGAAGACATGATCGTCGCGGGCCCGCTAAGCATTGAACTGTGGGTGGAAAGCGACGGCCTCGATACCGACTTCACCGCCAAACTGGTGGACGTTTATCCGGATGGCTATGCGATGAACATCACCGACGGAATCGTGCGATGCCGTTACCGCGACTCGTGGGAGAAGCCGCGGCTACTGACTCCGGGGCAACGGGTAAAAGTCGTGATCGAGCCGTTTGCCACCTGCAACCTGTTCAAACGCGGGCACCGCGTGCGCCTGGACATTGCCAGCAGCAATTTTCCGCACTTCGACATCAATCCCAACAGTGGTGAGGCCGAGGGGCAGGCTTTGTACAAGCGCATCGCGACCAACACGGTTCATATGTGCGCAGACTTCGCCTCACGCCTGGTGCTGACTACTCTTGAACCCGAAGTGCTGGTGAATCTGGATCGTCAGGCCGCTGATTCGGATTGATGCAGGGCAGCCGGTGTTGCTGTTTATCAACCGGGACCGAGAAAAAAGGCTCTTCACACATTGCCGGGAAATTGTAGGAGCAGCCGGTCGACGCTCGATTGCTGGCGATGGACTCAAGTGCGCCGCGTTTGTCCAGTTCACACGCGTTATCGTTAACGACCATCGCTGGCAAGCCAGCTCCAAGGGGCCGCGTCCGAGTCGAAAATGAAGTGAACTCCAAACTAGTGAAGGCCCCCCAATAAAGCATCGGATGGCTTGGAACACCGTTTGGAATACCCAAACGGCTGGACCGCAAAAAAACTCTGTGCGGCCCAATAGCACTAAAACGCTTGTCTTCACTGGATTTCAGGCACAAAAAAAGACGTCCTTGGACGTCTTTTTTCGTTGAAGTGGTGGAGCCGGGGGGATTTGAACCCCCGTCCGCCAGTACTCCGCTGTCGGTACTACATGCGTAGCCGTGTCTATTAAGTTAACCCTCAGCGACCCGACGGGCAGGGTGCTTTGGGCGAGTTGTGTAAGTTTTAGCCGCTTCGTCCACAACGTACTGCACGGCGATTCTGTTCTATATGACAATCACTTTGGGTTTACAGACATCCCCTGATGATTGCTGGACCCGAAGGTACCAGGAGGGAAGGGCTAAGGCTGCTTACGCAGCGAGAGCGTATTCCCCGTAGGTTTCGTCATTGGCAACTATAGGAAGTTGCAACAGTGGATTTACGAGTTCTGTTACCAACTCGGCATGCACCTAAAGTTTCGCAACCGGCGTCGAATCCTAAACGGCCCCGAGCCTGATGCTCTGTGAATCAAGTGAGCAACAAGCCTGTACAGTGTACGTCAACGCGACTCAGAAGGCCAACCCGAAGGTAGGCCACCACACATTATGGGTTGGGTTCGTTGCGCTGTTTGTCAGTGAGTGCCAATGCCTGGGTGGCTTCGGTGACGCATTTTGTGTCGTCTCCGGAGGCTTGGGAGGCTTCGGCGCTGGACATCAGTCTCTTGATCTCCATGGCGGTGTTTCCGGAGGTCGCTGGCAGCGCATTCACTTTGCCTTTGAGCTCTTGCAGCTTGCTCGTGCAAAGGTTGTTGTCCGCTGCAAATGCAGGAGAGGCCAGCATTGCAGCGGAAATGAACAGACCAGCGAGTGTGGTGCGCTTCATGGGTATCACCTTGAACGGATAGGGCCTACCTCAAAGACTACGATTCAACACAAGAATTCGGTTTTTTCAGACAACGTGTCGGGCTTTTCCTGCGATGCGGGCGGTTACACATTCCCGGTCCCCGAATGCAACAAAACCCGCCGTCGGCGGGTTTTGGTTTGCTTCGTATCGGATTACTTCCCGCCTTTTTTCGCGTCGGTGAGGGTCTTGATGATGTCGTTGGTCTCGGCGACGCAATCATCAATGCCTGCCTTGGTGCCTTTTGCATGGTCAGCTTTGGCCTGCTTGACGGAATTTTCTACCTGCTCAGTCATTTCCGGAGGAATCTGTGCCTTGGCGTTTTCGATGGTTTTCAGGTTGACAGCGCAAAGGTCTTCTTCTGCAGCAAACGAAGTGGAAGCCATCATGGAAGCAGTAATAAACAAACCTAACAGCACAGAACGATTCATGTGTATCTCCTTGAGCTGAAGGGCCAGGCATTGCTGGCCATCAAGTCGGGCTACCGAGTGTTGGGAGAGTCCCGCATTTACGGGACTTGATCAGTGGACTGCGGCGGCACCTCAGGGTTCTGTTTTTCACTGTGGAGCTATCGATTCCGGCAAGTAGGTACATCTATGCACCTTCCTTGGGTCCTGCTATCAGGGCACCCTAGCCTGGGTAACGCGGTCCACCAGATAGACTAGACCGTGGTAATCAATGCCGCCATGTTGCGTCAGCCCGATCTCACAAGTGCGACTGGTGGAAATCCCCTCGCTGCACTGCTGCACCGCGTCCTTGAGTGTGCGCAGCGAATGGGCATTCAGCTGTGGCGTGGTGAAGCCCTTGTCGCCGGCGAAGCCGCAGCAGTGAATGCCTTCGGGAATGACCACGTTTTTGCTGCATTTGCGCGCCAGATCGATCAACGCCTGACTTTCGCCAAGGTGCTGAGTGCTGCAGGTGACGTGCACCGCAATCGGCGCTTCCTGTGGTGTGAAGTCGAGGCGATCCATCAGGTGCGTGCGGATGAAACGCACCGGGTCGTAGAGGTCCAGTCGAACATCGCCAAGGTCTTGAGTGAGCCGTAACGTACAGGGGCTGGTGTCGCAATAAATCGGGTCGAGCCCGCCGCGACTGGCGTGCAGCAAGGCGCCGATCAGTTCCTGGCGCTTGTGTTCGGCTTGTTCGGCGTAGCCTTTGGAGGCGAATGGCTGGCCGCAGCAGAGGTTGTCCAGATTGTCCGGGAAGACCACCTGGTACCCGGCCTTTTCCAGAAGCCCGCGGGTTTTGTCGTACAACGACACCTGCTCTTTATCCGCCGCTGCTGGCCCCATGACCCGCGACACACACGCCGCCAGGTACACCACCCGCGGGCGTTCGTCCGACACGGCGGGACTGAAACGGATGGCTTTTTCCGGCTGCGGCATGGCGTTGGTCCATTGCGGGACCTGACCTTTGGACAGCTTCGTCAGCGTCGCCGAGAGTTTTGCCAGGCGTGGCGCGCCCAACAACATCCGTGCGCCATTGGCGACGTGCAGGGTGAACCGCGCCCCTTGTAGCGCCGTGGCGAAATTTCCTTCAAGCCAGTTGGCGGTTTTCGTATGGGTTGCCGTGCGGCTACGGAGCTTTTTCACCAGCTCGCCGGTGTTGATGCCGACCGGGCAACGTTGCGCGCACAGGCCGGTGGCAGCGCAGGTATCGATGCCCTGGTACTCGTAAGCGGCTTCGAGTTCGGTGGTATCGATGCCGGTGCGTTTTCGCGCCTGAATGTCGCGCCAGATCACGATGCGTTGGCGTGGGCTCAGCGTCAGGCCCTTCGACGGGCAGACCGGTTCGCAGAAGCCACACTCGATGCACTTGTCCACAATCTCGTCGGCGGCCGGCAAGGGCTTGAGGTGCTTGAGGTGGATCTGCGGATCTTCGCTGAGCACCACGTCCGGGTTGAGAATGCCGTTGGGGTCGAGCAGACGCTTGAGTTGCCACATCAACTGGTAGGCATCGCTGCCCCATTCCAGTTCGACGAATGGCGCCATGTTGCGTCCGGTACCGTGTTCGGCTTTCAGCGAACCGCCGAACTCCACTGCCACCAGTTGCGCCACGTCGTCCATGAACGCCTGATAGCGTGCGACTTCTTGCGCGTTGTTGAAGCCTTGGGTGAAGACGAAGTGCAGATTGCCTTCCAGGGCGTGTCCGAAAAGGATCGCTTCATCGTAGTGATGTTTGTCGAACAACTCGATCAGGCGATTGACGCCGATGGCCAGTTGTTCGACCGGAAAGGTGACGTCTTCGATGATCACCGTGGTGCCGGTCTTGCGCACCGCACCGACGGCGGGGAAGGTGTCTTTGCGGATGGCCCAGAGACGGGCATTTTCCTGAGGGTCCTCCGTGAAGTCGACCTGCTTTTCCACCGGGAACGCCTGTAGCGACGCCATGATCTGCGCCAGTTGTTCATGCAGCAGGGCGGACGACGCGGCGCGGGATTCGATCAGCAAGGCGCAGGCATTGTTCGACAGATGCTGTACGAAAGGCGGCATGCCGGGTTTGTCCTGCACTGAGCGCAGGCTGCGCCGGTCCAGCAGTTCCACGGCCGACACCGGTTGGCTTTTCAGTACGGTGACCGCGTTGCAGCAGGTCTCGACATCCGGGAAGACAATCAGGGCCGAGGCCTTGTTCGGGTGGTCGATCACCGTGTCGTAGGTCACCGCACTGATGAACCCGAGCGTGCCTTCGGAGCCCACCAGCAAGTGGCTCAAGATATCCACAGGCTCGTCGAAATCCACCAGGGCATTGAGCGACAGGCCGGTGGTATTTTTCAGACGGTATTTGTGGCGGATTTTCGCAGCCAGATCAGTGTTGGCGCGGGTCTCGCGCCCCAGCGTCGCCAGGCGCTCCAGCAACGCGGTATGGCTCTGGCGAAACGCCGCGACGCTGGCGGCATCTTCAGTGTCGAGGCGACTGCCGTCGGCCAGCACCAGACGAATACCGGCCAGGGTGTGGTAGGTGTTTTGCGCCGTGCCGCAGCACATGCCGCTGGCGTTGTTGGCGACGATGCCGCCGATCTTGCAGGCGTTGATCGAGGCCGGGTCCGGGCCGATCTTGCGTCCGAACGGCGCCAGCCAGGCGTTGGCCTGGGCACCGATCACACCCGGTTGCAGGCGGATTTGCATGCCCTGGTCGCGGATCTCGCGCGCGTTCCAGTTATCCCCAAGCACGATTAAAACCGAGTCGCTGATCGCCTGGCCAGAGAGGCTGGTACCGGCGGCGCGGAAGGTCACCGGCACCTGATCGCGTTGCGCAAATTGCAGCAGCGCCACGACTTCGTCTTCGGACTCGACGCGGATCACCAGTTGCGGAATCAATCGATAGAAACTGGCATCGGTGCCGAAGGCCAGGGTCGACAGCGGGTCGTCGAAACGTCGCTCTTGTGGAATCAGTTGCTGTGCATCTCGCAGGAAAGCGGCCGGTAGACTCATTGGTCCTCCAGGATCAACACCACCAGGTCTTTCGGACCGTGGGCGCCGTACGCCAGCACTTGTTCGATGTCGGCGGTCTTCGACGGGCCGGACACCAGCAGCGCGTTGGTCGGCATGCCCTGGGCCCATTCGAACTCCTGCTGCACCTGATAGAAGTTGTCGCGGATTTCACTGGCCTTGAGCAGGGCGAAATGCACCGGTGGCGCCAGGCTCATCAAGCGCGGTTCTTCCCGGGTCGGCCAGAGAATCAGGCTGCCGGTTGCCGCGATGGCACCGAGGCTCCCAGTCAGGCTCGCCGGCGTGTCGTTGAACAACTCGGCTTTCCATTCTTCGACCGGGCGGTCGTAGGCCTTGAGCATCGGCAGATCGGGATTATTCGCCCAATGCTGTGTGATGCGTTGACCGTGGGGCGTTGTCGGTGCGATCAGCAGGCTTGGCAACTGGCGGTCCCGAAGCAATTGCGCCAACAGCGCCGGCCACTGTTCGCCGGACGTCAGGTGGATTTCTGTGTGCACCGCTTCCATCAGTTTGCGTAGTTGTGGAATGCGTTGCTCAGGCGAGTAGGTGTAAGGCTGGGTCACCAGATCGACATCAAAGTTATCGGCCACCGGTGTGGTGCCTGTCAGACTTTTACGCAGTTTGGCGAGGATATTTTGCTTGGCGCTCATCAGCGGTCTCCCTGTTTGGCCAAGTGCTCGCGGGCCATTTCATGCAGTGAGCGGGCGGCGGGTTTCGGTGCGCTGTGGTTTTGCGTCCACGGGCCGACATTGCTCGGCGTGAGGGCGCGCAAACGGGTGGCGAAGAAGCCTAACAGGCGATACAGCGTCGGCGAGCTGTTGAGCTTCGCCCAGGCGTTCCAGAGGAACCGCTCCTTGCGCGAATACTTGCTGCCCTGGCCACGCATCACTTGATGGGGGCTGTCCGGGGCCTTGACGTTTTCTTCGCGCAGGCGTCGCAGCAACGCCGGGATCGGGATTTTTACCGGGCAGACTTCACCGCAGGCACCGCACAGCGAAGAAGCACTCGGGTGATCCGGGACTTTCGCCAGGCCGACCATGTGCGGGGTGACGATTTTTCCGATAGGGCCGGGGTAAACCTCGCCATAGGCATGGCCGCCGATTCGGGTATACACCGGGCAATGATTCATACAGGCACCGCAGCGGATGCAGTTCAGGGTCTGGCGCAATTCGCTGTCGGCAAAAGCCTGGCTGCGACCATTGTCGAGCAGTACCAGGTGCACTTCCTGCGGGCCGTCGAGTTCATGTGCCTTTCGCGGGCCGGAGATCATGTTGACGTAGGTCGTGATCGGGATGCCCAGGGCCGAGCGGGTCAGCAGCGACAGCAACGGCACCACGTCGCGCAGGTTTTCCACGACTTTTTCGATACCGGTAACTGCAATGTGCACGGGCGGTACGGTGGTGGTCATGCGCCCGTTGCCTTCGTTTTCCACCAGCAGCAGGGTGCCGGTTTCGGCCACGGCGAAGTTAACACCGGAGACGCCGATGTCCGCTTCGAAGAATTTCTGCCGCAAGACCTTGCGACCGATCTGAATGAGTTGGTCAACGTCCTTGGTGTATTCCACCCCAAGTTTGTCGTGGAACAAGGACGCGACCTGACCGGCATTCTTGTGGATTGCCGGCATGATTATGTGTGAAGGCTTCTCGTGGTCGAGCTGGACGATGTACTCGCCCATGTCCGATTCCAGGCATTCAATGCCCCGGTCAGCCAGAAAATGGTTCATCTCCATTTCTTCGCTGACCATCGATTTGCCCTTGATCACTTGCCGCCCCTCGTGAGCGCGGATGATCGAGAGGACGATGCCATTGGCCTCGTCCACCGTTTCCGCCCAGTGCACTGTCACACCGTTGCGGGTCAGGTTCTGTTCCAGTTGCTCGAGCAGGTCGGGCAACTTGGAGAGCGCGCGGGCACGGATTGCATTGCCCAGTGCGCGCAAGTGTTCTCTTTCATGGGCATCGCTGAACGCCGCTGCCCGTTTGGTCATCAGTGAATCCATCGCCTTGCGAAAGTTGCCTCGCAATTGCGCGTCACCCAGCGCGTTGTGGGCGCGGGTGCGGAAATCTTCTTCTACGGCAACCGTAGGAATAATCGTGGAGGTGCTCATCGGGCACCTCCGGTACGCTGCCAGAGGAAGCTGGCCAGATGCTGACCGCGCAACGCTTCCTGCTGTTTTTCCAATGAGCCGTTGATGTTCATCAAACAGCCGCAATCGGCACTCAATACCTTGTGCGCACCGGACTCCTTCAACGCCCGGGTCTTGTCAGCCACCATTGCGCCGGAAATGTCTGGCATACGGACGCTGAATGTTCCGCCAAAGCCACAGCACTCACTTTCGTGATCGTGATTGACCCGCTCCACATTGCTCAACTGCGACAATAACTCGCGGCCGTGCAGGTGGGTGTTCATTTCGCGGCGTGCCGAACACGAAGTGTGCAGCGCCACTTTCACCGGCTCGCCGCTGTCCTTGAACTGCACCTTGCAGACAAACAACAGGAACTCGGCCAGCTCAAAGGTTCTGGCAGCCAGCGCCTGAACCTGTTTCAACGTGTGCGGCTCGTCCTTGAACAAGTCGGCATAGTGTTCGCGCAACATCCCGGCACAAGAGCCTGACGGCACCACCACCGGATAATCCCCGGCAAACAGCTCCAGTTGCGAGCGCGCCACGGTCCGTGCCTGTTCGGTGTAACCCGAGGTGTAGGCCGGTTGTCCGCAGCAGCTTTGCCCTTGCGGGTACTCGACACGAATGCCTTCGCGTTCCAGCAGGTGGATCGCATCCATCCCGGCTTCGGGGTAGAACAAATCGACCACGCAGGTCCCGAACAGGTAGACCCGTGACGGTTTCTCGCTGGGGTATTGCCGAGGCTCGGGCAGTGGCGGGGCGACACGGGTCGCATTCGGCACAGCGTTGTAAAAAAGCTCGCTCATCAGGCGTGTCTCCGGGTGGTCCCGGTTATTCGTCTGTTGAGGCCGCTGAATATAGAGCCGGAAGCTTTCAGCAGCCTTACAGACCGGGGTGTGAATTGCGGACGCCGGGGGCGTGGCCCGGCGTCGGTTTTTGCCGTTTTGCTTGTAGTCCTTAGTGCACCAGCATGCCGGTGAACCAGTAGGCCTGAGCCAGGGTGATCAAGCCGACAATCGTTGCAAAGAATAGGCTGTGCTTGAGGGTAAAGCGGAACAGATCCGATTCCTTGCCCACCAGGCCGGTCGCGGCGCAGGCCACGGCGATCGATTGTGGCGAAATCATCTTGCCGGTCACGCCGCCGCTGGTGTTCGCCGCCACCAGCAAGGTGTCGTTGACACCGATCTGGTGCGCGGTGGTTGCTTGCAGCGAACTGAACAGAGCGTTGGACGAAGTATCGGAACCGGTGAGGAACACGCCCAGCCAACCTAGGAACGGCGAGAAGAACGGGAAGGCTGCACCGGTGCCTGCCAACACCAAGGCCATGGTCGAGGACATGCCCGAGTAGTTGGTGACGAAGGCGAACGCCAGCACCATGCCGATGGACAGGATCGGCCAGCGCAGCTCGTAGAAGGTCTCTTTTAAAGTGGTAAGACCAATTTTTACGTTGATCTTCAGCGCCAGCATCGAGATCAGTGCCGAGAAGAATATTGCCGTGCCGGTGGCGGAAATCGGGTCCAGTTTGAACACTGCCGGAAGGGCGGTTGGCGCGGTCACGATCGGCGCGACCTTGATCACCATCTGATCCAGGTGCGGGATCGCGAAGTTGAACACAAAGCTGTACATCGAACCGCCGGCGGCGAACATCGCCTTGAACGGCTTCAGGGTCCAGAGGGTGACCAGTACGGTCAGGATCAGGAACGGCGACCAGGCCTTGAAGATTTCCCCAAGGCTGTAAGGCGAAGCCACGGTTGTACGTTTCTGACCGAAACCACCGACGCTGGCGCTCACCACGGAGGCCGAGACAGCGCCGACGATGTGTTGGCCGGCGGCGCGTTTTGGTTGCCAGACTTTCAGGAACAGGGTCAGGGAAATCAGGCTGGCCAGGGCCGAGGTGATGTCCGGCAGTTCCGGGCCGATGAAGTTCGAGGTGAAGTACTGGGTCACGGCAAAGCTCAAACCGGCCACCAGGGCTGCTGGCCAGGTTTCCCGCACGCCGCGCAGGCCGTCCATCATGAACACCAGCCAGAACGGTACGAACAGCGACAGCAGCGGCAGTTGGCGGCCGGTCATGGCGCCGATCTTGAACGCGTCGATGCCGGTCACTTGCCCGGCCACGATGATCGGAATGCCGAGGGCGCCGAAGGCTACCGGCGCGGTGTTGGCGATCAGGCACAAGCCGGCCGCGTACAGCGGGTTGAAGCCCAGTCCTACAAGGAGTGCGGCGGTAATCGCCACTGGTGCGCCGAAACCTGCGGCACCTTCCAGGAATGCACCGAAGCAGAAGCCGATCAGCAGGACCTGCAGGCGCTGGTCATCGGTGATCGACAGGACCGAACTGCGGATGACTTCAAACTGACCGCTCTTGACCGTCAGCTTGTAGAGGAACACCGCTGCCACGATGATCCAGGCAATCGGCCACAGGCCATAAGCGAAGCCATACCCGGCGGCGGCGAGCGCCATATCGACCGGCATCTGGAAAGCGAAGATCGCCACCAGGATCGACAACGCCAGGGTGATGCTGCCGGCCACGTGCCCTTTGAGGCGGAACACGGCCAGGGCCAGGAAGAAAAACACGATGGGGATGACGGCTGCGAGTGCGGACAGGCCGAGGCTGCCGAGCGGGGTATAGAGCTGTTGCCAAGTTTGCATATGGGGTGGCCCCTAATTGTTGTTGGTCAGGCACTGATCAGCGTTCTTGGATAATTGGTAAGACCAATTTACAATCGCTGTTGGCTAGGGTAAAAGCCTTGTAGGCGGTGTGTCAATTTGCCGCCCTAAAACTTTTGTCGAATGCAAAGTGTGCAGGTCGTCCGTCTGGTATGACCAAGTGCGCTGTGGCAGGTGCTGGCGCGGCGCCAATAGGCCAGAATAGAGCCCCGGCGAGCCGTCGGATCGTGGAGAAATCGAGTTATGGGGTTTGATCAGATTCGTCAGCGCCGTTTGTCTGACGATATTGTCGAGCAGCTTGAGGGCATGATCCTCGAGGGCACGCTGAAGGCCGGAGAGCGCTTGCCGGCCGAGCGCGCGTTGGCCGAACAATTTGGCGTGTCCCGCCCTTCGTTGCGTGAAGCGATTCAGAAGCTGACCGCCAAGGGGCTGCTGGTCAGTCGCCAGGGTGGCGGCAACTATGTGGTGGAATCACTGGGTACCACCTTCAGTGATCCCCTGTTGCATCTGCTGGAAAGCAACCCCGAGGCGCAGCGCGATCTGCTCGAGTTTCGCCATACGCTGGAAGCGTCCTGCGCCTACTACGCTGCGTTGCGCGCCACTGATGTGGATCGCGAGCGGCTGACCGCGGCATTCAACAAGTTGCAGGACTGCTATTCGCGCCACGAAGAGGTGAGCCGTGCCGAAGAGGGGGCCGCGGACGCAAGTTTCCATCTGGCGATCGCCGAGGCCAGCCACAATGCCGTGCTGCTGCATACCATTCGCGGGCTGTTCGACTTGCTCAAGCGCAACGTGGTGACCAACATCGGTGGCATGTACAAGCAGCGCACTGAAACCCGCGACATGCTGATCACGCAGCATCGGGAGTTGTACCAGGCGATTATCGAAGGGCGGGCGGAGCAGGCGCGGGAAGTATCCAGTCGGCACATTCTGTATGTGCAGGAGGTGCTGGAAGAAGTGCGTCAGGAAGTGCAGCGCGTGGCCCGGGCGGAGCGGCGCAAGGGGATGTAGTCAGTCGGTTCTACATCTTTTGTGGGATTGCTTTCGCGGGCAAGTCGGATCGCCGCACCGCCGCTCCCACAGGGTTTCAGGGTTGCCGCAAAAACTATTGGCAGCCACAGACCTTGTGAGAGCGGGCTTGCCCGCGAAGGGGACCTCAAGGCGAAAGAATTACTCTTCCTTGCCCTTGTTGCGCACCGCACGCTGCAACTCGCGGCCAGCATCGCGTTCGCGCTCGGTATCGCGCTTGTCGTATTCCTTCTTGCCCTTGCCCAGGGCGATCTCGCACTTGACCATGTGCTTGCTCCAGTACCAGGACAGGCACACGCAGGCGTAACCCTTTTGCTGCACGGCAGCGGCCAGCTTTTCCAGTTCGCGCCGGTTGAGCAGCAACTTGCGGGTGCGCACCGGGTCGGCGATGACGTGGGTGCTGGCGGTCGTCAGGGGCGTAATGTGGCTGCCGAGCAGCCAGGCTTCGCCATCCTTGAGCAGGACATAACTGTCAACCAGTTGCAGCTTGCTTGCCCGCAGACTTTTTACTTCCCAGCCGGCCAGGACCAGACCAGCCTCGAACTTGTGCTCGATGAAGTAATCGTGTCGCGCCTTTTTATTTTGCGCGATGGTCCCTGTTGGGTGTTTCTTCTGTTTAGCCATAGGGGCGGCATTATAGGGAGTTACAACAGAGTCGGCTACGGGGTTGCTACGTGCTTGAGCAGGTTGATTGAATCCCGGACAATGCTGCCTCTTTTTTAAACGCTTGGGCGTGATAACGATGTCGACAGACAAGGTTTCTGTCCACGGCAGTTGGGCTAGCCGCTGGGTCTTCATACTCGCCGCGACCGGTTCGGCCGTGGGGCTGGGTAGTATCTGGAAATTCCCGTACATGGTCGGCGTCTATGGCGGCGGTGCCTTCGTGCTGATGTTCCTGGCCTGCATCGCGCTGATTGGCGTGCCGGTCATGCTGGCCGAAACGCTGATCGGCCGGCGTGCACGGCAGAGCCCGGCCAATGCCCTGAAGACGCTGGCGGTCGAGGCGGGGCACTCGGGCAAATGGTCCTGGGGCGCATTTGCCGGAATGATCACGGCGTTGCTGATCCTGTCGTTCTACAGTGTGGTGGGCGGCTGGTCGCTGGATTACATCATCGACATGGGGCGTGGCGACTTTCAGGGTGTGACCGCGGATCAGGTGGGGGCTTACTTCGGCAATGTCATTGCCGATCCCTGGCGCCTGACACTTTGGCACACGATTTTCATGCTGCTGTCAGCGGTGGTGATCGCAAAGGGCGTGGTCGCCGGGCTTGAGCGCAGTTTGCGCATCATGATGCCGTTGTTGTTCGTGATGGTCCTGGTGCTGCTGGGCTACAGCATGACCACCGGCCATTTCATGGAGGGCGTGCATTTCATGTTCGACTTCCACCCGGAAAAGGTTATGGATGGCTTGTTGCCCGCGATGGGGCATGCGTTCTTTTCCCTGAGCGTGGGCGTCGGTTCGATCATGATCTATGGCGCCTACATGCCGAAGAGCTCGTCGATATCGGGGACTGTCGTTGGCGTGGCGCTGCTCGACACCTTCGTTTCCCTGGTGGCTGGCCTGGCATTGTTTCCGATTGTTTTCGCGGCGGGCCTGAACCCGAGCGAAGGGCCAGGGCTGATGTTCGTCAGTCTGCCGTTTGCCTTCGGCAACGTGGCGTTCGGGCAATTGATGGGGGTGGTGTTCTTCGTGCTGGTGGCGGTCGCTGCCTGGAGTTCGGCGATTTCCCTGCTTGAACCGATGGTGGCCTACCTGGTGGAGCGCACTAAAGTGAGTCGTGCATGGGTCACCTTCTGGCTGGCTTTCAGCTGTTGGTTTGTCGGTCTGGGCACGGTGTTCTCCTTCAATATCTGGAAGGAGGCCAAGTTCTTCGTGAACGAAGGCGGGGTGTTCCACCTCTACCAATGGGGAGCAACCGGTGGTTTCGACTTCTTTGGCGTGATCGATTTCTTCACCTCGCGACTCATGCTGCCGCTTGGTGGTTTGTGTTTCGTGGTGTTTGCGGGCTGGATCATGGGGCGTGAAGCGGTGCGCGACGAGTTGTCGATCCGCAACCCGGCGCTGTTTGGTCTGTCCTTGTTCTTGATGCGCTATGTGGCGCCCATCGGCATCCTCGTAGTGTTTGCCGCCCAGCTGTGGAAGTAACGCTGACATGACGACACACATTTCACGTTCGGCCTTGCTGCCGTACCCGGCTCAAGCGCTGTATGACCTGGTCAACGACGTGGCGCGCTACCCGGAGTTTCTGCCGTGGTGCTCTTCGGCCGAAGTCCTGGAGAGTTCCCCTGAGCATATGCGGGCGAGCGTTGGGGTGGCCAAGGGTGGCCTTAGCCAGCATTTCGTCACGCGCAACACCCTGATTCCTGGGCAGTCGATCGAAATGAACCTCGAAGAGGGCCCTTTCACCCAATTGCATGGCATCTGGGTATTCAAGGCGCTGACCGACAAGGCCTGCAAGATCAGCCTCGATCTGTCGTTCGATTATGCCGGGCCACTGGTTCGTGCCACCTTGGGGCCGCTGTTCAATCAGGCGGCCAACACCCTGGTGGATGCGTTCTGCCAGCGTGCCAAGCAGATACATGGTTGAGGGCATGATTGAAATCGAGGTGGTCTACGCGGCGGTAGACCGTCAGGTGCTGTTGACGCTGACGGTGCCGGTCGGGACTAGCGTGCGGGCAGCCTTGCTTGGGTCTGCCCTGGTTGGGGAGTTTCCGGAGCTGGATCTGGCCAATTGTCCCGTAGGGATCTTCGGCAAGGTGGTAGCCGATCCAGAGCGTCGGCCAGTCCAGGCCGGGGATCGTATCGAGATTTACCGACCATTGTTGGCTGATCCGAAAGAGGTACGTCGTCTGCGCGCGGCAAAAGCTGCCGAGGCCAAAGCGCGGAATCAGTGAGTGGCTGGAACGCCAGGCAATAAAAAGCCCGGGCATGCCGGGCTTTTTATTGCGTCGCAAATTATTGCGGCGAGGTGTCCAGTGGTTGCGGCGTCGGGACCGGAACGGTTTCTACGCCGTCGACGTCCTTCTGGATCTGGTCCAGCAGCGAACCTGGCTTGACCGGTTTTTCCGGTTTCGGCTTCTCGACGTTTTCTACCGGGGCAGCCACTGTCGTGCCGCTGTCCTTGCCGAGAATGGCCTCGTCACGGCTCACGCCTGGCATGAAATCACCAGAGAGGCTGACAAGCTGATCATTTGGGTTGAAGATAACGCTGATGCGTTCCTGTTGGCGTTCACCGCCACCCGGTTGCAGGCTGTACAGATAATCCCAGCGATCGGCATGGAACGTGTCAGTCAGCAGAGGGTTGCCCATGATAAACCGTACTTGCTTGCGGGTCATTCCCGGGCGTAACTGGTCTATCATGTCCTGCGTGACGACATTGCCCTGCTGGATGTCGATTTTGTAAACCCCGGGGAATGAACAACCGGCGAGTGCGAGCAGTCCCACAAAGGTGAAACTGGTTAGCAAGAGCTTGGTGTTTTGCATCGGTGGGCGACTTCCACTATCTTGGCTGGGACAACGTAAACGCCGATCATACCCGCATTAAGAGAAGCTGCGAAGCAGCATCGCGAGAAAGCTGACCATGGTTGAAAATAGCGAACTACGCAAAGCCGGCCTCAAAGTGACCCTGCCAAGGGTCAAAATTCTGCAAATGCTCGACTCCGCCGAGCAACGCCACATGAGTGCCGAGGATGTCTACAAGGCCCTTATGGAGGCTGGTGAGGACGTCGGTCTGGCCACGGTTTACCGTGTTCTGACCCAGTTCGAGGCAGCTGGCCTTGTGGTGCGGCACAACTTCGACGGAGGCCACGCGGTCTTCGAACTGGACGACGGAAAGCATCACGACCATATGGTCAACGTCGAAACCAGCGAAGTGATCGAATTCTTCGACGAAGAAATCGAGCGGCTTCAGAAAGCAATCGTCGACAAGTATGGCTTCGAGATGGTTGATCACAATCTGGTGCTGTACGTACGCAAGAAAAAGTAAGCATGTCGCGCGAACATCCGTTCGCGAAACGAGCGAAGGCGACCCCAGGGTCGCCTTCGTGCTTTCTGCGGTGCACAAGGTTTCTGTAGGAGCTGCCGTAGGCTGCGATCTTTTGATCTGTGCTTTTAGAAAGGGCAAAGTCAAAAGATCGCAGCCTGCGGCAGCTCCTACAGGGGGCGCTTCAGATTTTTGCAGTGACGACCATTTTTTTCGCGTGCGCCAGGGATTCCTTGGTGAGATCGATGCCGCCCAGCATTCGCGCGACTTCTTCGACGCGCTCGTTTTTGCTCAGTTTAGAAACCGCTGTGCGGGTGGCATCTTCTCCGCGCACTTTATGCACAAATAGATGCTGATGGCCCTGAGCTGCCACTTGCGGCAAGTGGGTCACGGTCAGAACCTGCCCGCGCTCGCCGAGCCTGCGCAGCAACTGGCCGACGATTTCTGCGGTCGGGCCGCCGATGCCGACGTCGACTTCGTCGAATACCAGGGTCGGTACACGGGAGGTCTGTGCGGTGATCACCTGAATCGCCAGGCTGATCCGCGACAGTTCGCCGCCGGACGCCACTTTCGCCAGGGCCTTCAGCGGCTGGCCGGGGTTGGCGCTGACCAGCAGTTCTACCTGTTCGAGCCCGTTTGGCAGCAGTTCGTTGCCGCTGTTCGGGCGCAGTTCAATGGTGAAGCGGCCGCCGGGCATGCCCAGTCGCTGGATTTCCTGCTCCACGGCGCTGGCCAGGCTGTTCGAGGCTTGATGCCTTAGATCGCTCAGTTCCCGGGCCTTTTCCTGGTAGTGCCGGGCATAGGACGACAGCTCATCGCTCAGGCGCTCGATGGATTCGTCGTTGGCGTTCAGGGTTTCGATTTCATCCAGCAGTTTCTGCTGCATCTCGGCCACTTCAGTCGGCTGGATGCGGTGTTTGCGCGCCAGGGTGTAGATCGCATCGAGGCGTTCTTCCAGGTATTGAAGGCGCGATGGATCGGCATCGAAATTGTCGAGGAAACGGTTCAGTTCGCCCACGGCCTCTTCAACCTGGATCTGTGCGCTGGTCAGCAAGCTGCTGGCTTCGCCCAGGGCGCCGATCGAGCTGTTTACGCTCGACAGTCGGTTGAGGCTGGCGGTGAGGGCGTTGAGGACATTTCCGGAATCACTTTCGCTGCATTGTTCGACGACTTGCCGGCAAATCCCCAGCAGCGTTTCGGCGTTGGTCAGGTTCTTGTGTTCCTGTTCCAGCAGCTCCAGCTCATTGTCACCGAGGCCAAGGTTTTCCAGTTCTTCGAGTTGATAGCTGAGCAATTGATGACGGGCGCGTTGCTCGTCACCGGAGTTGGAGAGCCGCTCCAGTTCCTGGCGGGTCTGGCGCCAGCGTTGGGCGGCCAGTTGAACCTGGCGGGCCAGATCCGTCGCGCCGGCATATTCATCGAGCAGGCGACGGTGGGTGTCGGTCTTGAGCAGGGATTGGTGTTCGTGCTGACTGTGAATGTCGATCAGCAGTTCGCCCAGCGCCTTCAGATCGCCAAGCGGGCAGGGCGTACCGTTGATGTAGCCGCGCGAGCGTCCTTCGGATGTGATCACCCGGCGCAGGATGCACGGGCCGTCGTTTTCGAGGTCGCGTTCGGCCAGCCAGGCGCTGGCTTCCGGAATGTCGGCCAGATCGAAGGTGGCCAGGATATCGGCCTTGTCGGCGCCGGGACGGACCACGCCGCTGTCGGCACGATCGCCCAGGGTCAGGCCCAGCGCGTCGAGCATGATCGACTTGCCCGCGCCGGTTTCCCCGGTGATCACGCTCATCCCGCGATCGAGTTCGAGATCGAGATGTTCAACGATGGCGTAGTTGTGTACGGACAGGTGCACCAGCATATGGGCCGCTCCCAGGTGTTAGGTCTGGTTATTTATACAGTGTTTTGTTTCTGGCTGACAATGCCCCTCGTTAGCTCGATTCGAACGGTCCGGCGAATCCCTTATCGCGAGCTGGCATGACAATGCGGTTGTTTTTTGTAGGGTTAATCATTGGCGCCCCTTGAAGCCGGATTTTGCGGCCCCATATAGCTGGGCAGAAGCGCGAGTTGAGCTCGCGGACGATATTGAAAGGAGAAATCTATGGCTGACGAACAGACAGTGGATACGCAAAACCCAGACGCCAACCAGGCGCCCGAGGCTTCGGGTGAAGACCTGGCGGCTCGTGTACAAGTGCTCGAAGAGCAACTGGCAGGCGCTCAGGATCAGGCTTTGCGTGTAGCCGCCGATCTGCAGAACGTCCGCCGTCGCGCCGAGCAGGATGTGGAGAAGGCTCACAAGTTCGCACTGGAAAAATTCGCCGGCGACCTGCTGCCGATCGTCGACAGCCTGGAACGCGGCCTGGAGCTGTCCAGCCCGGACGACGAAAGCATCCGTCCGATGCGCGAAGGCATCGAGCTGACCCTGAAAATGTTCCACGACACTCTCAAGCGTTATCAGCTTGAAGCGATCGACCCGCATGGCGAACCGTTCAACGCCGTCCACCATCAGGCGATGGCCATGCAGGAAAGCGCCGATGTCGAGCCAAACAGCGTTCTGAAGGTGTTCCAGAAGGGCTATCAGCTCAATGGTCGCCTGCTGCGCCCGGCGATGGTCGTGGTCAGCAAGGCGCCTGCGCCGGTTTCGCCTTCGATTGACGAGCAGGCTTGAAATCCGCCGCAAGGCCCCCATTTATAAGTCAAGCGTTTAAGTGCTACCGCAGTTAGCCACCACTGCTGCGGCAACCAAATCCAAAGTTTCGGGAGAGTGAACATGGGCAAAATTATCGGTATCGACCTGGGGACTACCAACTCCTGCGTCTCCGTGCTGGAAAACGGCAAGGCAAAAGTTATTGAAAACGCTGAAGGTGCGCGTACCACGCCGTCGATCATCGCTTACGCCAACGATGGCGAAATCCTGGTTGGCCAGTCGGCCAAGCGTCAGGCTGTGACCAATCCGCATAACACCCTGTATGCGGTGAAGCGTCTGATCGGTCGTCGTTTCGACGAAGAAGTCGTGCAGAAAGACATCCAGATGGTCCCTTACAAGATCGTCAAGGCTGACAACAGCGACGCCTGGGTTGAAGTGAACGGCCAGAAAATGGCACCGCCACAAATCTCGGCTGAAATCCTGAAAAAAATGAAGAAGACCGCCGAAGACTACCTCGGCGAGACCGTGACTGAAGCGGTGATCACCGTTCCGGCCTACTTCAACGACAGCCAGCGCCAGGCGACCAAAGACGCCGGCCGCATCGCCGGTCTGGACGTAAAACGTATCATCAACGAACCAACCGCAGCCGCTCTGGCCTACGGTATGGACAAGGCCAAGGGCGATCACACCGTGATCGTTTACGACCTGGGCGGCGGTACTTTCGACGTTTCCGTGATCGAGATCGCTGAAGTCGATGGCGAGCACCAGTTCGAAGTACTGGCCACCAACGGTGACACGTTCCTGGGCGGTGAAGACTTTGACATTCGTCTGATCGACTACCTCGTCGACGAATTCAAGAAAGAAAGCGGCATGAACCTCAAGGGTGACCCGCTGGCCATGCAGCGCCTGAAAGAAGCCGCTGAAAAAGCCAAGATCGAACTGTCCTCGAGCCAGTCGACCGACGTGAACCTGCCGTACATCACTGCAGACGCCACCGGTCCGAAGCACCTGAACGTGAAGATCTCCCGCGCCAAGCTCGAAGCATTGGTGGAAGACCTGGTTCAGCGCACCATCGAGCCTTGCCGCATCGCAATGAAAGATGCCGGTATCGACGTTGGCGCGATCAACGACGTGATCCTGGTGGGCGGTCAGACCCGTATGCCACTGGTTCAGAAGCTGGTCACCGAGTTCTTCGGTAAAGAAGCTCGTAAAGACGTCAACCCGGACGAAGCGGTTGCCATGGGTGCTGCCATCCAGGGTGCGGTACTGGCCGGTGACGTAAAAGACGTTCTGCTGCTCGACGTCAGCCCGCTGACCCTGGGTATCGAAACCATGGGTGGCGTGATGACTGCGCTGATCGAGAAAAACACCACGATTCCTACCAAGAAATCGCAAGTGTTCTCGACTGCCGACGACAACCAGGGCGCCGTGACCATTCACGTGCTGCAAGGCGAGCGTAAGCAGGCTGCTCAGAACAAGTCCCTGGGCAAGTTCGACCTGGCCGACATTCCACCAGCTCCACGTGGCGTGCCGCAGATCGAAGTGACCTTCGACATCGACGCCAACGGCATCCTGCACGTAGGTGCGAAGGACAAGGCTACCGGCAAGACTCAGTCGATCGTGATCAAGGCCAACTCCGGTCTGTCCGACGAGGAAATCGAGCGCATGGTGCGTGATGCCGAGGCTAACGCCGAGGAAGACCGCAAGTTCGAAGAGCTGGCCGCTGCCCGTAACCAGGGCGACGCACTGGTTCACTCGACGCGCAAAATGGTTGCTGACGCGGGCGACAAGGTCACCGCTGAAGAGAAGACCGCGATCGAAGCTGCCGTGGTTGCACTGGAAGCCGCTGTAAAAGGCGACGACAAGGCTGCCATCGAAGCCAAGGTTGAAGAGCTGTCGAAAGTCTCGGCGCCGGTTGCACAGAAGATGTACGCCGAACAGGCTCAGCCTGCTGAAGGCGCGGCACCGCACGATGAGAAAGCTGAAAAGGCTGACGATGTTGTCGATGCCGAGTTCGAAGAAGTCAAAGACCACAAGTAAGTTGTTGGTCGGCCGGTTGACTGCCTTTAGGCGGTGACTGGTAGGATGTCGCCGCGCGGGAGCTTGCTCCCGCGTTGGCGTATCTGGAATACGCGAATTTTTACAGCATGCGACAGCGTTCGCGTGCTGGCGGTATGGCCGGAAATGCTCCTGCTTTTCGAGCTGAAAGTACCGCATCGAATCAAAGACCAGGATCGTTGAATTGACGTGAGTTGGGTCCGGGCCTGTATTGGGGCTCAACGAGTTCGGCAAACTCAGGAGGGTTTTGCCGGACGTCCTCAAGAGTGCAAAGACTTATGGCAAAGCGTGACTATTACGAAGTATTGGGTGTTGAGCGTGGCTCAAGCGAAGCGGACCTGAAAAAGGCTTACCGTCGCCTGGCGATGAAGCACCACCCGGACCGTAATCCCGATGACAAGGCGTCGGAAGAGATGTTCAAGGAGGCCAGCGAGGCCTACGAAGTGCTGTCGGATTCCAGCAAGCGCGCGGCCTACGACCAGTACGGTCATGCCGGTGTCGACCCGAGCATGGGTGGCGGCGGTGCCGGTTTCGGCGGTCAGAACTTCTCCGATATCTTTGGCGATGTCTTCAGTGACTTCTTCGGTGGCGGTCGCGGCGGTTCCCGTGGCGGCGCTCAGCGCGGCAGTGACTTGCGCTACACCCTGGAGCTGGACCTGGAAGAAGCGGTACGCGGCACGACCGTGAATATCCGCGTTCCGACGCTGGTCAATTGCAAGCCGTGCGATGGCTCCGGTGCCAAGAAAGGTTCTTCGCCGGTGACCTGTCCGACGTGCGGCGGTATTGGCCAGGTGCGCATGCAGCAAGGCTTCTTCTCGGTGCAGCAGACCTGCCCGCGCTGCCATGGCCAGGGCAAGATCATTTCCGATCCGTGCGATTCCTGCCACGGCGAAGGTCGCGTCGAAGAGTACAAGACTCTGTCGGTGAAAGTGCCGGCCGGCGTCGATACCGGTGACCGCATTCGTCTGTCCGGCGAAGGCGAGGCGGGTGCCCAGGGTGGCCCGACCGGCGACCTGTACGTGGTGATCAACGTGCGCGAGCACTCGATCTTCCAGCGTGATGGCAAGCACCTGTTCTGCGAAGTGCCGATCAGCTTCGTCGATGCGGCGCTGGGTGGCGAGCTGGAGATTCCGACCCTTGATGGTCGGGTCAAGTTGAAGATCCCCGAGGGGACCCAGACCGGCAAGCAGTTCCGTGTGCGTGGCAAGGGTGTCGCCCCTGTGCGTGGCGGTGGTGCGGGCGACTTGATGTGCCGTGTGGCGGTCGAGACGCCGGTCAACCTGAGCCGTCGCCAGCGTGAAATGCTCGAGGAGTTCCGCAGTTCGCTGGCGGACGACAACAGCCATTCGCCGAAAACCACAGGCTGGTTCGAAGGCGTGAAACGCTTCTTCGGCGATTTGTAAGGAGACAGGCATGCGACGTATTGCAGTGATGGGCGCCGCCGGGCGCATGGGCAAGACCCTGATTGAGGCGGTGCAGCAGGCGCCAGGCGCCGGGTTGACGGCGGCAGTGGATCGTCCTGACAGTACGCTGGTCGGTGCGGATGCCGGTGAGATGGCGGCTATCGGTCGCATTGGTGTGCCGCTGTCCGGCGATCTGGATCGGGTGGTCGACGAGTTCGACGTGCTGATCGACTTCACGCACCCGACGGTGACCCTGAAGAACCTGGCTTTCTGCCGTAAACACGGCAAGGCCATGATCATCGGGACCACGGGCTTCAGTGTTGAAGAAAAGCAGTTGCTGGCGGAAGCGGGCAAGGACATTCCGATTGTCTTCGCGGCCAACTTCAGTGTCGGGGTCAACCTGTGCCTGAAGTTGCTCGACACGGCCGCTCGCGTACTGGGTGACGATGTCGATATCGAAATCACCGAGGCTCACCATCGGCATAAAGTCGACGCGCCGTCCGGCACTGCCGTGCGCATGGGTGAGGTGATTGCCGATGCGTTGGGTCGTGACCTGAAGAAAGTGGCGGTGTATGGCCGTGAAGGCCAGACCGGTGCGCGTGATCGTGAAACCATCGGTTTCGCCACTGTGCGTGCCGGCGACATCGTCGGTGATCACACCGTGCTGTTCGCCGCCGACGGCGAGCGTGTCGAGATCACCCACAAGGCGTCCAGTCGCATGACCTTCGCCAAGGGCGCGGTACGTGCTGCATTGTGGCTGGACGGGCGCGCGCCAGGCCTTTACGACATGCAAGACGTGCTCGATCTGCGTTAAGATGCACCCGAAATCGGGCTCGCGCACCGCGTTTGAGCCCGGTTTTGTTCCGTCAAGCGACGTCCTGTCGCATTCTCCAGCCTTTAAGGCTCATTGGCGGTAGACCGAAAAGGCCTTTTTCTGTAAGCTACAGCTTTAGTGTGTCCACTAAAAGCGCGCAGAATAATTCAGTGAAGAAGCGGGGTGACGTGTCCATACGTCACTCCGCTTTTTTACAACCTGCGATCGCCCTTTCAGGCTTTATTTACGGGAGGTCTTCTTGACTAAGCCAGCCATACTCGCCCTTGCTGATGGCAGCATTTTTCGCGGCGAAGCCATTGGAGCCGACGGTCAGACCGTTGGTGAGGTGGTGTTCAACACCGCAATGACCGGCTATCAGGAAATCCTTACCGATCCTTCCTACGCCCAACAGATCGTTACCCTGACTTACCCGCACATCGGCAACACCGGCACCACGCCGGAAGACGCCGAGTCCAACCGCGTCTGGTCCGCTGGCCTGGTCATCCGTGATCTGCCTCTGGTGGCGAGCAACTGGCGTAACACGATGTCCCTGTCCGATTACCTGAAGGCCAACAACGTTGTAGCCATCGCCGGTATCGACACCCGCCGCCTGACGCGCATCCTGCGTGAAAAAGGCGCGCAGAACGGCTGCATCATGGCCGGTGACAACATTTCCGAAGAAGCCGCCATCGCCGCCGCCCAGGGTTTTCCTGGTCTGAAAGGCATGGATCTGGCGAAGGTTGTCAGCACCAAGGACAGCTACGAATGGCGTTCGACTGTCTGGGATCTGAAAACCGACAGCCACGCGACCATCGAGGCTTCCGAACTGCCGTACCACGTGGTTGCCTACGACTACGGCGTCAAGGTGAACATCCTGCGCATGCTGGTCGAGCGCGGTTGCCGCGTGACCGTGGTGCCGGCGCAAACCCCTGCTGCCGATGTGCTGGCGCTGAAGCCGGACGGCGTGTTCCTGTCCAACGGCCCTGGTGATCCGGAGCCATGCGACTACGCGATCCAGGCGATCAAGGACGTGCTGGAAACCGAGATCCCGGTCTTCGGTATCTGCCTCGGTCACCAACTGCTGGCCCTGGCCTCCGGTGCCAAGACCCTGAAAATGGGTCACGGTCACCACGGTGCCAACCACCCGGTCCAGGACCTGGACACCGGTGTGGTGATGATCACCAGCCAGAACCACGGTTTTGCCGTGGACGAAGCCACCCTGCCGGCCAACGTTCGCGCGATCCACAAATCGCTGTTCGACGGCACCCTGCAAGGGATCGAGCGTACCGACAAGAGCGCCTTCAGCTTCCAGGGTCACCCGGAAGCCAGCCCTGGCCCGAACGACGTGGCGCCATTGTTCGATCGCTTCATCAACGAGATGGCCAAGCGACGCTGATCGCTCGCCATGATGTAGCAAAGCTTGAGGGTGGTCCCGCATCGGCGGCCCCCTCAAGTCTTCAGAGATTGAACAAGACGGCTTGCCGACTGACCTGCGGATTTGAGTGACAAACCCATGCCAAAACGTACAGACATTAAAAGCATCCTGATTCTCGGCGCTGGCCCGATCGTGATCGGCCAGGCCTGCGAATTCGACTACTCCGGCGCCCAGGCCTGTAAAGCCCTGCGCGAGGAGGGTTACCGCGTCATCCTGGTGAACTCCAACCCGGCCACCATCATGACCGACCCGGCCATGGCCGACGCCACCTACATCGAGCCGATCAAGTGGCAGACTGTTGCCAAGATCATCGAGAAAGAACGTCCGGACGCGCTGCTGCCGACCATGGGTGGCCAGACCGCCCTGAACTGCGCCCTGGACCTGGAGCGCGAAGGCGTTCTGGAGAAGTTCGGCGTAGAGATGATCGGTGCCAACGCCGATACCATCGACAAGGCTGAAGACCGTTCGCGTTTCGACAAGGCGATGAAGTCCATCGGCCTGGCGTGCCCGCGTTCCGGTATCGCCCACAGCATGGAAGAGGCCAACGCGGTCCTCGAGAAGCTCGGCTTCCCGTGCATCATCCGTCCGTCCTTCACCATGGGCGGCACCGGTGGCGGTATCGCTTACAACCGTGAAGAGTTCGAAGAAATCTGCGCCCGTGGTCTGGACCTGTCGCCAACCAAAGAGCTGCTGATCGACGAATCGCTGATTGGCTGGAAAGAATACGAGATGGAGGTTGTCCGCGATAAGAAGGACAACTGCATCATCGTCTGCTCCATCGAAAACTTCGACCCGATGGGCGTGCACACCGGTGACTCGATCACCGTGGCTCCGGCACAGACCCTGACCGACAAGGAATACCAGATCCTGCGTAACGCCTCCCTGGCGGTGCTGCGCGAGATCGGCGTGGAAACCGGTGGCTCCAACGTTCAGTTCGGTATCTGCCCGAACACCGGTCGCATGGTCGTGATCGAAATGAACCCGCGCGTATCCCGTTCCTCGGCGCTGGCTTCGAAAGCCACCGGCTTCCCGATCGCCAAGGTCGCGGCCAAGCTGGCTGTGGGCTACACCCTCGACGAGCTGTCGAACGACATCACTGGCGGCAAGACCCCGGCGTCTTTCGAACCGTCCATCGACTACGTCGTGACCAAGCTGCCACGTTTCGCCTTCGAGAAGTTCTCCAAGGCTGACGCGCGCCTGACCACCCAAATGAAGTCGGTGGGTGAAGTCATGGCCATCGGCCGTACCTTCCAGGAATCCCTGCAGAAAGCCCTGCGCGGCCTGGAAGTCGGTGTTTGCGGCCTGGACGAGAAGGTTGATCTGAGCAACCCGGAAAGCATGAGCGTGCTCAAGCGCGAGCTGACCGTGCCGGGCGCCGAGCGTATCTGGTACGTGGCGGACGCCATGCGCGCCGGCATGAGTGTTGAAGACATCTTCGGCATGACCATGATCGATCCTTGGTTCCTGGTGCAGATGGAAGACCTGATCAAGGACGAAGAGAAGGTCAAGACCCTGGGGCTGACCAGCATCGACCGTGACCTGATGTTCCGCCTCAAGCGCAAAGGCTTCTCCGACATGCGCCTGGCCAAGCTGCTGGGTGTGACCGAGAAGGCCCTGCGTGCCCATCGTCACAAGCTGGAAATCTTCCCGGTCTACAAGCGCGTCGACACCTGCGCTGCCGAGTTCGCCACCGACACCGCTTACCTGTACTCGACGTACGAAGAAGAGTGCGAAGCGGCGCCATCGGGTCGCGACAAGATCATGATCCTGGGCGGCGGTCCGAACCGTATCGGCCAGGGCATCGAGTTCGACTACTGCTGCGTACACGCGGCACTGGCCCTGCGCGATGACGGTTACGAGACCATCATGGTCAACTGCAACCCGGAAACCGTTTCCACCGACTACGACACCTCCGATCGCCTGTACTTCGAGCCAGTGACCCTGGAAGACGTGCTGGAAATCGTTCGCGTCGAGAAACCAAAGGGCGTGATCGTCCAGTACGGCGGCCAGACCCCGCTGAAACTGGCCCGCGCCCTGGAAGCTGCTGGCGTGCCGATCATCGGCACCAGCCCTGACGCCATCGACCGCGCCGAAGACCGCGAGCGCTTCCAGCAAATGGTTCAGCGCCTGAACCTGCGTCAGCCGCCAAACGCCACCGTGCGCAGCGAAGACGAAGCCATTCGTGCCGCCGCCAAGATCGGTTACCCGCTGGTGGTGCGCCCGTCCTACGTACTGGGCGGTCGTGCGATGGAAATCGTCTACGAAGAAGAAGAACTCAAACGCTACCTGCGTGAAGCGGTTCAAGTGTCCAACGACAGCCCGGTGCTGCTGGATCACTTCCTCAACTGCGCCATCGAGATGGACGTGGATGCGGTCTGCGACGGCAAAGATGTGGTAATCGGCGCGATCATGCAGCACATCGAGCAGGCCGGTGTTCACTCCGGTGACTCCGCGTGCTCGCTGCCGCCGTACTCGCTGCCGGCGCACATCCAGGACGAGATGCGCGAACAGGTCAAGAAAATGGCCCTGGAACTGGGCGTGGTCGGCCTGATGAACGTTCAGTTGGCGCTGCAAGGCGAAGACATCTACGTCATCGAAGTCAACCCGCGTGCTTCCCGTACCGTGCCGTTCGTGTCCAAGTGCATCGGTGTTTCCCTGGCGATGATCGCGGCGCGCGTGATGGCCGGTAAAACCCTGAAAGAGCTGGGTTTCACCAAGGAAATCATCCCGAACTTCTACAGCGTGAAAGAGGCGGTGTTCCCTTTCGCCAAATTCCCTGGTGTTGACCCGATCCTCGGTCCAGAGATGAAGTCGACCGGTGAAGTGATGGGCGTGGGCGACACCTTCGGTGAAGCGTTCGCCAAGGCCCAGATGGGTGCCAGCGAAGTGTTGCCGACCGGCGGTACTGCGTTCATCAGCGTACGTGACGACGACAAGCCACTGGTTGCGGGCGTGGCCCGTGATCTGATCAACTTGGGCTTCGAAGTGGTTGCCACTGCCGGGACTGCCAAGCTGATCGAGGCTGCAGGCCTGAAAGTGCGCCGTGTGAACAAGGTGACCGAGGGTCGTCCGCACGTGGTCGACATGATCAAGAATGACGAAGTCACGCTGATCATCAACACCACCGAAGGTCGTCAGTCGATCGCTGATTCGTACTCCATTCGTCGTAATGCCCTGCAGCACAAGATTTACTGCACCACCACCATTGCTGCTGGCGAAGCCATCTGCGAAGCGCTGAAGTTCGGTCCCGAGAAGACCGTGCGCCGCTTGCAGGATCTACACGCAGGATTGAAGGCATGAGCATAACGAAGTACCCAATGACCGTTCAGGGCGCTCGCGCCCTGGAAGAAGAGCACACTCACCTGACCAAGGTCGTTCGTCCGAAGCTCAGCCAGGACATCGGTACGGCCCGCGAGTTGGGTGACTTGAAGGAAAACGCCGAATACCACGCTGCCCGCGAGCAGCAGGGTATGGTCGAGGCGCGGATCCGTGACATCGAAGGCCGCATGCAGAACGCGGTGATCATCGATGTGACGACCATTCCTCACACCGGCAAGGTGATTTTCGGCACCACCGTCGAAATCGCCAACGTCGAAACCGATGAAAGCGTGACTTACCAGATCGTTGGTGAGGACGAGGCTGACATCAAGCTGGGCAAGATTTCCGTCGGTTCGCCGATCGCTCGCGCCTTGATTGCCAAGGAAGAGGGTGATGTGGTCGCTGTGAAAACGCCTGGCGGTGTTATCGAGTACGAGATTGTCGAAGTTCGCCACGTCTGAAGGCCGGCGCCCGTTTCGTGCGGGCGCCATGCTTTGGCAACTGACCCAGATGTTGTGGGTCGGTGGCTTGTGGCTGTTGCAAGTTGGTCTGTTGCCGGTGCTGGGCCGAATTGGCCTGGCGCCGCTGCTGATCGACGAAATTGCAGGCACGCTCAATGCGTTGGTAGTGGGATTCGCTACGGCGTGTTTGATTTTTCAGGCTTTGGTGCTGATTAAGGCCGAGGGCCTTGTCAGTCTATGGCGGGATATACGTGGGCAACTGCTGTTGATGGCACTGTATGCGTGCGCGATGTACTTCGTGGTGCGCTTCGGTTGGCCGGATGCGCTGCGTTGGCAGGCGTTCAGCTATCTTGTTCTGGGCTTTTCCGGGCTGGTGCTGGTGTTGCAGCCGGTGCCGGGATGGAGTGGCAGGGTGCGCGAAGCACACCCTTGACCCTTGCCATCACTTGAAGCGATGGACGTTCGACAGCTGCTTGTTGACGCTGAAGTTCTTGCGGTAGATCAGCGCCATCTTGCCGATGACCTGAACCAGATCCGCTTTGCCGACCTTGCAGAGCTCTGCAATGGACGCCAGGCGCGATTCGCGATCGAGGATGTTGAGCTTGATCTTGATCAGCTCGTGATCCGCCAAAGCGCGTTCGAGTTCGGCTAACACACCTTCAGTCAAACCATTGTCTGCCACAATCAAAACCGGTTTCAGATGGTGGCCAATGGATTTGTACTGTTTCTTCTGCTCTTGAGTGAGCGGCATAATCTGACCCCTGCGTCTGATCTTGTAAAAAGCGGCGGCCAGTTTACCCGAGCGAGTCCGGGACCGCCCAGTTAATCACGACCCGTTTTAATTCCGAGGTATCCCGTGGCCCGTTCCAAGACAAGCCTTAAGTGGCTGCAAGAACATTTCAACGACCCATTCGTCAAAATGGCACAGAAAGACGGGTACCGTTCCCGCGCCAGCTACAAACTGCTGGAGATCCAGGAAAAGGACCGTTTGATCCGCCCAGGCATGAGCGTAATCGACCTGGGTGCGGCTCCGGGTGGCTGGTCGCAGGTGACCAGTCGTCTGATTGGCGGGCAGGGCACACTGATCGCTTCTGACATTCTTGAAATGGACAGCATCCCCGACGTCACCTTTATTCAAGGCGACTTTACCGAGGATGCCGTGCTGGCCCAGATCCTCGACGCGGTCGGAAATAAAGAAGTAGACCTTGTGATTTCCGACATGGCCCCCAATATGAGTGGATTACCGGCCGTTGATATGCCGCGCGCGATGTTCCTGTGCGAATTGGCACTGGATCTGTCGACGCGGGTGCTCAAGCCCGGTGGTGATTTTTTGATCAAGATCTTCCAGGGCGAAGGTTTCGACGAATTCCACAAGAGCGTTCGCCAGCAGTTCGAGAAGGTGCAGATGCGCAAGCCGACCTCGTCGCGCGACCGCTCTCGCGAGCAGTACCTGCTGGGTCGCGGCTTCCGCGGTCGCAGTGAGGAATGAGTGAATTTTCGATCGAGGTGATAGGATTTTTGTATTACGCCTTGTCAGAATTAGCGAATATTGTGTAGGAAGTGTTTCACAAAGGGTTACAGACGGCGCCTGCCAAGTTGTAGGTAATGTAGTAAGTTAGGCCGGTGAATATCATGCGAAGCGCGCGCCAGTAGCGGAGCTTGCTTCAGAGGGTAGTTAATTGAACGATATGGCAAAGAATCTGATCCTGTGGTTGATCATCGCGGCTGTCCTGGTGACGGTGATGAACAACTTCTCCAGCCCTAACGAGCCGCAGACCCTCAACTATTCCGACTTCATCCAGCAGGTCAAGGATGGCAAGGTCGAGCGCGTGGCGGTTGATGGCTACGTGATTACCGGCAAGCGCAACGATGGCGACAGCTTCAAGACCATTCGCCCGGCAATCCAGGACAACGGCCTGATCGGCGACCTGGTGGACAACCACGTCGTGGTCGAAGGCAAGCAGCCTGAGCAGCAAAGCATCTGGACCCAGCTCCTGGTCGCCAGCTTCCCGATCCTGGTGATCATCGCCGTGTTCATGTTCTTCATGCGGCAGATGCAGGGCGGTGCCGGTGGCAAGGGCGGGCCGATGAGCTTTGGCAAGAGCAAGGCGCGCCTGCTCTCCGAGGATCAGGTGAAAACTACCCTGGCTGACGTTGCCGGTTGCGACGAAGCCAAGGAAGAAGTTGGTGAGCTGGTCGAGTTCCTGCGCGATCCGGGCAAGTTCCAGCGCCTGGGTGGCCGCATTCCTCGCGGTGTGCTGATGGTCGGTCCTCCGGGTACCGGTAAGACCCTGCTCGCCAAGGCTATCGCCGGCGAAGCCAAAGTACCTTTCTTCACCATTTCCGGCTCCGACTTCGTCGAGATGTTCGTCGGTGTGGGTGCCAGCCGTGTTCGCGACATGTTCGAACAGGCCAAGAAACACGCTCCATGCATCATCTTCATCGATGAAATCGATGCGGTCGGTCGCCATCGTGGCGCTGGCATGGGTGGTGGCCACGACGAACGCGAGCAGACACTCAACCAGTTGCTGGTCGAGATGGACGGCTTCGAAATGAATGACGGCATCATCGTGATTGCCGCGACCAACCGTCCTGACGTGCTGGACCCTGCGTTGCTGCGTCCAGGCCGTTTCGACCGTCAGGTTGTGGTCGGTCTGCCGGACATTCGTGGCCGCGAACAGATTCTCAAGGTTCACATGCGCAAAGTGCCAATGGGTGACGATGTTGCTCCGGCCGTGATCGCACGTGGTACCCCGGGCTTCTCCGGTGCCGATCTGGCCAACCTGGTGAACGAGGCATCGCTGTTCGCTGCCCGTGCTGGCAAGCGCATCGTCGAAATGAAAGAGTTCGAACTGGCGAAAGACAAGATCATGATGGGCGCCGAGCGCAAGTCCATGGTCATGTCCGAGAAAGAAAAGCAGAACACGGCTTATCACGAAGCGGGCCACGCCATTGTGGGGCGCGTCGTGCCTGAGCATGATCCGGTGTACAAGGTGTCGATCATCCCGCGCGGTCGTGCGTTGGGTGTGACCATGTTCCTGCCGGAAGAGGATCGTTACAGTCTGTCCAAGCGTGCATTGATCAGCCAGATCTGCTCGTTGTATGGCGGTCGTATCGCTGAAGAAATGACCCTGGGCTTCGATGGCGTGACCACCGGTGCTTCCAACGACATCATGCGTGCCAGCCAGATTGCGCGGAACATGGTGACCAAGTGGGGGCTTTCGGAAAAACTCGGCCCGTTGATGTATGCCGAAGAAGAGGGTGAAGTGTTCCTCGGTCGCGGCGGTGGCGGTCAAAGTGCAAGCTTCTCCGGTGATACAGCCAAGCTGATCGACTCCGAAGTGCGCAGCATCATCGATCAGTGCTATGGCACGGCGAAGCAGATCCTCACTGACAACCGTGACAAGCTCGATGCCATGGCTGATGCCTTGATGAAGTACGAAACCATCGATGCCGAGCAGATCGACGACATCATGGCGGGTCGTACGCCTCGCGAGCCACGCGACTGGTCGGGTGGCACGGGTACTTCCGGCACCCCGCCGGTGGTACAGGATGAGCGTCCGGAAACACCGATCGGCGGTCCTGCTGCTGACGTATAAGGTTTGAAATGACTTCTGTTCAGTCCTCGACCCGGTTGCCTTGCGGCAACCGGGTTCTTGATTTGGCCCAGACGCATGTCATGGGTATCCTCAATGTCACTCCAGATTCGTTCTCCGATGGTGGTCAATACAGCCAGCTCGACGCGGCCATGCGCCACGCCGAGGCCATGGTGGCGGCTGGCGCGACGCTGATCGATGTCGGTGGCGAATCCACCCGTCCTGGTGCCAGGGCGGTGTCGCCGCTGGAGGAGCTGGAGCGCGTAGCGCCGATTGTCGAGCGCATTGCTCGCGAGCTGGACGTCATCATCTCGGTCGATACCTCAACGCCAGCCGTCATGCGTGAAACTGCGCGTCTGGGTGCCGGGTTGATCAATGACGTACGTTCGTTGCGTCGCGATGGTGCGCTGGATGCTGCGGCGGCCACTGGTCTGCCGGTTTGCCTGATGCATATGCTGGGCGAGCCAGGCGATATGCAGGACAATCCGCAGTATCAGGACGTTACAAGGGAAGTCGGTGAGTTTCTCGCCGAGCGCATGGTTCAGTGTTCATTGGCGGGTATTCCAGCTGAGCGGATCATTCTTGACCCCGGCTTTGGTTTCGCCAAGACCTTGCAGCACAATCTGAGCTTGTTCAAACATATGGAAGCCCTGCATGCGCTGGGGCGGCCCCTGTTGGTCGGGGTTTCGCGAAAGAGCATGATTGGTCAGGCATTGAATCGTCCGGTGGGAGACCGGCTGTATGGCGGTTTGGCGCTCGCGGCGCTGGCTTCGGCGAAAGGTGCGCGTATATTGCGCGTCCATGATGTAGCCGAAACAGTGGATGTGGTGCGGATGATCGCCGCAGTGGAATCAGCCGAATAAGAATGATGGAGCACTTATGAGCAAAAAATATTTTGGCACCGATGGTATTCGTGGGCGTGTCGGTGAATACCCGATTACTCCTGATTTCATGCTCAAGCTCGGCTGGGCTGCCGGCATGGCGTTCCGCAAGATGGGCGCCTGCAAGGTATTGGTAGGCAAGGACACCCGGATCTCCGGCTACATGTTCGAGTCCGCACTTGAGGCGGGGCTTACCTCCGCAGGTGCCGATGTGATGCTCCTTGGACCAATGCCGACCCCGGCGATCGCCTACCTGACGCGCACCTTTCATGCCGAGGCCGGTATCGTGATCAGTGCGTCGCACAATCCGCATGATGACAACGGCATCAAGTTCTTCTCCGGCAAAGGCACCAAGCTTCCGGATGAGGTTGAGCTGATGATCGAAGAGTTGCTCGATACGCGAATGACCGTGGTGGAGTCGAGCAAGATCGGCAAGGTGTCGCGAATCAACGATGCGTCGGGGCGCTATATCGAATTCTGCAAGAGCAGCGTGCCCACCGGCACCAGCTTCACTGGCCTGAAGATCGTGATCGACTGCGCTCACGGTGCGACTTATAAAGTGGCGCCGAGTGTGTTCCGTGAGCTGGGCGCGGAAGTCGTCGTACTGTCGGCGCAGCCGAACGGGTTGAACATCAACGACAATTGCGGTTCGACCCACATGGGGCCGCTGCAGGCTGCCGTCGTGGCTGAGCATGCCGATCTGGGCATCGCCTTCGATGGTGACGGCGATCGCGTTCAGATGGTCGACCACACGGGGGCTGTGGTCGATGGCGACGAGTTGCTGTTCATCATTGCCCGCGACCTGCATGAGCGCGACAAGCTGCAGGGCGGCGTAGTCGGAACCCTGATGAGTAACCTGGGGCTGGAACTGGCCCTGGCTGACCTCGGTGTTCCCTTCGTGCGTGCCAATGTCGGTGACCGCTATGTGATTGCCGAATTGCTGGAGCGCAACTGGATCGTGGGTGGTGAAAACTCCGGACACATCGTGTGCTTCAGTCACACCACCACGGGTGATGCAATCATTGCCGCGCTGCAGGTGCTGATCGCGCTGAGCACGCGGGATGAAAGTCTGGCGCAGGCTCGTCAGGCGCTGCGCAAGTGCCCTCAGGTACTGATCAATGTTCGCTTCGGCGGTGGTGCAAACCCCCTTGAGCATCCATCGGTCAAGGAGGCCAGCGAGCGTGTGACCCAGGCGATGGCGGGGCGTGGGCGAGTGCTGTTGCGCAAGTCCGGAACCGAACCGCTGGTGCGTGTGATGGTCGAAGGCGAAGACGAAACCCTGGTTCGCGGCTATGCCGAAGAGCTGGCAAAACTGGTTACTGAAGTTTCTGCCTGAATTCGGCTTGCCAGCCTTGATTGTGTTGGGTAACATCTGCGCCCACTTTGACCGACGAGGTACAGCATGCGTCGCCCTATGGTAGCTGGTAACTGGAAGATGCACGGTACCCGCGCCAGCGTCGCTGAGCTGATCAACGGCCTTCGTGACTTGGCCTTGCCGAGCGGTGTTGATGTCGCGGTATTCCCGCCTTTTCTGCATATCAATCAAGTGATTGATGGCCTGAAAGGAAAGTCGATTTCGGTCGGCGCGCAGAATTCTGCGGTGGAGTCCGGGCAAGGTGCGTTGACTGGTGAAGTTGCACCGAGTCAGTTGGTGGATGCAGGTTGTTCCCTGGTGCTTGTCGGGCACTCCGAGCGCCGCCAGATCATGGGCGAGCAGGACGGAATGCTGATCCGCAAGTTCGCAGCGGCACAGGCGTGTGGCTTGATTCCGGTGTTGTGCATAGGGGAAACCCTTGAGCAGCGTGAAGCCGGAAAGACTCTTGAGGTTGTCTCGCGTCAGCTGGGCAGTATCATTGAGGAGCTGGGTGTCGGTGCCTTTGCCAGGGCGGTGATCGCTTATGAGCCGGTCTGGGCCATTGGCACCGGGCTGACTGCAACGCCACAACAGGCGCAGGATGTGCACGCAGCCATTCGCGCCCAGTTGGCGGCAGAGAATTCTGAAGTCGCACAAGGTGTGCGGCTTCTATACGGCGGCAGCGTGAAGGCGGCCAATGCGGTCGAACTGTTCGGCATGCCGGATATCGATGGGGGCCTCATTGGTGGGGCTTCCCTGAATGCAGATGAGTTCGGTGCGATTTGTCGCGCCGCGGGAAACTGAAAAAATGCTGGAAACAGTCGTAGTCGTTTTTCATCTGCTGGGTGCATTGGGCGTAGTAGCTCTGGTTTTGCTGCAGCAGGGTAAAGGTGCGGACGCTGGTGCGTCTTTCGGAGCAGGTGCTTCAAATACTGTGTTCGGAAGCCAAGGTTCCTCTACCTTTCTTAGTAAGTTTACTGCTATACTTGCCGCAGGTTTTTTCATAACCAGCTTGGGGTTAGGTTACTTTGCTAAAGAGAAGGCTCAACAGCTGACTCAGGTAGGTCTCCCAAATCCAGCGGTACTGGAAGTTCCAAAGCAACAACCGGCTTCTGATGATGTCCCGGTGCTTCAAGAGCAAAAGTCGGCTACTCCAGCGACTGACGTACCTCCAGCTCAAGAGCAGAAGTAAGAAGGGTTTCAAACGTAGTATTGCCGAGGTGGTGGAATTGGTAGACACGCAACCTTGAGGTGGTTGTGCCCATAGGGTGTAGGGGTTCGAGTCCCCTTCTCGGTACCAATTAGTCAGGAGAGCCCGCTGTTGCGGGCTTTCTTGCAGGTGGAAGGTTACATTGACCCTGTAGGGGATCGGTCGTATACTTCCGCCCCAGCTTTGTCGCGGGGTGGAGCAGTCTGGTAGCTCGTCGGGCTCATAACCCGAAGGTCGTCGGTTCAAATCCGGCCCCCGCAACCAGTTTAAGGAGCCCCTTTTAAGGGGCTTTTTGTTAGCTGGACACTTTCTACGCCGCTGTTCGACGGCGTTTCAAGGATGGGCGTTTCGCCCATTTTTTTATTTTGCATAGCATGCACATACATGCACTAGGGGGTTCAGGTGTCGAGCAAGCTAGAAGAGTTGCAGGCCTTGCTGGCCCCGGTGGTCGTGGCCCTAGGCTATGAATGCTGGGGTATCGAGTTTTCGGCTCAGGGTCGTCACTCGATGTTGCGCGTTTATATCGATAAAGAGGGCGGCGTGCTGGTGGACGATTGTGCCATCGTCAGCCGTCAGATCAGCGGTGTGCTGGATGTTGAAGATCCAATTTCCGTTGAATACACCCTTGAAGTTTCCTCGCCTGGCATGGAACGCCCTCTGTTCACTCTTGAGCAGTTTGCAAAATTTGCCGGTGAACAAGTGAAGATCAAGCTGCGCTCGCCTTTTGAAGGACGACGCAACTTTCAGGGCCTTCTGCGCGGCGTAGAAGAGCAGGATGTCGTGGTGCAGGTAGAAGACCATGAGTTCCTGTTGCCGATCGATATGATCGACAAGGCCAACATTATTCCCAGTTTTGACTGAGGCGTGCCAGATACTGCGGATCCCGCGGATCCAATGGCTTGCGAAAGGCGAGGCGTACGATGAGCAAAGAAGTACTGCTGGTTGTTGAGTCGGTATCCAACGAAAAGGGTGTACCGGCAAACGTGATTTTTGAAGCGCTGGAGCTGGCCCTGGCCACTGCGACCAAAAAGCGTTTCGAAGACGAAGTTGATCTGCGTGTGGAAATCAATCGCCACACGGGTGCCTACGAGACTTTCCGTCGCTGGACGGTCGTCGAAGAGGCAGACCTGGACGATCCGGCCATCGAAACCTGGCCGAGCAAGGTTGCCGAAACGCACCCTGGCGCCAAGGTCGGTGACGTTGTCGAAGAGAAAATCGAGTCCATCGAATTCGGCCGCATTGCTGCACAGACTGCCAAACAAGTCATCGTGCAGAAAGTTCGCGAAGCCGAGCGAGCTCAGGTTGTTGACGCTTATCGCGAGCGCCTGGGTGAAATCATCTCCGGCACCGTGAAAAAAGTCACCCGCGACAACGTGATCGTTGATCTGGGCAACAACGCCGAAGCGTTGCTGGCCCGTGAAGACATCATTTCTCGCGAAACTTTCCGGGTTGGCGTGCGTCTGCGTGCGCTGCTCAAGGAAATCCGCACCGAGAACCGCGGCCCGCAGCTGATCCTGTCGCGTACCGCGCCGGAAATGCTGATCGAGTTGTTCCGCATCGAAGTGCCGGAAATTGCCGAAGGCCTGATCGAAGTGATGGCTGCGTCCCGTGATCCGGGATCCCGCGCCAAGATCGCCGTCCGCTCCAAGGACAAACGCATCGACCCGCAAGGCGCTTGCATCGGTATGCGCGGTTCGCGCGTCCAGGCAGTGTCGGGTGAGTTGGGCGGTGAGCGTGTTGACATCGTTCTGTGGGACGACAACCCGGCTCAGTTCGTGATCAACGCCATGTCCCCGGCCGAGGTTGCGGCAATTATCGTTGACGAAGATGCCCATGCAATGGACATCGCCGTTGGCGCAGACAATCTGGCTCAGGCCATTGGTCGCGGTGGTCAGAACGTGCGTCTGGCCAGCCAGTTGACTGGCTGGACCCTGAACGTGATGACCGAATCGGACATCCAGGCTAAGCAGCAAGCAGAAACCGGCGACATCCTGCGCAACTTCATCGACGAGCTGGAAGTCGACGAAGAACTGGCTCAGGTGCTGGTAGATGAAGGCTTCACCAGCCTGGAAGAGATTGCCTACGTACCGCTGGAAGAAATGCTCAACATCGACGGCTTTGACGAGGAAATCGTCAACGAGCTTCGCGCTCGTGCCAAGGATCGCTTGTTGACCAAAGCCATCGCTACTGAGGAAAAGCTGGCAGACGCCCATCCGGCCGAAGACCTGCTCTCGCTTGAGGGTATGGACAAGGATTTGGCGATGGAACTGGCGGTGCGCGGCGTAGTTACCCGCGAAGACCTGGCCGAGCAGTCTATTGACGACCTGCTCGACATCGACGGCATTGACGATGATCGTGCCGGCAAGTTGATCATGGCCGCCCGAGCCCACTGGTTCGAGTAATTAGGCGCGGCCTGAGGAGAGAAGTGCATGACGCAAGTCACGGTGAAACAACTGGCCGATGAGGTCAAAACACCGGTAGAGCGCCTGTTGCAGCAGATGCGTGAGGCAGGTCTGCCGCACACCGCCGCCGAAGAAAGTGTGACTGACAGTGAGAAGCAATCGTTGCTGACTCACTTGAAAAGCAGCCACAAGGCGAAAGTGGAAGAACCACGCAAGATTACGCTGCAGCGTAAAACCACCAGCACCCTGCGGGTTGCCGGCAGCAAAAGCATCAGCGTTGAAGTACGCAAGAAGAAAGTCTTCGTACAGCGCAGCCCGGAAGAAATCGAAGCCGAGCGCAAGCGTGAACTGGATGAACGTCGCGCAGTAGAAAATGCTGCACGTCAGAAGGCTGAAGAAGAAGCCAAGCGTCGCGCCGAAGAAGAAGCGCGTCGCCAGCCTGCTGCTGCGCCGACCGCTCCAGCCGAACCTGTTGCAGCGCCTGCTGTGGTAGCCGAGCCGGTGCGTGAAAGCGCACCGGTTGTGGCCGCTGCTCCGGCACCTGCTGCAGACACTCGCAAGCGCGACGAACAGCGTCGTCCGGACAAACCACGTGCCGACGACAACAATCGTCGCGGTGGTGGCGATGGCGAGCGCAAAAACGCTCCGCATCGTGCTTCGGTCAAGGAAAAGGCGCCAGCGCCACGCGTTGCCCCACGTACTACCGACGAAGAAAGCGATGGCTTCCGTCGTGGTGGTCGCGGCAAGGCCAAGCTGAAGAAGCGCAACGCCCACGGTTTCCAGAGCCCGACCGGCCCTGTCGTGCGCGAAGTGAAGATCGGCGAGACCATCACTGTGGGCGATCTGGCCCAGCAGATGTCGGTCAAGGCTGCTGAAATCATCAAGTTCATGTTCAAACTGGGTACTCCAGCGACCATCAACCAGGTACTGGATCAGGAAACTGCCCAACTGGTTGCCGAAGAGCTGGGCCACAAAGTGACCCTGGTCAGCGACACCGCCCTGGAAGATTCCCTGGCCGAGTCCCTGAAGTTTGAAGGCGAGGCTGTTTCCCGTGCACCCGTCGTGACCGTAATGGGCCACGTTGACCACGGTAAGACTTCCCTGCTCGACTACATCCGTCGTGCCAAGGTTGCAGCTGGCGAAGCCGGCGGCATCACCCAGCACATCGGTGCGTACCACGTTGAAACCGACCGTGGCATGGTGACGTTCCTCGACACCCCTGGTCACGCCGCGTTTACCGCGATGCGTGCCCGTGGTGCCAAGGCGACCGACATCGTGATCCTCGTGGTTGCAGCGGACGACGGCGTAATGCCGCAAACCATCGAAGCTGTTCAGCATGCTCAGGCTGCTGGCGTTCCGCTGGTTGTCGCTGTGAACAAGATCGACAAGCCAGGCGCTGACCTCGATCGCATCCGTAGCGAACTGTCGGTACACGGCGTGACCTCGGAAGAGTGGGGTGGCGACACTCCATTCGTACCGGTTTCGGCGAAGATGGGTACCGGTGTAGACGAACTGCTCGAAGCCGTTCTGCTGCAAGCCGAAGTCCTGGAACTGACTGCAACCCCATCGGCTCCTGGCCGTGGTGTCGTGGTTGAATCCCGCCTGGACAAGGGCCGTGGCCCGGTGGCTACCGTGTTGGTTCAAGACGGTACCCTGCGTCAGGGCGACATGGTCCTGGTCGGTTCGAACTATGGTCGCGTTCGCGCCATGCTCGACGAGAACGGCAAGCCAATCAAGGAAGCCGGTCCGGCCATCCCTGTCGAGATTCTCGGCCTGGACGGTACCCCGGACGCTGGCGACGAGATGAGCGTGGTTGCCGACGAGAAGAAAGCCCGTGAAGTGGCTCTGTTCCGTCAAGGCAAGTTCCGCGAAGTCAAACTGGCTCGCGCTCACGCCGGCAAGCTGGAAAACATCTTCGAAAGCATGGGTCAGGAAGAGAAGAAGACGCTCAACATCGTCCTCAAATCCGACGTCCGTGGTTCGCTCGAAGCGTTGAACGGCGCCTTGAACGGCCTGGGTAACGACGAAGTGCAAGTGCGTGTGGTCGGTGGCGGCGTCGGTGGTATCACCGAATCCGATGCCAACCTGGCACTGGCCTCCAACGCTGTACTGTTCGGCTTCAACGTGCGTGCCGATGCCGGCGCGCGCAAGATCGTCGAGCAGGAAGGTCTGGATATGCGTTACTACAACGTGATCTACGACATCATCGAAGACGTCAAGAAAGCCTTGACCGGTATGCTCGGCAGCGATGTTCGCGAGAACATCCTTGGCATCGCCGAAGTGCGTGACGTGTTCCGCTCGCCGAAGTTTGGCGCGATCGCCGGTTGCATGGTTATCGAAGGTGTTGTGCACCGTAACCGTCCAATCCGTGTACTGCGTGAAGACATCGTTATCTTCGAAGGCGAGCTGGAATCCCTGCGCCGCTTCAAGGATGACGCTTCCGAAGTACGTGCCGGCATGGAATGCGGTATCGGCGTGAAGAGCTACAACGACGTCAAGGTCGGTGACAAGATCGAAGTCTTTGAGAAGGTGCAGGTTGCTCGCAGCCTCTAACTCGCGCACTTCAGGAGCCGTGACGGGGAGCCGCATGCAAATGCGCAATTCGTCACCAGGACTCTAAACGCAACGCCCGGTCTGGCTTTTGTCAGGCCGGGCGTTTGCCGCTTTCAGACCCCACGGGTTTCACCGTGTGGCAGTAACAGGTAACAAGACATGGCAAAAGAATACAGCCGTACCCAACGTATCGGCGATCAGATGCAGCGTGAGCTGGCACAACTGATCCGTCGTGAAGTCAAAGATCCGCGCGTCGGCCTGGTCACCATTACCGCAGTGGAAGTCAGCCGTGACGTCGGTCACGCCAAGATCTTCATCACCGTGATGGGGCAGGACAGCGCCGAAGAAATCGCACAAAGCATCAAGGTGCTGAACTCCGCCGCCGGTTTCCTGCGCATGCAGCTGGCTCGCGAGATGAAGCTGCGCAGCGTTCCACAGCTGCACTTCCACTACGACGAAAGCGTCGTGCGTGGTGCGCATCTGTCGGCATTGATCGAGCGCGCAGTGGCTGAAGACAATCAGCATCCGGTTACGGCAGAAGCCGAAGACACCAAGGAGTAATCGGTGGCTCAGGTCAAACGTATCCGTCGCAACGTCAGCGGCATTATCCTTCTCGACAAGCCGCTGGGGTTCACCTCCAACGCGGCCTTGCAGAAGGTTCGCTGGTTGCTGAACGCCGAAAAGGCAGGTCATACCGGCAGTCTCGATCCCTTGGCCTCCGGCGTGTTGCCGCTGTGCTTCGGCGAAGCCACCAAGTTCTCGCAATACCTGCTCGACTCCGACAAGGGTTACGAAACCCTGGCGCAACTGGGCAAGACCACCACCACGGCGGATGCCGAAGGTGAAGTTTTGCAGGAGCGCCCGGTGACCGTTGGTCGCTCCGATATCGAGGCTGTACTGCCGAAATTTCGTGGGCAAATCAGTCAGATACCGCCGATGTACTCGGCGCTCAAGCGTGATGGCCAGCCGCTGTACAAGCTGGCTCGTGCAGGCGAAGTAGTGGAGCGCGAACCGCGTTCTGTTACTATTACGCGCTTGGAATTGCTGGCCTTCGAAGGAGATACTGCGCGGCTGGCGGTGGATTGCAGCAAAGGCACCTATATCCGTACCCTGGTGGAGGATATTGGTGAGCAACTCGGTTGTGGCGCTTACGTTGCAGAACTGCGACGTACCCAGGCCGGGCCATTCACCCTGGCGCAGACGGTTACTCTCGAAGAGCTGGAAGCGGTACATGCCGAAGGCGGCAACGAAGCGGTCGATCGCTTCCTGATGCCATCGGACAGCGGCCTGCTGGATTGGCCACTGTTGCAGTTCTCGGAAGCAAGTGCGTTCTACTGGCTCAACGGCCAGCCGGTACGTGCCCCGGATGCTCCGAAGTTCGGCATGGTGCGGGTACAGGATCACAATGGTCGCTTCATCGGTATCGGTGAAGTGAGCGAAGACGGGCGCATCGCGCCGCGTCGACTGATTCGGTCAGAATGACCGAACGAGGGTGGCTGTTAACAGGCACGGTCACTACTCATTTTTAGATACAGGGATTTGTCCCTGGCCTGTTGAAACTGTTTTTCGACAAACAGTTTCCTGATAAAAGGATTGCCTCATGGCTCTCGACGTTCAAGAAAAAGCTCAAATCGTTGCTGACTACCAGCAAGCTGTTGGTGACACTGGTTCGCCAGAAGTGCAAGTTGCACTGCTGACCGCCAACATCAACAAGCTGCAAGGTCACTTCAAGGCCAACGGTAAAGACCACCACTCCCGTCGTGGTCTGATCCGCATGGTTAACCAGCGTCGTAAGCTGCTGGACTACCTGAAAGGCAAGGATCTGGGTCGCTATCAGACTCTGATCGGTCGCCTGGGTCTGCGTCGCTAATAAGCGATTGCGCTAGAGGTTGGTTGTCTGTCGTGCACCAGCGGGTTTCCCGCCGGCGCATGGCAGGCTCCCAGCCTCAAGTTTTATCTGGATACCTGCTTTGCCTGAGTAACACCTGGACAAACCGCTCGGGCCGATTCCCGACATTGCCCAAGAATTTCGCAAGAAACCAGTTCCCCCAAGAGCCACAAAGAAGGTAGGACACCGTGAACCCGGTAATCAAAAAATTCCAGTTCGGTCAGTCGACCGTTACCCTCGAGACTGGCCGCATCGCCCGTCAGGCCTCCGGCGCAGTATTGGTCACCGTTGACGACGACGTCAGCGTATTGGTGACCGTAGTCGGTGCCAAGCAAGCCGATCCAGGCAAGGGCTTCTTCCCTCTGTCTGTTCACTACCAGGAAAAGACTTACGCTGCCGGCAAGATCCCTGGCGGTTTCTTCAAGCGCGAAGGCCGTCCTTCCGAGAAAGAAACCCTGACTTCCCGACTGATCGACCGTCCGATCCGTCCGCTGTTCCCTGAAGGCTTCATGAACGAAGTGCAGGTTGTCTGCACCGTCGTTTCCACCAGCAAGAAGACCGATCCGGACATCGCTGCGATGATCGGTACCTCGGCTGCCCTGGCGATCTCCGGCATTCCTTTCGATGGCCCGATCGGCGCTGCCCGCGTTGCTTTCCACGAAAGCACCGGCTACCTGCTGAACCCGACTTACGAGCAGCAAGCTGCTTCGAGCCTGGACATGGTCGTTGCCGGTACTTCGGACGCCGTGCTGATGGTTGAATCGGAAGCCAAAGAGCTGACCGAAGACCAGATGCTGGGCGCGGTACTGTTTGCTCACGACGAGTTCCAGGTTGTGATCAACGCGGTCAAAGAACTGGCTGCCGAAGCTGCCAAGCCAACCTGGACCTGGGCTCCTGCGCCAGAAGCCACCGAACTGCTGGGCGCTATCCGTGCCGAGTTCGGCGAAGCGATCTCCCAGGCCTACACCATCACCGTCAAGGCCGACCGTTACGCTCGCCTGGGCGAGCTGAAGGACCAGGTCGTTGCCAAGCTGTCCGGTGAAGAAGGCCAGCCTTCTTCCAGCGAAGTCAAAGCGGCTTTCGGCGAAATCGAATACCGCACCGTTCGCGAAAACATCGTAAACGGCAAGCCACGTATCGACGGTCGCGACACCAAGACCGTACGTCCGTTGAACATCGAAGTCGGTGTTCTGCCAAAAACCCACGGTTCGGCCCTGTTCACCCGTGGCGAAACCCAGGCTCTGGTCGTTGCAACTCTGGGTACTGCCCGTGATGCACAGCTGCTCGATACCCTGGAAGGCGAGAAAAAAGACCCGTTCATGCTGCACTACAACTTCCCTCCGTTCTCGGTGGGCGAGTGTGGTCGCATGGGTGGTGCTGGTCGTCGTGAAATCGGTCACGGCCGTCTGGCCCGTCGTTCGGTTTCGGCCATGCTGCCTGCCGCTGACGTGTTCCCGTACACCATCCGTGTAGTGTCGGAAATCACCGAATCCAACGGTTCGAGCTCGATGGCTTCCGTTTGCGGCGCTTCCCTGGCCCTGATGGACGCCGGTGTGCCGATGAAGGCACCAGTTGCCGGTATCGCCATGGGTCTGGTTAAAGAAGGCGAGAAGTTCGCCGTCCTGACCGACATCCTGGGTGACGAAGACCACCTGGGCGACATGGACTTCAAGGTAGCCGGTACCGCCAAAGGCGTCACCGCGCTGCAGATGGACATCAAGATCAAGGGCATCACCGAAGAAATCATGGAGATCGCTCTGGGGCAAGCCCTGGAAGCGCGCCTGAACATCCTCGGCCAGATGAACCAGATCATCGGCCAGTCGCGTACCGAACTGTCGGCCAACGCTCCGACCATGATCGCGATGAAGATCGACACCGACAAGATCCGTGATGTCATCGGTAAAGGCGGCGCGACCATCCGTGCGATCTGCGAAGAAACCAAGGCTTCGATCGACATCGAAGACGACGGTTCGATCAAGATCTTCGGCGAAACCAAGGAAGCGGCTGAAGCTGCACGTCAGCGCGTTCTGGGTATCACCGCTGAAGCCGAGATCGGCAAGATCTACGTGGGCAAGGTTGAGCGCATCGTCGACTTCGGCGCATTCGTCAACATCCTGCCAGGCAAGGATGGTCTGGTTCACATCTCCATGCTGAGCGACGCTCGCGTAGAGAAAGTGACCGACATCCTGAAAGAAGGCCAGGAAGTGGAAGTGCTGGTACTGGACGTGGACAACCGCGGCCGTATCAAGCTGTCCATCAAAGACGTGGCAGCAGCCAAGGCTTCGGGCGTTTAATCGCGCCTTACGCCTGACCGCTTCAGCGTTGTAAAAAATGCCCCGCCGTGAAAACGGCGGGGCATTTTTTTGTCTGCGAAACATCGAGACATTGCGCGAAGTTGCCGGACCTCGATAGCAATGCTAGGTTTAGCCCACCGCCCGTGTAGCTCAGCCGGTAGAGCAGCGCACTCGTAACGCGAAGGTCGCAGGTTCGATTCCTGTCTCGGGCACCATCTCCCCTCTGGTTATTTCACCTTTCTGCTCAAGTCTTCGACGGTCCGCTTGAGGTTGTCGGGTTCGCGGTCCTGATCGCTGACTTCCCGTTTCAGGCTGGAAATCCCGCTGCTGTCTGAACTTCTCGCCGCCATCAGCGCATCCTGTGCACAACTTTTTGTGGGGAGATGTAAAGAGACGTGCAAATCGTCCGACAAACATCCTATATTCGGAGCCTGCATGAGCTTCGCCCAGCAGTTTTCAGATGATCCCGAATGGTTCTGAAGGCCAGACAGACCGGGCTACAAGCGGTTCTTCTGCGTCAGAGAGATCCTTGATGATCCAGATCCATCTTCCATTCCCCAGATCAGCGAGAACAACATGACCGTAAAAGAATTGAGCCAAGAAGAAAGACACGAAGAAGCCCTCAAGAAGTACGTGCTGGACGCGCCCGAATTGATGGACGAGATCAAGGACTTGAGTCCGGACGATCAGAAAGACCAGATTCAATGGGCCTTCGAGGATGAAGCCGAAGCCCAGGGCTTGCAGCCGTGGGAGCTGACGCTCAAGTACACCTCGACCCCGGAGGAGTACGAGACAGAACGCCTGAAGTTGCACAAAGAAGCGGCCGAGGTGCTGGGCGTCGAGTGGGAAGAGTACTGCGAGATGAACAATTTGGTGGTTTGAGAGCAGCTTCAAGCTTCAAGCGGCAAGCTTCAAGTCAAGGCAGATCCGCTTGAAGCTTGCAGCTTGTCGCTATTAACTGCTTCTCAAATACTCAAGCGCATCGACAGATCGACCGCCTTCACATCCTTGGTCATTGCACCGATCGAAATGTAATCCACACCGGTCCGGGCAATCGGCAGCAACGTGCTCTCGTTGATCCCGCCGCTGGCCTCCAGCTTGGCCTTGCCAGCATTCAGGCGCACGGCTTCGCGCATGTCGTCCAGGCTCAGTTCGTCGAGCATGATGATGTCGGCACCGGCCGCCAGCGCTTCTTTCAGTTCATCCAGGCTTTCCACTTCAATCTCGACCGGCTTGCCCGGGGCGATCTTGTGCGCGGCCGCGATGGCCTGCGCGATGCCGCCGCTGGCGGCGATGTGGTTTTCCTTGATCAGGAAGGCGTCATACAGGCCGATGCGGTGGTTGTGGCAACCGCCGCAGGTTACGGCGTACTTTTGCGCCAGGCGCAGCCCCGGCAGCGTTTTGCGGGTGTCGAGCAGCTTGACCTGAGTCTCGGCCACGAAGTCCGCCAGGTATTGCGCGCGGGTGGCTACGCCCGAGAGCAGTTGCAGGAAGTTCAGGGCGCTGCGTTCGCCGGTCAGCAGTGAGCGCGCCGGGCCTTCGAGGTGGAACAGCACCTGATTGGGCGTCACCCGTTCACCGTCTGCAACCTGCCAGTGCACCGCCACCCGTGGGTCCAGTTGCCGAAACACGTTATCCACCCAGGCGGTGCCGCTGATGACGGCCGCATCGCGGGTGATGATGGTGGCTGTGGCCAGGCGTTCGGCCGGGATCAACTGCGCGGTGATGTCGCCGCTGCCGATGTCTTCAAGCAACGCACGGCGCACGTTGGCTTCGATTTCGGCGGTCAGATCGGCGAGACGTAGATTCGGCATAACGGACTCCACAAACAAAGTGGCTCGATTATAGGGCCATGGCATGGACCAACCCAAGGCATCAGAGCATTACGTTGGCAATGGCGCCTGCATTTGGTCGAATCCCTGAGGGTGTCGGTGTGGGCCATCGATACCGAGCAAACGCCTGTTTGAGATGAGGTGCAGAGTCTTCTGGCGCAAGGTGGAGCTTTTACAAGATAATTCGCCTTGTATTTGACGTCATCGATTTGACGATTCGAAGCATTACCGTTCCAGGGAGGCCGAATGCACAACGACGGGAATGTAGTGCCTTTGCACAAGGCAACTACCGACCAGGTGGCTCACTCGCCACTCGCCCGACTGCCGGCGATTCTTCTCCAGGTCCGCGACAAGGCCGCACAACAGCTGCGACACGGATTGCAGGCGTTGTTCGATAACGCCGACGACACCCTCTTCGAAATGGCCGACCGAGCTCGCTGTGACGTTGAGCAGAACATCTTCTTTCAAACAATGCGCGATTTGCGTCTCAAGCACAAAAGCATCGAGCGGGTGTTTCTCGAGCAGTTCTTCGGCGCGTTCATCCGGCTTGCCCAATACGACCCTGCCATTGCCGCCATGCCCCAGGCCTTGGCGGCCGATGCATCTTTGGCGCAAACCGATGAGGAGCGGGAGCGTTCAGCCGCGGTGGATGCGATGGTCAGCCGGGTGCTGGACCGTGACGGGTTGGCCCTGGATCAACTGACGGCCCGACTCTGCGCCTTGTCGGGCAAGGTGTTGGGCGATCTGCACAACCCCATGAGCCCGGCGATGCTCTGCGGATACTTCTTGCAGGCTGCACGCCAGCTGGGACTGGAGATCAAGGTCAAGCTGATCATCCTCGGGTTGTTCGAGCGTTATGTGCTCAGCGAGACCGATCGGCTTTACGCCGAAGCCAATCAACTGCTGCTCGCTACCGGTGTGTTACCTGACCTTAAACCGGCCCCGATGCGTAGTGCCACGGGCCGACCCGACAGCGCCTTCGTCGAATCGACCGATGGGGCCGTCACTGCGGCCTGCTTGCCCATCGATGACAATGTCCAGGAGGTTTTCGCCGCGTTGCAGGCCCTGCTGTTCAACGTTCGCGGCAGCCTGTCGCCAACGCTGGAAGTCAGTGCCACTGCGCTGCCGATATCCACGCGCGATCTGTTGCGCCTGCTGTCGCATTTGCAGCAATACGTGCCGGCTCCGGAAGTCGTGGACGATTTTGACCTGCGCAACCAGCTCGAACAGTTACTCACCCGGGTCAGCGTCAAAAGTGGCAGGTCGCGGGTTCTCGGGGAGGCCGATGAAGATGTGATCAACCTGGTCGCCATGCTGTTCGAATGCATGCTCGATGATCGCAATCTGCCGGATCCGCTCAAGGCGCTGATCGGCCGACTGCAGATTCCACTGGTCAAGGTGGCGGTGCTCGACAAGAGTTTCTTCAGTCGCAGCAGTCATCCGGCACGACGCCTGCTCAACGAAATCGCCAGCGCGGCAATGGGTTGGGACGCCTGTGACGATCATCAGCGTGACAGCCTGTACGTGCGCATCGATCAGGTCGTACAGCGTTTGTTGAATGACTTTGTCGATGACCCCGCAATATTTTCCGAACTGCTGGCCGATTTTCTCGCGTTTACCCAGGACGAGCGCCGTCGCAGCGAGCTGCTCGAGCAGCGCATTCGTGATGCCGAGGAAGGACGGGCCAAGACCGGGCTGGCCCGCCAGCGTGTCGAGCAGGTGCTGAATCAGGCGTTGTTTGGCAAGTTCCTGCCGCAAGGCGTGTTGGGGTTTGTCCAGGAGGCCTGGAGCAAAGTACTGCTGCTGACGTACCTCAAGCATGGCGATCAGTCGGCAGAGTGGCATGCCGATGTGCGTACCCTGGAGCAATTGGTCTGGAGCGTTCAGCGTCACCACGAGTCCGATGCGACCAGGATGTTGGCCCTGGTACCGGATTTGCTCAAGTCATTGCGCGACGGGCTGAACTCATCGGCGTTCGATCCGTTTACCGCCAGCGAATTTTTCAGCGAGCTGGAAAGCTTGCACGTTCAGGCAGCGGGGGGCTCATCTGCCAGTGCGTCGCTGATGATCGAGGTGCTGACGCCTGTCGTCCTGCACATGGCTGACGAAAGTCAGGTGCACAGTGAGCCGATACGTTTGCTGGCGGACGATGCGGGGTTGCGTCAGGTCGATAAAATGCTTCCGGGCTGTTGGGTCGAGTTTCAGGAAGACCCGGAAAACAGCCTTCGCTGGAAACTGGTGGCTATCATTGCAACCACCGGCCAATACATCTTCGTCAACCGCACCGGCATGAAAGTGCTCGAGCGCAGTCGCCCTGAGCTGGCCCTGGAGCTGCGCAATGGTGTGGCGCGAGTGCTTGACGACACCTTGCTGTTCGAGCGAGCTCTCGAGCGGGTGATCGGCAACCTCAAGCGCCTCAAGCGCGGCAAGTGATCGCGCCTTGGGGGAATATCGCGGCATACTGTGCCAACACAGTCGACGTTGAAGGAATCGGTATGCAGTTGGACCCCGCGAGCGGTTGGATTCAGGGTGTGCATGTCTGCCCCTCACCCAACTTCAATGCGCGCCCCACAGACGAGATTTCCCTGCTGGTGATCCACAACATCAGCCTGCCACCGGCGCAGTTCGCCACGGGCAAGGTGCAGGAGTTTTTCCAGAATCGCCTGGATGTCACCGAGCATCCCTATTTTGAAGGGATTGCGGATTTGCGGGTGTCCGCGCACTTTCTGATCGAGCGTGACGGAACGGTCACCCAGTTTGTTTCATGCCTTGAGCGTGCGTGGCATGCAGGGGTCTCGAGCTTCGAGGGGCGGGAAACCTGTAACGATTTTTCCGTGGGCATTGAGCTCGAAGGCACGGATGATCTGCCGTTCACCGACGCGCAATACAACGCTTTGACAGCCCTGACCCGCCAGTTGCAACAGGCGTTCACGGCAATCACCACAGAGCGCATCTGCGGGCACAGCGACATTGCACCCGGGCGCAAAACCGATCCAGGGCCGGCGTTCGACTGGGCACGCTATCGTGCCGCCCTGGCACAAGAGGATGGGCAATGAGTTTTCTGGTGTTGCTATTGGCGGTGTGGATCGAAAAGTTCTCGGCCCTGCGCCATCAGGTTCAGCGTGACAGTGGCTGGACGCGCGAGCTGAACAAGCTTGAGACCAGCCCGCGGCTTTCGGGCCGGCCATGGCTGGTGTTGTCGGTGGTGGTCTTGTTGCCGGTGGCGTTGCTGGGATTGCTGCTGGTCGTCATCGAGCCGGTGGCCTACGGGTTGCTCGCGTTGCCGATCCATTTGCTGGTCGTGATCTACAGCCTGGGGCGCGGTGATCTGCTGGGCGATCTCGGGCCGTTCCGCGATGCCTGGCGTCGGGAGGATCTGCAAGCAGCGGCCCTTGTCGCCAAGCGCGATCTGGATATCTGTGCAGACAGTGGCGAGCAGTTGCTGGAGCAGGTCGAAGGGCATTTGCTGTGGGAGGCCTACCAGAGCTTTTTCGCGGTGATTTTCTGGTACTTCCTGTTGGGGCCGGTCGCGGCGCTGAGTTATCGGCTGCTGGCGCTGGCCGAAGAACACGGGGAAAACCCGGCGCTGGTCGAGCGCGCCGGGCAACTGCGTCACGCCTTCGACTGGTTGCCGGTGCGTCTGCTGGCGGCGAGCCTGGCGTTGGTCGGCAATTTTGTCGCGGTCAGTCGGGTGATGCTGCATGAACTGCTGAACTGGAACATCAGCGCCGCGCAATTGATCGTGAAGGTCGGGCTGGTGGCCGGTGAAATTCCGGCACCGGTGGCCGGCGTGGAAGGTATCAACAACCTGGACCGCATCTGGGCGCTGCTGCTGCGTGCGGCGGTGCTCTGGTATGCCGGGTTTGCGTTGTGGACGGTCCTGCATTAGGCCTGCACTGAGCCATTGTGGCGAAGGGGCTTGCCCCCTCGCCACAGGGTGATCACTTGCCTGAAGTGCTTCGCCCTGTCGTTAACCTTAAGTTACAAAACATCCTGCCGATTTAAGTTATACAGAGATAGCGCCGTATAGTGGCTATCTGCTGTCTGTCTGCGCCTGCCAATAAAAAAAATAAGAAATTGAAGGGAGACATCCAGTGAAGAGCTTGCTCTATCCCGCTGTCGCACTGATGAATCGCCTGAGCTTCGGCATGAAGTTCAGCCTGATCAGCGTACTGTTCCTGGTGCCGATGCTGGTGACCAACTTCTATCTGGTGCGTGACTCCTACCGCGAGTTCCAGGGGACGCGCATCGAACTGCAAAGTCTCGACCTGTTGGGCAGCAGCCTGACGTTACGCCGTGATCTGGAAACCCTGAACAACCTGGTGCAGATCAATGTCAGCCTCGGCCAATCCGGCAAGGCCGGCAATGTCGAATCGAAAATCAGTACCCTCGAGCAGAATATTCTGACTCGCCTGCAAGGGCTGACGGCGATGACCAGCGACCCGGAGCAGGTCGCGGTGTTTGATGGCAAGCGCGATGAAATGATCGCCGCGTTCAAGGCTCAGCAAACGGAAAACTCCCTGCAAAGCAAAAGTGCCCTGATCGGCAAGCTTGTGGGCAGCGCGCAGATTTTCGGCCAGCTCATCACCAGCCAGTCCGGCCTCAGTCGCGACAACCAGAGCGACATGCGCCAATTGAGCGAACTCGTCACCCTCGTCACACCACGTGTCACCCAGATTCTGGGCGAAGGTCGGGCAATGGGGTCTTACTCGTTGGGGCAGGGTTTCATCAACTCGGCTTCGAGTACCCGTTTCGATGAGTTGCTGGCGCAGATTGAAAAGCTCCAGGCCGAATATGGCCTGAAGTTGCAGGACGCCTTGGGTTCCAGCAAAGCCGCCCGCGACACCCTGGCCGCTCAGGCCGATAGCAGCCGGGCATCCTTGAAGAAGGCCAGCGAGCTGTTCGAAGAGCAAGTGGTCATGGCCGATACCCTCGATGCGCCGTGGCAGGGCTTTTACGATCAGGTCAGCGCCCTGATGGACCAGACTTACCAACTCAACGAAGCAACCCTCAAGTATCTGGGGCCGCAGTTGCAGCAACGCCTGGACCAGAACCGCACGCACATGGTCTTGCAGGCCGTGGCGTTATCAGTCGTATTCGTGTTGATCTTTTATCTCTACGGTGCTTTCTATGCCTCGACCCGCACCACGCTCAAGCGTCTGGGAGCGGTGATGGACAAAGTGGCGGCCGGCGACATGACCGTGACCTTTAGCGCCCACAGCCGTGACGAGCTGGGCGAATTGGGCGAGGTGTTCAACGGCACCGTGAAGAAAATCCATGACCTGATCGAACGGGTGGGGCAGACCGTCAGCGAAGTCGAGCGCCAGGCCGGTCAGGTGCAAAACGTTTCCGCGCAAAGCAATCAGGCCGTCGCCGGGCAGCGCGCACAGATCGAACAAGTGGCCACGGCGATGAACCAGATGTCGGCCACTTCCCAGGAGGTCGCGCGCAGTGCTGCTGCGGCGGTGAGCAGCGCCCACAGTGTCAACGACGAAACCATCAGCGGTCGCGGTCTGGTGGAGTCGCAGCAAGGCAGCATTGCCGCACTGGCCAACGAAATCGATCAGTCGGTGCTAGTGATCAATCAACTGGCCAGCGACAGCCAGTCCATCAGCCGCGTTCTGGAAGTGATCAAGAGCATCGCCGAGCAGACCAACCTCCTGGCACTCAATGCCGCTATCGAGGCCGCACGGGCCGGTGAGCAGGGGCGCGGTTTCGCCGTGGTCGCCGATGAAGTCCGGACCCTGGCCAAGCGTACCCAGCAATCGACCGAAGAAATCGAGCAGATGATCGCCAAGCTCCATGGCGGTGTCGGCGCGGCGGTCAAGGCCATGGGCACCAGCCATGAAATGGCCAACGGCACGGTGGGGCAGTCGGAGAAGGTCCAGCGGGCGCTGGAAAATATTCTGGGAGCGGTCGGTATGATCGTCGACCAGAACCAGCAGATTGCCGCCGCCGTGGAGCAACAAACCGCCGTGGCCCACGACATCGACCAGAACATCGTCGAGATCAATCGTGCCGGCGAGCGTACCGCAGAAGGTGCGCACCAGACCGAAGACGCCAGCCGGGCGTTGTCGGCTCAGGTCGTGGAGTTGAAACAGTTGATCAGTGCGTTCCGGGTCTGAAATTCTCCTCGGGACCCTGTGGGAGCGGGCTTGCCCGCGAAGACGGCGGCACATCTAACATTAATGTGACTGAAAGATCGCTTTCGCGAGCAAGCCCGCTCCCACAGTTGGCTGGTGCCGGCAGTTATGACCAGTTAAACAACTCGCAGGCATTGGCTGTACTGGCCGCGGCCAATTGCTTGGGGCTGATCGCCATGATGCCGGCCAGCGCCGCGCATATCGCCGGCAAGTGTGCCGGGCTGTTGCGCTGGCCGGGGAACATGGCGGGCGCCATGTCCGGCGAGTCGGTTTCCAGCACCACCGAATCCAGAGGCAGCTCAGCGAGCACGCGGTGCATGCGCAGCGCCTGTGGCCAGGTCGGGGCACCGCCAAGGCCGAGCTTGAAACCGAGCTTGATGTATTCCCGCGCCTCCTCCTTGCTGCCGGCGAAGGCGTGGATGATCCCGGCACGTTTCAGGCGAAACCGTTTAAGTGTGGCAATCACCGCCGCATGGCTACGCCGCACATGGATCAATGCCGGAAGATTGAAGTCTGCCGCCAGTTGCAATTGCGCCTCGAACAACGCCTGTTGGCGGTCGCGGTCGAGGGATTCGATGAAGTAGTCCAGACCGATCTCGCCCACCGCACACAGTTGCCGATGGCCGGCCAGACGGGTCAGCCAGTCACCGAGTTCGCTCAGGTGTTGCGGGCGATGATCGTCCAGATACACCGGATGCAGCCCGAACGCGGCGTGCAGGTCGGGGTCACTCTGCACTAACTCCCAGACCCGTTGCCAATTGGCCTGGTAAACCCCCAGCACCACGATCCGCCGCACCCCGAGGGCGCGGCTTTCGGCCAGCAACGCCTGGCGGTCAGCGTCGAAGTCCGGAAAATCCAGATGGGTGTGGGTATCGATCAGCTCCACGGTTCAGTCCTGGCGAATACGCTGCTTGAACGTGCGCGCAATGGCTTGTACGCCGGGCCGGTAATCCGACTGCTCAATGGCTGCCAGGGCCAGCGCGAGGGCCTTGTCGGCGATCAACTGGTGTTGCTGGGCCATGGCGTTGACCGGCAATGGCAGGAAGTCCAGCAACTGGGTGTCACCGAATGTGCCGAGGCGCAGCGGACGGTTTTTCAGTGGGAAGTCGTGCAGCGCATCGAACACGCCCTGAAGCAACACGTAGGAGGTGGTCACCAACGCATCGGGCAAATGGCCCAGGCGCAGCAGCAACTCTTCCATCAATTGTTTGCCGCACTCGCGGCTGAAGGATTCGCCTTCTTCGATCAGTACTTCGCCGTTGAACCCGGTGAGGGCCTCATTGAAGCCCGCGGCGCGCTCCCGGCTGATGCTCAGTTCCGGGCGGGCACCGATCAGGGCGATCTGTTTGGGCTGCGGCTCCAGCAGGCTGCGGGTCAGTTGCAGGCTGGCCTCGCGGTCGTCGCTGATCACGGAGCAGAAGTGCTCGGGCTCCATGACCCGGTCGATGGCAATGATCGGTATGCCCTTGGCTTGCAACTGGTGATAGCTGTCGTCGCCGGCCGGCAGGCAGCTGGCAACGATCAGCGCGTCGCAGCGCCGGGCGCGGAACAGTTGCAGCAATTGCCGCTCGCTGTCCGGGGCATCGTCGGAACTGGCGATCAGCAGCTGATAACCGCGGGCGCGTGCGCCTTGTTCGAGCAATTTGGCGATTCGCGCGTAACTGGGGTTTTCCAGATCCGGCAGAATGAACCCCAACGTGCGCGTGTGTCGGCTGCGCAAGCCGGCGGCCTGTGGGTTAGGCGTGAAGCCATGTTGTTCGACGACCGCGCGCACGCGTTCGACGGTGGCGCTACTGATGCGCTGTTGTTCGGCCTTGCCATTGATGACATAGCTGGCGGTGGTGACGGACACACCGGCCAACTGGGCAATATCACTGAGTTTCAACCCGCTGTTTCCTTGTTTTTTCGAGATTGCCTCGACATTTTCGTCAATCCTAACCGATTAAGGCAGGCGACCATTGTCGCAACGCATCCGACAAGTTGGACTTCAAGGATGGGCCAATATCGAGTAACGTGCCAATCGATCTAGATTAAACGTTTCAGCAGGCGTATTTTCTACGTTTTAGGTGCCTTTGGCCGGTTCTGCCGTGAAACCGCCAAAAGCGATGACCAAGCGCCTAAGCTGACTCATTCAAAACAATACCTGGTGCCCCAAGGCGCCAAAAAGGAGAAAGCATGCTCGAGCTCACTGTAGAGCAGATTTCCATGGGCCAGTCGGCTGTGGATAAATCCGCAGCGCTGCAATTGCTGGCTCGGCATCTGGTCGCCGACGGCCTGGTTGCCGAGGGTTATCTGGCCGGTTTACAGGCGCGGGAGGCCCAGGGCTCGACCTTTCTCGGTCAAGGTATTGCCATTCCCCACGGTACCCCCGAAACCCGCGACCTGGTGTTCACCACCGGTGTGCGCCTGATGCAGTTCCCTGAAGGTGTGGACTGGGGCGACGGTCATATCGTTTACCTGGCGATCGGTATCGCAGCCAAATCCGATGAGCATCTGCGCCTATTGCAATTGCTGACCCGCGCCCTCGGCGAGACTGACCTGGGCCAGGCACTGCGTCGCGCCGGTTCCGCTGAAGCGCTGCTGAAATTGCTGCAAGGCGCGCCGCAGGAGCTGGCGCTGGATGCGCAGATGATCGGCCTCGGTGTGGCGGCCGAAGATTTCGAGGAGCTGGTGTGGCGCGGCGCACGTTTGTTGCGCCAGGCCGACTGCGTGAGCAATGGTTTTTCCGCCGTGCTGCAACAGGTTGAAGCGTTGCCGTTGGGCGATGGCCTGTGGTGGCTGCACAGCGAGCAAACGGTGAAACGCCCCGGTCTGGCCTTCGTCACCCCGGACAAACCACTGCGCTATCTCGGCCAGCCGCTCAATGGACTGTTCTGCCTGGCCAGCCTCGGTGAAGCCCATCAAGCCCTGCTCGAGCGCCTGTGCGCGTTGTTGATCGAAGGACGTGGCCATGAATTGGGGCGTGCCACCAGCAGTCGCAAAGTTCTCGAAGTGCTCCGTGGCGAAGTGCCCGCCGACTGGCCCAGTGCGCGCATTGCCTTGGCCAATGCTCATGGTTTGCATGCGCGGCCGGCGAAAATCCTCGCGCAACTGGCGAAAAGTTTTGAGGGTGAAATCCGCGTGCGGATCGTCGACGGCCACGACAGCGCGGTGTCGGTGAAGAGCCTGAGCAAACTGCTCAGCCTCGGCGCCCGTCGCGGGCAGGTCCTGGAATTCATCGCCGAACCGGGCATCGCGGCGGATGCGTTGCCGGCCTTGTTGGCCGCCATCGAAGAAGGCCTCGGTGAGGAAGTCGAGCCGCTGCCGCCAGTCAGCCAGGCACGGGAAGTCGTTGCCGATATGGCCCAAGTGATCCTCGCCCCGACATCCGGCAGCGTGGTCCAGGCCATTGCCGCCGCCCCGGGCATTGCCATCGGTCCGGCGCATATTCAAGTCCTGCAAAGCATCGATTACCCGTTGCGCGGTGAATCCGCCGCCATCGAGCGTGAACGTCTCCAGCACGCGCTGGCGCAGGTGCGCCGGGACATCCAGGGATTGATCGAGCGCAGCAAAAGCAAAGCCATTCGCGAAATTTTCATCACCCACCAGGAGATGCTCGACGACCCGGAACTGACCGATGAGGTCGATACGCGCCTCAAGCAGGGCGAAAGCGCGGAGGCTGCGTGGATGGTCGTGATTGAAGCGGCGGCCCTGCAGCAGGAAGCGTTGCAGGATGCCTTGCTCGCCGAGCGCGCTGCCGACTTGCGCGACATCGGGCGTCGCGTATTGCTGCAACTCAGTGGCATCGAAACCCCGAGCGAGCCGGATCAACCGTACATTCTGGTGATGGACGAGGTCGGCCCGTCCGACGTCGCGCGTCTGGACCCGGCTCGCGTGGCCGGGATTCTCACCGCACGGGGCGGCGCTACGGCGCACAGTGCGATTGTTGCCCGGGCCCTGGGCATTCCGGCATTGGTCGGCGCCGGCCCTGGCGTGTTGCTGCTGGCGTCGGGTACGCCATTGCTGCTCGATGGCCAGCGTGGGCGTCTGCATGTGGACGCTGACGCGATGACCTTGCAGCGCGCCACGACCGAACGCGATACCCGCGAGCAGCGCTTGAAGGCAGCCGCCGAGCAACGCCACCAACCGGCACTGACCAGCGACGGCCATGCCGTCGAAGTGTTCGCCAATATCGGCGAAAGTGCCGGCGTCACCAGTGCGGTGGAGCAGGGCGCCGAAGGTATCGGCCTGTTGCGCACCGAACTGATTTTCATGGCCCACCCGCAAGCGCCCGACGAAGCGACCCAGGAAGCCGAGTACCGCCGCGTCCTCGACGGTCTGGCCGGGCGACCGCTGGTGGTGCGTACTCTCGATGTCGGTGGCGACAAACCGCTGCCGTACTGGCCGATTGCGAAGGAAGAAAACCCCTTTCTCGGCGTGCGTGGCATTCGCCTGACCTTGCAGCGCCCGCAGATCATGGAAGCGCAACTGCGTGCCTTGCTGCGGGCTGCCGACAACCGTCCGCTGCGGATCATGTTCCCGATGGTAGGCAGCGTTGACGAGTGGCGCCAGGCCCGAGACATGACCGAACGTCTGCGCCTGGAAATCCCGGTTGCCGACCTGCAACTGGGGATCATGATCGAAGTGCCGTCGGCGGCCTTGCTGGCGCCGGTGCTGGCCAAAGAGGTCGACTTTTTCAGCGTCGGTACCAACGACCTGACCCAATACACGCTTGCCATCGACCGTGGCCATCCGACGCTGTCGGCCCAGGCCGATGGCTTGCATCCGGCGGTGCTGCAACTGATCGACATCACCGTGCGCGCGGCCCATGCCCACGGCAAATGGGTCGGCGTGTGCGGCGAGCTGGCAGCCGACCCGCTGGCGGTGCCGGTGCTGGTCGGCCTCGGGGTGGATGAGCTCAGTGTCGGCGCGCGCAGTATTGCCGAGGTCAAGGCGCGGATTCGCGAACTGGGCTTCACTCAGACTCAAACCCTTGCCCGACAGGCCTTGGCCGTGGGCAGCGCCAATGAAGTGCGCGCACTCGTGGAGGCCCTGTAATGGCACGGATTCTCACCCTGACCCTCAACCCGGCGCTGGACCTGACCGTCCAGTTGCCGCGCCTTGAAGCCGGCCAGGTCAATCGCAGCGATGTCATGCACACCCACGCCGCCGGTAAAGGTGTGAACGTGGCGCAAGTGCTGGCCGACCTCGGGCATCAGTTGACCGTCAGTGGTTTTCTTGGCGAAGACAACCTGCAAGCGTTTGAAACGCTGTTCGCCAAACGCGGTTTTGTCGACGCCTTCATCCGCGTTCCCGGTGAAACCCGCAGCAACATCAAACTGGCGGAAAGCGACGGACGCATTACCGACATCAACGGACCGGGGCCGCAGGTCAGCGAAGCGGCGCAGCAGGCCTTGATCGATCGACTGGAGCAGATTGCCCCGGGTCACGATGCGGTGGTGGTCGCCGGAAGCTTGCCCTTGGGCGTCAGTGCGCAGTGGTTGCAGGCACTGATTTTGCGCTTGAAGACGCAGGGCCTGAACGTTGCCCTCGATACCAGCGGCGATGCGTTGCGTGCAGCGCTCAAAGCGGGACCTTGGCTGATCAAACCCAACGCCGAAGAGCTGGCCGAGGTGCTGGACTGCGAGGTCGTGTCGGTCAGTGCCCAGGCCTTGGCAGCGGAGCGTTTGCACGCCCAAGGCATCGAGCATGTGGTGATTTCCCACGGCGCCGAAGGCGTGAACTGGTTCAGCGTCGGCTCGGCTCTGCATGCCACGCCACCCAGGGTCAGCGTCGCCAGCACGGTGGGCGCGGGTGATTCGTTGCTGGCGGGGATGCTTCACGGTTTGCTCAGTGCCGATACGCCGGAGCAAACCTTGCGCACCGCCACGGCGATTGCCGCGATGGCAGTGACCCAGATCGGATTCGGCATTGGCGATGCAGCGCAACTGGCGCAGCTCGAACAGGGTGTGCGCGTGCGTCCCCTGACAGAACAATAAGAGGGTTTGTCATGAAGTTAGCCATCATCACGGCCTGCCCGAACGGCATGGTCACCAGTGTGCTGTGTGCCCGGTTGCTTGATGCCGCGGCCCAGCGTCAGGGCTGGAGCACCAGTGTCGAAATCACCGATGTCGCACATCCGGAAAAGCAATTGTCGGCGGCCACCCTCGACGCGGCCGAGTGGGTGCTGCTGGTGACCAGCGCGCCCGTGGACATGGCGCGGTTTGTCGGCAAGCGAGTGTTCCAGAGCACCCCGGCCCAGGCCCTGCAAGACGTGGAAGCCGTGCTGCAACGTGGTGCCCGGGAAGCGCAGGTTTACGCCGCTTCTGAAGCGGTCATCGAGCCAGTGGCTGTAGCCCGGAACGCGCCGCGCCTGGTGGCCGTCACCGCGTGCCCGACGGGCGTCGCTCACACGTTCATGGCCGCCGAGGCTTTGCAGCAAGCGGCCAAACGCCTGGGCTATGACCTGCAGGTGGAAACCCAGGGCTCGGTCGGTGCGCGCAATCCACTGAGCGCAGCGGCGATTGCCGAGGCCGATGTGGTGCTGTTGGCGGCCGATATCGAAGTCGCCACCGAGCGTTTCGCCGGCAAGAAAATCTATCGCTGTGGCACCGGTATTGCCCTCAAGCAAGCCGAAGCAACCTTGAAAAAAGCCTTGGCCGAAGGCCAGCAGGAAAGCGCATCAGGCGCTGCCAATACAACGGTCAAGCAGGAAAAAACCGGCGTTTACAAACACCTGCTGACCGGCGTGTCGTTCATGTTGCCGATGGTGGTCGCCGGCGGCTTGCTGATCGCCTTGTCGTTCGTGTTCGGCATCACCGCGTTCAAGGAAGAGGGCACGTTGGCGGCGGCGTTGATGCAGATCGGTGGCGACACTGCATTCAAACTGATGGTGCCGTTGCTGGCAGGCTATATCGCCTATTCCATTGCCGACCGTCCCGGCCTCGCGCCGGGGATGATCGGCGGACTGCTGGCGAGCACCTTGGGCGCGGGTTTCATCGGCGGGATCATCGCCGGTTTCCTCGCTGGTTATGCGGCCAGGGCGATCAATAAATACGCGCGTTTACCCCAGAGCCTTGAGGCGTTGAAACCGATCCTGATCATTCCGTTGCTGGCGAGTCTGTTCACCGGTCTGGTGATGATCTACGTGGTCGGCAAACCGGTGGCCGGCATGCTTGCTGGACTCACGCATTTCCTCGACAGCATGGGCACCACCAACGCGATCCTGCTCGGTGTACTGCTGGGCGGCATGATGTGCGTCGACCTCGGCGGACCGATCAACAAAGCAGCCTATGCCTTCTCGGTCGGCTTGCTGGCCTCGCAGAGTTACGCGCCGATGGCGGCGACCATGGCCGCCGGCATGGTGCCGCCGATTGGTCTGGGCATCGCCACGTTCATTGCCCGACGCAAGTTTGCGCAGACTGAACGCGAAGCCGGCAAAGCGGCGCTGGTGCTGGGGCTATGCTTCATCTCCGAAGGGGCGATTCCGTTTGCCGCAAAAGATCCGTTGCGGGTGATTCCGGCGAGTATCGCCGGCGGTGCGCTGACCGGTGCGCTGTCGATGTATTTCGGCTGCAAACTGATGGCGCCCCACGGCGGTTTGTTCGTGCTGGCGATCCCGAATGCGATCAACCATGCGCTGTTGTATCTGCTGGCGATTGTCGCGGGGAGTCTGTTGACGGCGGTGGTGTATGCGTTGGTGAAGCGTCCGGAGACGGTGGAGCTGGCACTGGAGCCAGCCAAGGCCTGACACCAATAAGTGTGGGAGCGGGCTTGCTCGCGAAAGCGGAATGTCAGTTGACATCAACTTCGCTGACACTCCGCTTTCGCGAGCAAGCCCGCTCCCACAGGGTGGTAGGGTGTGGGAAGGATTTGTGTCATGTCTGGGTCATAGGGCCATGCATTGGTTTTCCATTTCAGGGAGAACCCCATGAGCGATTTCAATCTCGGGCGCCGTCGTGTCATGCAAGCGGTCGGCGCCGGGTTGTTGTTGCCGGGGCTGGCGCCGGCGGTGATCGCTTCGGTCAAGGAGCGACCGCAACTCACCGACGGCGTGCAGTCCGGCGACCTGCTGGGTGACCGGGCGATCATCTGGAGTCGCTGCGACCGCCCCGCACGGATGGTGGTGGAGTGGGACACCCGCAGCCTGTTTCCCGACCCTCGGCGATTTGTCTCGCCCCTGGCTGATGCGCGCACCGATTTCACTGCCCGGGTCGAACTCACCGGGCTACCCGCCGACCAGGCGATTTTCTATCGAGTGCAATTTGAAGACGCCCAGAGCGGTGTTGCCAGTGAACCCTGGTTCGGTCACTTGCGCAGCGTGCCGCAGACCCGGCGCGACATCCGGTTTGTCTGGAGTGGCGACACGGCCGGCCAAGGCTTTGGTATCAACCCGGACATTGGTGGCATGCGCATCTACGAGTCGATGCGCCGGCGCCTGCCCGACTTCTTTATCCACAGCGGCGATACCATTTACGCCGACAACCCGATCCCGGCGCAGCTCTGCGCGGAAGGCGGCCGGGTGTGGCGCAACATCACCACCGAGGCCAAGAGCAAAGTCGCCGAGACCCTCGATGAGTATCGCGGCAATTACCGCTACAACCTGATGGACGAAAACATTCGCCGCTTCAATGCCGAGGTCCCGCAGATCTGGCAGTGGGACGACCACGAAGTGATGAACAACTGGTCACCGGGCAAAAAGCCGGATGCACGATATCAGAGCAAAGATATCCACAGCCTGGTGGACCGCGCGCGTCAGGCCTGGCTCGAATACGCGCCGATGCGCTTGCAGAGTGCCGAGAGTGGCGGGCGGATCTATCGCAAGCTCGGTTACGGGCCACTGCTGGATGTGTTCGTGCTGGACATGCGCAGTTATCGCGGGGCCAACGACGACAACCTTGGCGAAGCCAGGCCGTTTCTCGGGCGTGAGCAACTGGACTGGCTCAAGCGCGAAATGCAGACCTCGAACGCGCAATGGAAAGTGATCGCTACTGACATGTCCATCGGCCTTGGCGCGCCTGACGGTGAAGTCAGCCCCGGTGTCGCACGGTGGGAAGCGGTGGCCAACGGCGACCCTGGACCTGCCCGGGGTCGCGAACTGGAAATCGCCGAATTACTCGGTTTCCTGCGGGCGCAGCAGGTGCGCAATTTCCTGTTTCTGACGGCGGATGTGCATTACTGCGCGGCCCATCATTACCACCCGGATCGGGCAGCGTTCCAGGACTTTGAACCGTTCTGGGAGTTTATTGCCGGGCCGTTGAATGCGGGCAGTTTCGGGCCTGACTCGCTGGATATGACCTTTGGCCCTGAAGTGGTATTCGAGAAGGCCTCCCCTGTGCATAACGCCTCGCCGCTTGCCGGATTTCAGTTTTTCGGCGAGGTGAATATCGATGGACAGACGGGGGAGTTGAACGTGGTGTTGCGCGATCTGGATGGCGTGTCGGTATTCGAGCAAAAACTGTCACCGTGTGACTCGGCAGTTGCTCGCTATGTGGGAAGTGATTTTTGCACAAAAAGCTGATACTGGAAGTTGCGGGGTTTTATTTGTCATTACTGTCAAATGCATGGCTCTGGGTATTGGTGTGTAGATGTTGATTGAAGTTTCAGTGACTCTCGTTAGTCGCTGAGTTTGATGTTTTTTGCTGGGGTTTTATCCCGATTTTCTAGCTATCATATTTTCATATATTTAATCGCTTGATCGACATAGGTGGGTTGCTTACTTTCTTTTCTCAATTTTATGGCGATAAGCAGGCTATGAAAGTTAAATGGTCTGGTTAAGAGTCAAATTTTAGAAAGGAGTCGCTATGTCCGCTATATTGTGGGAAAAGAGCCTGGAAGGCAAAAATCACGAAGAAATTGCAGATCTTGCAGCCGTTGTCCCCCAATCACTAATGTCCTTGTCGACCGGGGGCACGAGTGACATTACTCGCCCAAACGGTTTGATACTGACCAAAGCCCAAATTATTTCCCTGCGAAAGTACGAAGCCGTAGGGTTGGCACTTCCGACCAACGAGCGATCCCTTGCGACCTATCTGAACTTTGGCGACGAAGACGGTGGCAAGGGCTTCACAACCGAAGACTTTCTCGCCTCTTTTACGAAGATAAACTCGCATGCCAGTTTGTGGTCCCCCCTGCGCTCTCGCATCATGCTGACGGGAACCCACTTGAAAGTGTTTGCTTTGAGCATGGAGGTATACCTTACTTCGGTCGAGGAAATTTTCGCTGAAATCAAGCTGGCAAAGTCGCTGGGCACGCACAAAATCACCAACTACAAGGAATTGCGTGACTGGGAAGTGAAAGAAGGCAAACCGTTCCCGGATCTTGCGTTGGAAGAGGACACCATCCCGGACCTGGGGGATGTTCTGGATCTGATCTTCGAACAGGTCAAGGAGCATCTGCAGACGGCCGTTGAAATCAAAATCGATCTAAATACGTTTAGTCGACAACTGACTAACGATGTCATTCCCACGATCAAGTTGCTGGCGCTGGCTCTCGAGAGCAATACGTACGCGGCGGATATCGAGAGTTTGAATAACGAGATCAAGGAACGCGCTGATCAGATTGATGAGTTGAATAAAGAATACAAGGCGCTGGTCATAAAATCGCTTGAGTCGGCGAGCACACTTTCGCCCATAGGGTTGGGGGTTGCCATCTATATCGGAGTCGAAGCTGAAAGTGTTCGATCCCGGCGCAATGATCTGAGCCGCCTCCAGGCAGCGGCCATCAAGAGTCTTGAGAGCAAGTCCAAGACCCTGGGCTCGATCGCGCGGATCAGAAGTGACATGCAGGATATGCAGACGGTTGCTCTGGATGCTGAAGTGGCGACAAATAACGTGGTTCATACCTGGAATGTGCTCCATACCTACCTCGAAAGCTCCGGAAAAGCGATCTCGAAGATCGAAGGCGGCGTTCGCTTGCTAGGCTTCATTACTCAATTTCGTTTGGTCGCTGCGCCATGGCGCGAGATCCACAACAATGCTGATTACCTTGTTGAATTATTTCGCGAGGCGGAAATGGAATACATGAGGGAGTACGGTTTTCAAGGAAAAAGATCAAGGAGATCTTTAATGCAAAGTGATATGTACCCTGGCGTGCAAACCGATGTCTTGCAGGACAGCAGTTCGAAGCTGCGTAACAGTGCGGTGGAAGCAAAGTTGTTGTTTATGAAAACTGATTATCTTCCGGACTTGAGCGAAAAGTTTAAAACACTTTCGGTCGACATTTCGAGCTGCTCCAATGTGGTCAGGGAAAAGGCTCTGAAAACCGAATTTTTACTTAAATCCACGCTTGGACAGTTGATGTCGCTCGATGAAGAGCTGCAAGAAGGTTCCGAAGAGGTCGATGAAATTCATGGCGAGCAGGCTGTGTTGTTAAATGAGGCACAGGCATCCGTCAGTGAAGTCTCCAGCTCGTTGAGTGAGAGCCTCAAGAATATCAATGCAGACTACGACGAGACGACCGTGCAGGGATTCAAAGCCTCGTTGATTAATGACGTTTCAGAGCGTGAAGTCGTATTGGAACGTTTGAATTCCAGCCTGACTGATCTTGAGAAAAAACGTGCAGTCATCAACGAAGCAGTGGATGAGCTCAATAAACTCGGAATTTCAGGTATTACCAAAAATATCGAACTGAGTGTTGAAACGGTCAAGAAACTTGGTGCAAAGCCATCTCAGGTTGATCTTGTGCTGGCAGCGATCGAAAAAGTGAAACAGGACCTGGAGGGCGCAGTTAAGAGTGTTTCCTTTGTCTTGATGGTAAAACAGAATCAGGTACTTCGTGATAAGACTTTGGAGGTGCAGGCGCAAATCGCTGCCGAAAAGCGCAGTGCACGAATCACTGCCGACAAGATCAAGCTGATCGAAGTTTTTGGCGAGATGAATGAGCAGCGCAAGCTCTACGTGGCAGAGTTCGAAAAGATCGACAAAACAGTGTTGCGTTTCTTGAGCTCGATGAAGGCTCATCAGGCTATGCCCTTAAGTAAGCAGATTTCAGAATTTTTCTCTACCGCCAATGGTTTTGTCGGTTACCTGAATCAGCTTTCTTATCTGTAAGTATTACATTTCACGCCGCCCTTGAATGGCCGTGCGTCGAGCCGCTCGATGCACGGTTATTTAATGATTCTATTACTCGGGATTGAATATTCACAGGAGGCGCCTATGAGCGACGAGAGCAGGGATGTCCTGTTTTTTCAGGAAGATGATTTTATTTCGTTGCGCGCATACAAATTGTTCTTGAACGAGGTCCTCCACAGGGATTTCATCACTCACTCCACTCCTGAAACATCAAAGGTGCTAAGTGCCTATGCGCAGAAGTTGAGTGAAGAGGCTGACGCCGATCTCTCCAGATTTCAGTCCTTGGTGGATGATGTGGAGTCGGTACGGGCGGGAGTGCTTGCCTGCGTCGATCAAGCCCGAGATCTTCGGCAGGTTTTCATTGAGGCCAAGCCAGGCGTGACGCGTTATCGACGGGTGGCTGTTGATACTTTGGGGTGCGCTCCTTTCGACTTCCACCAACCTCACCTTGCCATTTGCAGCTTTTACAACGTTTCCGGAGTCGTCAGCTATTTCATTGAGCAGTGCCGCACCAACCTGAAAACAGTTGAACGGTACAGATTGAATGTCTCCTCGATGGAGCGAGGAATTCATCCAATGTTCTACCGCATCGTTGCAGCAAGAAAACAAAAAATAGAGGCGTATGGCTACTCACCGCAAAAGCCTCCTTCGGGTTCCGGGACCTCCCCCTTCGATTTCAGGAGACCGTACAGAGGAAATCCTGAACCGCAAACGCTGGAGCTGTATCGTTTGACAGGCATATACGCGTCCTCCGCTTCCGCACTATTCAACTTCGGCAATTTTCTGAACAGGATTCAGCTGTTATTGACGGTGATGATTGACAGGCTTTCCTCAATAACAGCTTCCTCGACGTATTCGACATTGCTCTTGGTGCTGAACCTGGTTGCCAGCTTGCTGACCCCACTGCAACTGCGGATAGACAGGTTGCAGGAGTGGTCAGACTTCATGCGCCATAAAGGTAAATATGCTGTTGAAGAACAATGAGCAACGTGGAGTTGTAGCCGGATGAGATCCGGCTGCACTCAATAGACGTCGCGGCGATAACGGTTTTGTTCGATAAGCGTTTCTACCTGCGCTGCTCCCAGGACTTCCTGCAACACTTGATCAACCCCGCTGGCCATCCCATGCATACTGCCGCAGATGTAAATCACCGCACCCTCTGCCAGCCATTTTTTCAGTTCCTCGGCCGACTCCTTCAAGCGATCCTGCACGTAGATCTTCTCGGCCTGATCCCGCGAGAAGGCCAGGTCGAGACGCGCCAGATCACCGTTGATCAACCATTCTTCCAGTTCCGCGCGGCAGAGGAAATCGTGCTCACGATTTCGCTCGCCAAACAGCAGCCACTGACGCTGTTGACCGTCAGCAACCCGCGCCTTGAGCAAACTGCGTAACCCGGCCAGACCCGTGCCGTTACCCAGCAGAATCATCGGCACCGGCTCGTTTGGCAAATGGAATCCGCTGTTGCGCCGTACCCTCAGGCTGATGCTGCCACCCACCGGCGTATGTTCGGTTAACCAGCCGGAACCAATGCCGAGGCTGCCGTCGGCATGCCGCTCCTGGCGCACGATCAGCTCCAGCACGCCGTCTGCTGCAATTGAGGCGATCGAGTATTCACGCACAGCCAAAGGCACCATCGCATCGACCAATGATTGAGCATGCAGGCCCACCAGATGCGCGCGGTGTTCCGGCAGTTGACGCGAGGCGAGCGCTACTTCAAGCGGCTCTTCGAGGCCGTTGATTTTCACTGTGGTCTCGCCACGAATACCGAGGCCGTCGAGGAAGTGTTCGATGGCCCACGGGCAGTTGCGTGGCAGCACTTCGACGAGATCGCCGGCCAGCCAACTGCTGGTGTTCGGAGCAATCAGGCCCAACAGATAAACCGGCGAACCGCTGCTGTCAGGGTTCATCAGTTCGCGACGCACCAGTGTCCAGTTGTCGTAGGCCGGTGCCTGCCAGGTATCGACCGGTGCCTGCCCGGTGAGCAGACCGAGCTGGGTTTGCCAGTGACGCAGGGCGTAGGGATCACCACTGTCGACTTCCACTGGCGCGAACAGCGTCTTGCCGCCGTGTTCGCCCAGCCACTGATGCAGGCGTTTGGCGAACCCGCAAAAGTGTTGATATTGACGATCACCGAGACCGAGCACGGCGTAGTTCAGGCTGTCGAGCGTCGAAGTCTTACCCAGTACCTTGCGCTCGAAACCGCGAGCACTGTCCGGTGCATCGCCGTCGCCGAAGGTGCTGACCACGAACAGCGCATTACTGGAATCACGTAAATCCTGTTCGCTGACATTTGCCAGTGGCTGCACCTTCACCGCTAATCCGGCGGCCTGTAATTGGCCGGCAGTCTGCCACGCCAGCTGCTCGGCAAAACCACTTTGGCTGGCGAAGCCGATCAGCCACGCTGGCACATCGCTGGCGGATTGCACGAGGTCTTTGCGCGCATCCTTGATCTGGCTTTTTTTGCGGCGACGATCCAGGTACAGCATCCAGCCTGTGACGAAGAACAGCGGCATGCTCAGCGCCGTGAGGGTCAGGATGATGCGCCCGACGATGCCGAAGTAACTGCCGACGTGCAGTGCATAGATGCTGGTCAGCAGTTGCGCCTTGAGGCTCTTGTCGCTATAGCGGTCAACCCGTTTGACCACGCCCGTGGCCGGGTCGAGGGTGATCTGGTTCAGCGCCCGGTCGTGGGGCGAAGTTTTCAGCAGGAAGTTAACGGTCGCTGGCTGGCCGGCCACTGGCGGCATGCGCACGTTATAGGAACTGAGTTGCGGGCCGGCAGCGCTGTAGATGCTGCTCCACATTGCCGCGTAATCGACTGTTGGTGCCGGACCTTGCGGCGCAGGACCACGTCCGCCGCGAACGCGTTCGTTCTGCGGTGAGTCGGAGAGCAACCGGGTCAGGCCCTTGTTGTACCACTCGTAGGACCAGGACAACCCGGTCAGTGCTGCAAGGAGGTAAAACACCAGGCACCAGGTGCCGGCCACCGAGTGCAGGTCCCAGTTGAAGCTGCGACCCTTTTTCTTCCAGTCCAGGGTCAGCCAGGCGCGCCAGCTTCTCCACTGGCGCGGCCAGCGCAGGTACAGGCCGGACAGGCAGAAGAACACCAGGATCAGCGTGCACGCGCCGGTGATCTGCCGACCTGTGTCGCCCATGGCGAGGAAGCGGTGAAGTTGCAGCATCAGGCCGAAGAAGCCCCGGCCGGAGGCATCGCCGAGGAGCTCGGCGGTGTACGGGTCGAAGTAGCGCATCTCGCCACGGCGTTCACCCGGCGGCGGGGTGAACCACACTTTAGCGGCGTTGCCGCTGTCGGTTTCCACGGTGAGCATCGAGACTTTTTTGCCCGAAGCGGCTTCGATGTGCTCCACCAGTTCGGCAGGCGGCAGCACACCGGCGAGCTGTTTTTCGACCTGCAACACAGAAGGGTTGAGTGTGCTCAGGATTTCATCCTGAAACGACACCGCCGCCCCGGTAATGCCCATCAGGGCCAGGACCAGCCCGGCGCTGATGCCGAAAAACCAGTGCAACTGGAACAGGGTTTTCTTCAACACGTCACTCGCCTTGTTCGTTCAAGTTGATTCATCACGGCGCGCATTATGCCGTGGGGTTGTCGAGAAGCATTCTTTTTTACGTACAAAAGCCCCGTTCACCTGGATGAACGGGGCCTGCGCCAACACCGACCTCTGCAGGAGCGAGCTTGCTCGCGATGAACTCAAGAACGACGTGGGGTTTCAGGCTAACTGCGTCATCGTTGACGACCATCGCGAGCGAGCTCGCTCCTACAGAAGAGGTTGCGTATTCAAATGTCCATCAGAAGTGGAAGTTGGTGCTCAGCAACGCGGTGCGACCGGCCGCCTGGTTGGCGAAGTGAGTCGAGAACGCCTTGTCGTAGTAGGTTTCGTCGGTCAGGTTCTGCACGTTCAGTTGCAGGTCGACGTTTTTGCTCAGCTTGTAGGCTGCCATCGCGTCGTAACGAACGTAGGAGTCAACCATGGTGGTGTTGGCTACGTTGCCGAACACGTCATCGACATAGAACGCACCGCCGCCGATGGTCAGCTTCGGCGTGACCTGATAGGTCGTCCACAGGCTGGCGCTGTTTTTCGGCGTGTTCGGCAGTTCGTTACCGTCGTTGGCTTTGTTTGCCGGCATATCACCGCCATCGAGTTGTTCACTGTCCATGTAGGCGTAACCGGCGAAGACCTGCCATTTGTCGGTGAGCTTGCCGCTGGCCGACAGTTCGATACCTTGAACGCGGGTTTTGCCGGCGTTCTCATAAGTGGTGGTGTTGGTTTGCACCCGAGCGTTGTCTTTCTCGGTGCGGAAGATATCGGCGGTCACGGACAGACGATCGTTCAACAGGTCCCACTTGGTACCGATTTCGTAGTTCTTGGTGGTTTCCGGCTCCATGTCGCTGCTCAGCAGGTTGCCGTTGCGATCTGGTGTGCCACCCAACGGGTTACCCTCCGAACCTTCGCCCAGGGTGTTGCCCGGTGGCGTGGCGGACGTTGCGTAGGACGCATAGATGCTGCCGTTTTCCGCAGGTTTGTACACCACGCCGAACTGACCGGTAACGAATTCGCTGGTGTCATCGCCCTTGGACGTGGTCACGCTGGAACCGTTGAAGGTTTTGTAGCTGGTGTCGAAATGGTCGTAACGCAGGCCCATGTTCACCAGCCACTGTTCGGACAGCGTCAGGGTGTCGAACACATACAGTGCGTAGGTGTCGGCCTTGGTGTCGGTGCCGGCGTAGTTACGCGAGATGGCACCGTTCCACGGATCATTCGGGTTCGGATTGGACAGCGAGGTGCAGTTGTAGCCACTTGGCGCGCCGATCAGGGCCGGCGAACAGTTGGTGGTTACCGGGGTTGTTCCCGGGGTGGTGTCCGTGTTGACGTTGTACGAGGACTTTTGGTTTTCCTCATGGGTGTACTCGACACCGGTGGAGAAGCTGTTCTTGAAACCGGCGATGTAGACATCACCAAACAGGTCGGTCTGGTTGGTGGTGGTCTCGGTGTTGCTCACGCGGGTGTTAGCGCGGCGCCAGACGCTGCCATTGTTGACGTTGCCTTTACTGTCATCCGGCTGGGTCAGGATGTAATCCTGCATGCTGGTGCCGTGACGCAGGGTGTTCTTGATTGTCAGCGCGTCGCTCAGGTCGTGCTCGATGGCGAAGGTCGCCGTATCGACGCGGGTCTTGCGGAAGTCGCGGTCGTTCAGGCCATAGAAGTTGCTGCTGTCGCCGCCGTCATTCGGCTTGTCCGGATTGGCTTTGGTACGCGCAGCCGAGCCACCGGCCGGGATCGAATACGGAATGCCCGAATCCGGCGTGTCGTTGCTTTCGAGGTGGTAGTAGTCGAGGTTGACGCGAGTGTCCGTACCCAGGCCGAAGGCCAGGGACGGTGCAACACCCCAGCGGTCGTAGTTGACGCTGTCACGCCCGGCGACGTTGCTCTCGTGGCTCAGCAGGTTCAGACGGCCTGCGGCGGTGTCGGTGAACTGGTAGTTGCCGTCGAAGGTGTAGCGCTGGGTCTGGTCGGAACCCCAGGTGAAACCACCGTCGAGCGAATCGCCCAGGTGCGCTTTCTTACTGACCAGGTTGATGCTGCCGCCCGCTGCGCCACGGCCGCCGATCGCGGAGTTCGGGCCTTTGCTGACTTCAATCGATTCAACGGCGAAGATCTCGCGGCTCTGGGAGCCGGTATCGCGCACGCCGTCCAGATAGGTGTCGCCCTGGGCGTCGAAGCCGCGAATGAACGGACGGTCGCCTTGCGGGTTACCGCCTTCACCGGCACCGAAGGTGATGCCTGGAACAGTGCGCAACGCGTCCTGCAGGTTGAGCGAACCGGTGTCTTTCAAGACTTGTTGCGGAACAACGGTCACCGAGCGCGGTGTGTCGATCAGCGGCGCGGTGTACTTGGGCGAGGAGGCTTTCTCTACGTTGTAGCTTGTCTCGTCCTGGGCTTCGCCGGTGATGGCGGTAGCGCCCAGCGAAATCACATTGTCCGGTGCTTTTCCGTCGGTTTTCTCCGCCGCGAAAACCATGTGGCCCGCAGAGCCGGCAGTAATCGCCATGCCGATGGCCGATGCGAGCAGACGTGGTGAACTGACCGGTACTTGTGGTTGTTGACGCGACATTTGAATTCCCCTCCCCAAGGATTTGAGGCCGCGAAATATAGGGTAAATAGGTATTCGTAACAATTGCGAAACATTACTATTCGCACTGAATTTACAATCTTTACAATTTAACCTTACGGTTTCTGCTGACTCATTCGTCAGATGTGTTTTACACAGGCAATAAGAATCAATACCATTGGCACCCCCTTTGTATTCAGGTGTCTTGTCATGCTGCTGCACATTCCAGGCCTGTTCGAGAAAGACGAAGTGCAGCGCATTCGCGAGGCTCTGGAACAGGCCGATTGGGCCGATGGCAAGATCACCGCCGGCTTCCAGTCGGCCAAGGCCAAGCACAATTTGCAACTGCCGGAAGGCCACCCGTTGGCCAAGGAGATCGGCGCGGCGATGCTGGAGCGGCTGTGGAAAAATCCGCTGTTCATGTCGGCTGCACTACCGCACAAAGTCTTTCCTCCGCTGGTGAACTGTTACACCGCCGGTGGCAGTTTCGATTTCCATATCGACAACGCGGTGCGTCAGCCCAAAGGCAGCATCGAGCGGGTGCGCACGGATTTGTCCGCCACGCTGTTCTTCAGCGAGCCTGAGGATTACGACGGCGGCGAGCTGGAAATCCAGGACACCTTCGGCACCCAGCGAGTGAAACTGCCCGCCGGCGACATGGTGCTGTACCCCGGCACCAGCCTGCACAAGGTCAACGCGGTGACACGCGGAACGCGACTCGCCTCGTTTTTCTGGACGCAAAGCCTGGTGCGCGAAGACACTCAGCGCGCCTTGTTGTTCGAGATGGACGGGGCCATCCAGCAACTGACCCGCGATGTTCCTGATCACCCGTCGCTGATCCGCCTCACCGGCACGTATCACAATCTGCTGCGTCGCTGGGTCGAGGTATGAGTTTTCAACTGCGGCGTGAGGAAGTGCTCGACGGTGCGCAGCTCAACGCCATGCTTGAAGAAAGTCCGGCCCGTGCCGCGCAGGCGATTCTTCTCGCGGCGGGCCAGGGCATTGTTGAAGCGCAGGCGCTGCTCGGGCAAATCCTGCTCGACGGCCGTGGCATCGCCCAGGATCAGCCGCTGGCCCTGCGCTGGTTCGGCATCGCTGCCGGGCAAGGTTACCTGATGGCGCGCAATATGCTCGGGCGTTGCCATGAGCACGGGTGGGGCTGTGTCGCTGATGCGTCGATTGCCGCACGGCACTATCGAAGTGCCGCCGATGCCGGGCTGGACTGGGCGATGTACAACCTGGCCAATCTGCTCGCCACCGGGCGCGGAGTGCGTGAGGATCAACTTCAGGCCCTGGCTCTGTATCAACGCGCGGCTGAAGCCGGCCACGTCAAATCGATGAACCTGCTGGGACGTTATCTGGAAGAAGGGCGGGTGTGCCCGATGGATCTGACTGCGGCGCACAACTGGTATCGACGTTCCGCCGAGGGTGGGGATTTTCGCGGGCAGTTCAGTCACGCCGCGATCCTGGCCGAAACCGGGCGAATCGAAGAGGCACTGCAATGGCTTCGCAAGGCGCTGGTGATCGGCAATGTGAAGTTCTTGCAGGTCAGCAGCGAATCGCTGCTTATGTCCCAGCATCCGCAGATACGCGCCATGGGTGCCGAGTTCCATCAGCGTCTGTCGGCCCATGGCGCCGAGGTTCCTGCTCTACATCGCCGTTGAAGGGCAGGCGCCATCAATCAGCCGCGCAACCAGCGTCCCTGAAGGGGGATCAGGTAATTGCGCAAGGCCTGGCTGTGTTCAAGCACTCGCTCGCCGCGGAGCAGGGTGTCTTCGTCGGGCGCAGCCATGACCGCGCCGAGAAACGCTGACAATGCATCCACCAATTTACCGGTTTCACTGACGTAGGTTTGCTGGTGTGGCACGACTTTCTGTGTATCGTTCAACTGGTGGGTCATGTCGTCGTTGTCCTGCAATTGTTTGGCCAGTGACGCTACGCGCTCCTCACGCTGAGTGAGGCGCGTGTGGATGATTTGTCGCGCATTGATCAGGTCGTTGTATTTGATCAGTTCGTTGGCTTCGTCGAGAAACTTGTTGGCGACAATCAGTCCGGCTTCCAGCGCTGCAGCTTCAGGTGGTTTGGGCTTGTTGCCGATCATTGCCTTCAGTTGTTCGAGCAAAGGCTTGACTCGATCAATGAATGTCAGCTTTTCAAACTCTGTAATCGCCAGGTTCAGAACAGTCTCATCCTCTTTCAATTCAGCCAGAGGTATATTCTCGGCGCTGTATTCGCGGTCCAGATTGATTTTGGCGGCGGCGAGTTCTTCGAGCCTGAAACGGTTGTTGCTGATGGTGATGCTCTGCACGCCAAACACACCGTTGTGCAGTGACGAGTGCAGCTTGGTCATTTGCTCGGTGCACAACTTGATCAGTTGCGTGACGTTTTGTGAATACATCTTGCGTGCTATTTCAGCTTCAGCGTTCGAATCATCACCTTTGAGATTGACCAGCGCTTGCAGGTTTTCGTTCAGTTCGTCCGTGTCCAGAGTCGAAATTGCCGAAGTGATGGTGTTGGCAGCCGTCAGATCCAGTTCACTGACGGCAGCATTCAAGCCGAGCAACTCATCGCTCAGGGCTTTGAGGTACAGATTAGCGGAGCCAATGATCGCCTGATAACGAATAGCCTCGCGACTTTCTTGAATACGGGCGAGGTCAGGTTGGTCATAGGAAACGTTTGTCATGAAAATACTCTTCTTTATTGATTAGATGGAATTAGTCGAAAGCACTGATCAGTTGGTTCGAATTGGATTGAACTGCGTTCCAGTTTTTAAGAACAACCTTGAAGCTCGATACAAAGCCTCTGAGGGTCAGGAAGTCTTTCATGCCCATAACTTTGTTTTGCGAGGCGTTGATGTAATCGGTAATGGAGATCCACAGCGTCTCCAATTGCGAGGTACTCTGGATAGCGCCCTCTACATAAATCGACATACTGCTCAATCCAGTCTGAAATTCCATGAGGGTGCCGGCGAGAATGTTTTTTTGCTTGACCTGTTCCGTCAATAAGTCTCGTTGAGTGATCAGCGGGCGCAAGTGGGCTGCCTGCTGCATCTCGAGCAGACGGTAATACATCGATGAGCTGCCATTGATGCCAGCGGCAAATCCGAGGATATGCTCGAAAAAGTTGGGTTCAGTCTCTTTGGTTTTTTCATCTATTCGTTGCTGGGCCAGATCGATGTCGGCATTCAACTCGGTGAGTTGTTGGTTGATTTGCTCGTCGCTGGCCAGCTTCAGTTTTTCACCAATGTTGATCGCAACCTTATCGTTAAGATCAGACTTGAAATATTTCAGGCGCTCGTTGACGTCCTGGCTGCTGAGTTTTTTCTCTTCGATCGAACTTGCAATGAACGCCAGCGACTCCTGTATGGAGCCAAATCGGTTCCTCTCTGTCTGGCCGATTTCCAGGGGTGGAAGGCTATTGATTTCTTCCTCGGTCAGCGAGTCGATGGTGCCCAGATAGTCTATGTAGCCGGGCATGGTCTCGATGGCGTCGATAATGTTCTGGCCGAAACTTTCCAGATCCTCCGAGAAGGTTGCCAGGCTACTGGCCACACGTTTCATCGAATACTCGATGTCTGCCCAGAGGCTGGCGTTTTTTGTGATCGAGATATACAGCTCGACAATATCGATTAGCTCCAGCCCGACAATGTCGGTGTGGTCTGTTTTTAATTGTTTTTCAACGTCTTCGGTACTTTTAGGTAGTTCTTTGGCGGCAAAAATGTAATTTTTTATTTTTTTGATGTCATTTTTGGTGATGTACGGATTTTGAATCGGTTGCACTTTTAACTTCCTTGAAGTGTGATTTGAATCCTTAGCTTAAGGTTGTTGTTGATTTTGAGTATATGTATTGAGTGTGACGAGTTGTTGGTTGTTTTTTGTTGTTTCTTTGAAAGTTTTGAATTGAGGGCGCGGAGATGGCGACTTTTTGCACTGCATGAGTGGGTTGTGTTTGATTTTTATATTTGATTGTTTGTGTGTGGTGGTGTTTCGAGAAAAGTTGATTTGCGGCGCTGATTGATTTCCGTTCTGTATGATCGGATTGGCGCTGCAAAACAATAGTCAATATTAAAAGTTCGGAGAAGATAAGGCGTCGGATCAGGAGTATGAGAACAATCGTCTGGCCATTCGGAGTGGGGTAATGATGTATTTACAGGAAAACAATTTGGCAGCACCAACGTTCAACCCGTCAGTCAGGTGGATTTCAGGTTGTTCAGCCTTTCCAGATCGCCAGCCGGGCAGTTGTTTCGATGCTTGGCCATCTTGAGGTTTGGTTGCACAAATAAAAAAGGCCCATGAAAACATGGGCCTTTTTCAAGCGGCGTGGGTTACACGTAGAACGATTTCAGCGGCGGGAAACCATTGAACTCGACAGCGCTGTAACTGGTGGTGTACGCACCGGTCGACAGCCAGTACAGGCGATCACCGATGGCCAGGTTCAGCGGCAGGCCGTATTTGTAGTTTTCGTACATGATGTCGGCGCTGTCGCAGGTTGGACCGGCGATGACCACTTCTTCCATCTCGCCCTTTTTCTCGGTCCAGATCGGGAACTTGATGGCTTCGTCCATGGTTTCGATCAGGCCGGAGAACTTGCCCACGTCCGTGTACACCCAACGCTCTACCGCGGTGCGGGATTTGCGTGCGACCAGCACCACTTCGCTGACCAGGATGCCGGCGTTGGCGATCAGCGAACGGCCCGGTTCCAGGATGATTTCCGGCAGATCATCACCGAAGTCTTCCTTGAGGAAGCGGATGATTTCTTCCGCGTAGGTTTCCAGGCTGTTGGTGCGGGTGATGTAGTTGGCCGGGAAGCCGCCGCCCATGTTGATCAGCTTCAGGTGGATGCCGTCTTCTTCTTTCAGGCGCTCGAAGATCACTTTGACCTTGGCGATCGCCGCGTCCCAGACGCTGATGTCACGCTGCTGCGAGCCGACGTGGAACGAGATGCCGTAAGGCACCAGGCCCAGGTCGCGAGCGAGGATCAACAGGTCCATGGCCATGTCGGTCTGGCAGCCGAATTTGCGCGACAACGGCCAGTCGGCGGTGGTCGAGCCTTCGGTCAGGATACGCACGTAGACTTTCGAACCCGGTGCGGCCTTGGCAATGTTGCGCAGGTCGGCTTCGGAGTCGGTGGCGAACAGGCGCACGCCCTTGTCGTAGAAGTAGCGGATGTCCTTGGATTTCTTGATGGTGTTGCCGTAGCTGATGTTGTCGGCGCTGACGCCGCGGCCCAGCACTTTGTCCAGCTCATAGATCGAGGCGATATCGAAGCTCGAGCCTTTCTCTTTGAGCAGGTCAATGATTTCGACGGCCGGGTTGGCCTTGACCGCGTAGTAGACCTTGGCGAATTCGAAACCGGCGCGCAGGTCGTCGTAGGCCTGGGCGATCATCGCGGTGTCGATCACCACGAACGGGGTTTCCTGTTTGTCGGCGAACGCCTTCATTTTCTGAAAGGTTTCACGCGCGAAATAGTCTTCGACCTGGATCGACATACCTGGGAGCTCCTAATGGCAAACGAGTAAAAACAATGGGTGCAAATGAACGTCCTCCGTATCCCCACTTTGGTTCGCCTACTTCCCAAGGCATGTCGCCGAAAGCAAAAAGGCCATGGGAAGTGCAGCTTTCCCTTGGCCTTGCTGTCTCGTCGTCAGTACTTGAGCCGGATGGATCGTTTCCAGCATGGACGTTCGGCGCGAACTTTAGGGCGTGAGGGGCTTGAGATCAACAAAAAATGTCGCGTTTTTGCACTCTTCTGACGCGCGTTGCGGGCATCACTCTTTGTAACCGACTCAGATGACAGTCGGATGTTCCCGAAGAATTGCGAAGTGTTAAAAATACCTGCACGTTCGATGCTTTTGTACACAAACTCCCTGATAACTACGATGGCGTCAATATCGGCGAAGTTGGCTGCCAGAAGGTGAGCTGAGAGGGGGGCTGGCTATTTCAGAAGGTATTTATGGATGGCTTTTTCGGGCGGTGCTGTTGATATTTTTTTCCGGCCTGCGAATCACTAAAAAATCGCAGAGATCTGTGGGAGCGAGCTTGCTCGCGATAGCGTAATGTCAGTCAACGACGTTGTTGGCTGTGAAAATGCCATCGCGAGCAAGCTCGCTCCCACAGGTTTTGCATTTTTACTGAGTCATATGGGCTGTCAGGCAACTACGGCTGCTGCGCTCCCGAACAGGAGCAAAATCGATCAGGGCGACACTGTTTGACCGACGAAATATGGGAGCGGTCGCCGATCAATAGACATTTAGCCTAAGGCTTACGCTCTTGCGAATGGCTGGGTACTGCTGCGTGGTAACGGTAAATTGGATAATGGTGTTTTGTTGCACATTGTTTAACGTGAATGTCCCGTTCATGTTTCCAGGACCTCGATTGATAGTGGCGCCAGCTGTAGTTGTCGTCCATGCGGAAGTAACGCCTGTAACCTCCCTGCCGTCTTTGTCGACGAGTTTTGCCGCGATCACCAATGTGAAGTTTCCCCCTTTTTTGACAAGCTGCGGGTCTGCTAGACCTCCTATGATGATTTGTGTGGGTGGACCAGCCATGACCTTTGTCTCCACGGAGCTGGCTTCTGGTGTCAGTGTGGCGGGTGATGTCGAATTGTTGGTTTTCATGGGTGACCTCTATAACCTGGTAAGTTTATTTGTGAGAGCGTGTCGCTGTGCTCCCGATTGAGTAGAGCTTTTTCCAGGCAATAGCGGAGCTATCACTTTTGACAGTCTTTGATGTTCGTTTGTTAACGATTGCAAATTTACATGGCGCCAGCACTTGACCCAATCTCCGTTTTTCCTCTTGAGGTGGTGATGGGCCAAGCGAAATGGACTATGGAAGATAATCAATCAAGTGAGTGCTACTTCTGCTGGTGAAACAATACTGGTCTTGGCACCGCGGGAGCGACCCGAGCTCAGGTAAGCCGCAATCGACTCCTGAGTGACCTCGCCAAGGAACACCCGCTCGGCATCCATCACCGGCAACCACGACCGGTTGAACTCGTACATGCGCGATAGCAGGATGCGTAAATGCTCGTCGTACGCGGCCGTGGCGTTGAACTCGCGCTGGTATTGCGCGCAGGTGCCGGTCTGACGGTGCAGGTCGCGACGTCTTACGTAACCCAGGGCCTTGTTCTCTGTGCAGGTCACCACCACGTAGCGACGGTCATGTTCGTCCATCAAGTCCAGCGCCTCGGCCACCGGGGTTTGCGGGCTGACGGAGGGCGCGTTGTCCGCCGCGTCTTCGGCTTTCACCAGCAGCAGGCGCTTGAGCGTGCTGTCCTGGCCGACAAAGTTGCTGACAAACTCATCCGCCGGGTGCGCGAGCAAGGTGTCCGGGTGATCGATTTGCAATAGCTTGCCGGCGCGGAAAATCGCGATCTTGTCGCCGAGCTTGATCGCCTCGTCGATGTCATGGCTGACCATGATCACGGTCTTGTTCAGCGCCCGCTGCATCTCGAAGAATTCGTTCTGGATCATCTCGCGGTTGATCGGGTCGACCGCGCCGAACGGTTCGTCCATCAACAGCAATGGCGCATCTGCCGCCAGGGCGCGAATCACGCCGATCCGTTGTTGCTGACCACCGGACAACTCCCGTGGATAGCGATGCAAGTACTGCTTGGGTTCGAGCTTGATCATGCTCATCAACTCGCGGGCGCGGTCGTGGCATTTCTGTTTGTCCCAACCGAGCAGTTTCGGTACGACCACGATGTTCTCTTCGATGGTCATGTTCGGGAACAGGCCGATCTGCTGGATCACGTAGCCGATGTTGCGGCGCAGCGTCACTTCGTCGAGGCCGGTGGTGTCTTCGCCGTTGATCAGGATCTTGCCCGAGGTCGGAGTGATCAGGCGGTTGATCATTTTCAGCGTGGTGCTTTTGCCGCAACCCGATGGCCCGAGAAACACGCAGATTTCGCCTTCATTGACGGTCAGGCTCACCGAGTCCACGGCTTTCACATCCTTGCCGTTGCTTTGGAAGGTCTTGCTGAGGTTTTGAAGTTCGATCATTTGAGCAGTCCTTTTGGAGTCAGCGAGCGTTGCAGCACTTGCAGGATCAGATCGGCGATGATCGCCAGCACACTGACCAGCACGGCGCCGACGATCAGCATCGACATGTCGCTGCGGCTGATGGAAGCGAGGATGAGTACACCGAGGCCACCGGCACCGATGGTGGCGGCGATGGTCATGACGCCGATGTTCATGACCACGGCGGTGCGTACGCCGGCAAGGATCACCGGCACGGCGATGGGCAGCTCAACCATGCGCAGGCGCTGGCCGAACGTCATGCCGATGCCGCGCGCAGCTTCGCGGATGCCCGGTTCGACGCTGGTCAGGGCCAGGTAGGTGTTACGCATGATCGGCAACAGTGAATAGAGGAACACTGCGGTGATTGCCGGCATCGGGCCGAGGCCCTGGCCGAATCTGGAGTAGAACGGCAGCAACAGGCCGAACAGGGCAATCGACGGCACCGTCAGCAGCACCGTTGCACTGGCCTGCAAAGGCCCGGCGAGGCTCGGGAAGCGCGTCATCAGGATGCCCAAAGGCACGCCGACCAGAATCGCCAGGGTCACGGCAATGCCGACCAGCGTGATGTGTTGCCCGGTCAGATGCATCGCCTGTTGCCAGTCGAGATGGGAAAAGGCGTTCAAGAATTCCATGACTTCTCCTTCTCAGTTCAATGGATGCTGGCGCAGGAAATCGGCGGCCACGGCTGAAGGACTCTGGTGATCGACATCCACCCGCGCGTTGAGCTCGCGCATGGTCTTGTCGTCGAACAGTTCCGCCAGTGGCTTGAGCTGTGTGGCCAGTTGCGGATGCGCATCGAGGCAGGCCTGACGTACCACGGGCGCGGCGGTGTAGTCGGGGAAGTAGTGCTTGTCGTCTTCCAGCAATTTCAGCTTGAAGGCATTGAGGCGACCATCAGTGGTGTAGACCAGGCCGGCAAACACCTGGCCATTGCGCAGCGCGGTATAGACCAGCCCGGCGTCCATCTGCCGGATGTTGTTGCGGGTCAGGTTCATGTCGTACAGCTGCACCATGCCTGCGAGTCCGTCCGAGCGGTTGGCGAACTCGGTATCCAGCGCCACCAGATTGTTGGTCTCGGCCTCCTTGTGCAGCACTCTGTTCAGCTCACTGATGGTGTTGATCTGCGGGTATTGGTCAGCGACGTTTTTCGGCAGGGCAAGGGCGTAGGTGTTGCTGAATTTCGACGGAGTGAGCCAGACCAGGCCTTTTTGTGCGTCGAGTTCTTTCACCCGCGCGTAGGACTGTTCGCTGTCGAGTTTTTCGGTGACATGGTTGTAGGCCACCAGCGACACACCGGTGTATTCCCAGAGCATGTCCAGTTGACCGCTTTCGTGGGCGCTGCGGGCCAGATTGCTGCCCAGGCCGCCGGTCACTTGCACGTCGTAACCCTTGGCGCGCAGGTATTGCGCGGTGATTTCCGCCAGCAGGGTCTGTTCGGTGAACACCCGGGCGCCGATGCGGATCAACGGTTTTTCCACGGCCTGGGCAAATCCTGCGCACAGCAGAACGCAGCCTAGTAAAAAGCTTGTTGTTTTCATGAGAGTTCCTTTGCCGAGGCTTAAGACGGGCGCAGGCCGCGTTCGAGCCAGAGGCGACTGCCAAGTGTGACCATGCCGTCCAGCAACAGGGCCAGCAACGCGGTGCATGCGGCACCGAGCAGCAACTGCGACTGATTGTTCAGGGCAATGCCGGGGAATATCAGGCTGCCAAGACTGTTGGCGCCGATCAGGAACGCCAGCGGCGCCGTCCCGACATTGATCGCCAACGCCACGCGCACGCCACCAATGATGATCGGCACGGCGTTCGGCAGCTCGACTTTCCACAGCACCTGGCGTGGGGTCATGCCGATGCCGACGGCGGCTTCCTTGAGCGAGCCCTGAACGTTTTTCAGGCCCTCATAAGTGTTGCGCACGATGGGCAGCAAGGAGGCGAGGAACAGGGCGAAGATGGCCGGGCCGCTGCCGATGCCGAGGATGCCCAGGGCAATGGCCAGGACGGCCAGAGGCGGAACGGTGTTGCCAATGTTGAAGAACTGCATGAAGCGTTCAGCGCGACCGACCATGGACGGGCGGCTGAGCAAGATACCGGCGGGGATGCCCACGACAAGGGCGGCCAGCATGGACGCGAGGACGAGAATCAGATGAGCTTGCAGGTAAAACAGCAAATCGTCGCGGTAGTGTTCGATCGTGTTGATGCCGATCCAGTGGATCAGCAGGGCCAGAAGGGCGATTACCAGCGCGCCTCCCATCAGCCCTTTGCCATAGCGGATAGCCACAGGCGGACTCCTTTTTTCAGTCGGCGAACACATTTTCGTGTGGCAATGCCTTGCTTGGCTGCCGAAAAAATGATCGCGAGAAGCAGCTCATGCCGAGCGCGTTCCACTGTAGGAGCGAGCTTGCTTGCGAAAAACGTCCAGACAACGCGTGCATTCAGGAAACCAGCGTTATCGTTGAGGTCCATCGCGAGCGGGCTCGCTCCTACAGGGGGGGTCGCACGGCAATCGAGCCATGAGCACAGCCTCGTCAGGCTGAAATGCGGGTGTTTCAGGCCCCCGACGAGTGGTCGTAACAGGGGAGTGGACGTCTCCGTGCTTTAAAAGGTTCCCATCCAAGGCAGCGTTTGGCCACCCCTGATGTGCTCAACGGTTCGGTTATTGACTCAACTTGGGCTATAATCTGCGCCCTTTTTTGAATCACCTGCCAGGCGATTTCCCATGACCAAACAGGCCGCCGAAGTCGCGAAACGCCGCACTTTCGCCATTATTTCCCACCCCGATGCCGGTAAGACCACCATCACCGAGAAGCTCTTGCTGATGGGCAAGGCGATCGCGGTAGCCGGTACGGTGAAATCTCGTAAATCCGACCGCCATGCCACCTCCGACTGGATGGAAATGGAAAAGCAGCGTGGTATTTCCATTACCACGTCGGTCATGCAGTTCCCGTATCGCGAGCACATGATCAACCTGCTCGACACCCCGGGCCACGAAGACTTCTCCGAAGATACCTACCGCACCCTGACGGCAGTGGACTCGGCGTTGATGGTTCTCGACGGCGGTAAAGGTGTAGAGCCACGGACCATCGCCCTGATGGACGTCTGCCGTCTGCGTGACACGCCGATCGTCAGCTTCATCAACAAACTCGACCGTGATATCCGCGACCCGATCGAACTGCTCGACGAAATCGAAGCCGTCCTCAAGATCAAGGCCGCGCCGATCACCTGGCCGATCGGTTGCTACCGTGACTTCAAAGGCGTGTATCACCTCGCCGACGACTACATCATTGTCTACACCGCCGGTCACGGCCATGAGCGCACCGAAACCAAGATCATCGAGAAGCTCGACTCCGACGAGGCGCGTGCGCACTTGGGTGACGAGTACGAACGTTTCCTTGAACAGCTTGAACTGGTGCAGGGCGCCTGCCACGAGTTCAACCAGCAGGAATTCCTCGACGGTCAGCTGACCCCGGTGTTCTTCGGTACGGCGCTGGGCAACTTCGGTGTCGACCACGTCCTCGACGCCGTCGTTGATTGGGCTCCGCGCCCATTGGCTCGGGTGGCCAACGAGCGCACGGTGGAACCGGTGGAGGAGAAGTTCTCGGGCTTCATCTTCAAGATCCAGGCGAACATGGACCCGAAACACCGCGACCGCATCGCCTTCATGCGTATCTGCTCCGGCAAGTACGAAAAAGGCATGAAGATGCGCCATGTGCGCACCGGCAAGGACGTGCGGATCGGCGACGCGCTGACCTTCTTCTCTTCCGAGCGTGAGCAACTGGAAGAAGCGTTTGCCGGCGACATTATCGGCCTGCACAACCACGGCACCATACAGATCGGCGACACCTTCAGCGAAGGCGAAGTCCTGGGCTTCACCGGCATCCCGCACTTCGCCCCGGAACTGTTCCGCCGAGTGCGCCTGAAGGATCCGCTGAAATCCAAGCAACTGCGCCAGGGCTTGCAGCAGTTGGCCGAAGAAGGCGCCACCCAGGTGTTCTTCCCGGAACGCAGTAACGACATCATCCTCGGCGCCGTCGGTGTGCTGCAGTTCGATGTGGTCGCCAGCCGTTTGAAAGAGGAATACAAGGTCGAGTGTTCCTACGAGCCGATCACTGTTTATTCCGCGCGCTGGATCGAATGCAGCGACAAGAAGAAGCTTGAGGAATTCTCCAACAAGGCTGTGGAAAACCTGGCACTGGACGGCGGCGGTCACCTGACCTACCTCGCGCCTACGCGGGTCAACCTGGCACTGATGGAAGAGCGCTGGCCGGACGTGAAATTCCGCGCGACCCGCGAGCATCACTAAGCGCTGAATGGCGACACCCGAAAGCCCACTGTAAAAACAGTGGGCTTTTTTTTGCTCTTCGCTCTTCTGTAGGAGCGAGCTTGCTCGCGATGGACTTTAACAATGACGCGCAAACTGGATAAACGTGGCGCACTTGAGCCCATCGCCGGCAAGCCGGCTCCTACAGTTTCTAGGGATTGCGTGATGAACCTTTTTTTTGGATTGATTTTGCGCTGGAGGCGATTGCGTAGGTCTTTTCCTTCTCATTTGTAGCCTGCCTCTGGTTTTTCCCTATGGGGAGATTTGCCCGCGACAAGTCAGTCGTTGGCGTTTAGTGTTCAAGACACATTTCGCAAACAGCGGCCATCTTGATGATCAAGGGAATGACGCATCGGCTGAGGCTGGACGGCTATTTCGGCGTGATGGCCTGGGTGCTCGCGGCGCTGCTGTTCATCAATCGATTGAGCAGCATGGTCAAGTTGTTCATGGCGCTGTACCTGCGTCAGGAGCTGGGGCTGGCTATTGAAACCGTTGGCTGGCTGCTGTCGGCCTATGGCGCTGGATTGCTGATCGGCTCGATGCTCGGTGGTTTGCTCAGTGATCATGTGCGCACGGCACGGCTCACCGCGGCGCTGTTCTTTGTGTCGATCTGGGTTCTGATCCTGCTCGGGCTGGTCACGCAGGTGCCGTTGCTGGCCGGGCTGCTGTTGCTCAGCGGGGCCGTCGACGGGGCGATCCGTACGCTGCATCAGCGGCTGATCATGGAGTATTGCGAGGTGGCGCAGCGTTCCCGGGCACAGGCCTTGAGCCGGGTAGCCCGGAACCTCGGAATGGCCGCTGCCGGGGTGGCGGGCGGCGTTTTGGCGCAGACCGATTTTCGCTGGGTGTTCTTCGCCAGCGCAGCCATGACCCTGCTGGCCTTGCTCTGGTTTGTCCGCACGACATGGCGCCGACCGGTGCTGGTGCCTGATGAGAAACCTGACACCGGTTCAGGCTCATGGGTGCCGTATCGTGACAAACCCTTTCTCTGGTTATTGGCGACGACGGTCTTGCTCGGGATGGCATTCGACACGGTCTACAGCACGCTGGGTAACTATCTGCGTGATTACTATCGCCTGAGCACCGAAGCCATCGGCTGGCAGTTCGCATTGAATGCCGTATTGGTGGTGTCGTTACAGATTCCGTTGACCCATTGGGGCGAACGCTGGGGTACGCGTCGCCAACTGGTGGCGGGCAGTCTGTTACTGGCCTGTGGGCTCGGTATGTTGCCGTTGGGTTCCGGGTTGTTCTATGCCTGTCTGTCGACGGTGGTCTGGACATTGGGCGAGGCGCTGTTCATGCCGCCACTGAATGCACGGGTCATGCAGCATGCGCAACGCGGAAAAAGCGGCCAATACTTTGGCGTGTTTTTCATGAGCTGGAGTGCGAGTGCGCTGTTGTCGCCGATGCTTGGCGGTCAGTTGTACGGTCACTTTGGCGGGCACAGTGTGTGGCTGGTCAGTGCGGCACTGGCGCTGCTGTCCATACCCATGATTTATCAGGCTACCCGCCCTCGTGCTCCAGACAAGCCTGAGGGGCAGACTGGCCGAACTGTTTCGCTTAGTTGATCCGGCTATTGGGTTTATTTGAAACTGGTCTTTCTACCGAGCGCATTTCTGCTCGCTCGTCAGCGTCCAATCTGGAGAACCCGGCTGATCGGAACTAGATTTCACTCAGCGCCAGACAGGCACTCCACGAAAGGAAGGAATCGGCTATGAACAGGTTGTTTCGCGTTTTACTGCTGTTGAAGGTGTTGGTGATGCTATCGCTCGGGACGTCGACGGCGTGGGCCGAGTGCATCGATCACGGGGAACAGGCTTCGAGCGGGCAAGCGGGATACGCGGGGTTGATGCTCGCCAAATCCGAATCGGAACCGGGAGATCTGGGGCAGGGTGGTGCTGACAACGACGATGGCTCGACCACCGACGAGCCGGACTCCGATGAAGAAGAGGGCGATAGCCAGACGTAATCGCTCGATGGCGAGCATGACTGATAGGCAATCGAGGTAGAAGGGAGTTCTGCTACAACTCCAACCCTGTGGGAGCGGGCTTGCTCGCGAAGGTGTCATGCCAGTCAGTATCAATGTCGACTGACAGACCGCTATCGCGAGCAAGCCCGCTCCCACTGTTTTTATGCCGCGCCGTCGAGAACGGGGTCAGGCCTGGAGCCCGTAGACGACCGGGCCGCGATTCCCCATTTCGATGAAAGCCTCGCCGCCCACGATAATGCGAGCACCGCTCTGGACCTTCACATCCCACGGCAATCCTCCTGAAGGACCAAAAGAAACCCACCCGGACCCAGTCCCGCCGAAGTGGGTGTCATAGTCTCCAGTGGGCAGCAACCTGCCAGCGATGATATGGAATGCCCGGTTGTAACCGACCACGACAATCTTGCCATCCGGTTGCGGGGCCAGGGAACACCAGAATGTTTCAGGACCGGCGTTGGTGAATACAGGAAGTCCGCCATTCCACTCCTTATCGGGGTGACCGTCTGCGGTAAACCTCATCGCCACGCCCATGCTCTCCTGGAGACCGCCGGCGCATACCAGCTTTCCATCAGCCTGTGCGATGAGTTGACTCATTTTGAGTGAGCCATCCGTTGTTGCCAGGAAAGCAAAACCATCGACACCAAATTGGCTATCGACCTGCCCCTCCAGATCAAATCGTGCAAGAACGAGCTGACCGGATGTGGTGGTGCCGCCCACAACGATTTTTCCCTCTTGAATCACAACGCTGCAAAGCCGGATGAAGTCGCCCGCGGTTTCGATCTCGAGAAAACCGCTATCGCCGAAACCGGTATCGAGTTCGCCGTTACTGTGCAGGCGAACCAGCAGTGCCCCTTCGGAGTCACTGATGAAATAGCTGAACGCCACAAGTATTTTTCCATCCCCCTGCAGACAGCCGTCGATCAACGCCACTTGGGAATAATCATGCTGTGCTACAGGAATGACGACACTGCCGAAGTCCAGGTCAGGGCTGCCGTTAGCATGAAAGCGCCTCAGTGCTGCCCGGCCAATACCGTCGGGTTCCCGGGTATCACCGATCACCAGGATCTTGCGATCCTCTTGCAGTAGCAAACGCGACGGACTTGCCTTCTTGCCGCTGACGAACTGCCACTCCCCCGTGTTCCCGTCATTGCCAAACGCCTTGTCCTTGATACCGTCAGAATCGGTGCGATACACAGTGAAACTTTCCCCCTGCCGAGTGGCGTAGGTCAGTTCACCTTCAGCCGATAACACAACGGCCCTGACCGAGCCCGCCAGAAAGTCAGGCCTGATCTGTCCAGACACACCAAATTCCGGGTCCAGTTGACCCGCGTCCAGCAGGATTGCGTCTATTGCTTGAGTGCCCATGAGGCTTCACCTGTCCTTATAGTTTTTGAACGACTCACCGACTGGATTCAAACAAAACGGCTGAGCGTTCGAAGCTCTCAGGACTGACAGGTGCGCTTCTGCAAAACAGCGCCGCTCAATCACCACTCGACAGGCAAAAGAAAACCCCTCCTGTATCGATTGATGCGCAATCGAATGAGAAGGGGTTTGGTTGACTCAAGCGCGCTCTAAAGACCGAGGCTTTTTTTATGCCGCGCCGTCGAGGAATTGCTCGGCGTAGTGGCAAGCCACCTGGCGGTTGTCGAGCAGGCGCAGGGCCGGCTCTTCAGTGCTGCAGCGCTCGGTCGCGTACGGGCAGCGCTTGTGGAAGGCGCAGCCCGGTGGCGGGTTCAGCGGGTTGGGCAACTCGCCGACGATCTTGATTTTCGGCTTGTCCGGATCCGGGTGGATGGCTGGCGTCGCCGACAACAGTGCCTGGGTGTAGGGGTGCAGGGGACGGGAGTAGATGTCCTCCTTCGTGCCCATTTCCACCGGGCGGCCCAGGTACATCACCATCACATGGTCGGCCACGTGGCGAACCACCGCCAGGTTGTGGGAGATGAACACGTAGGCGGTGTTGAACTCTTGCTGCAGATCCATGAACAGGTTGAGCACCTGCGCCTGAATCGACACGTCCAGCGCCGAGGTCGGTTCGTCTGCCACCAGCACTTTGGGTTGCAGCATCATCGCGCGAGCCAGGGCGATCCGCTGGCGCTGACCGCCGGAAAACATGTGCGGATAGCGCTGGTAGTGCTCGGGACGCAAGCCCACCTGCTTCATCATCGCCTGGACTTTCTCGCGACGCTCCGCAGCGCTCAGATTGGTGTTGATCAGCAGCGGCTCGGCCAGTTGATCACCGACTTTCTGCCGTGGGTTCAATGAGGCGTACGGGCTCTGGAACACCATCTGCACGTCTTTGCGCAGTTGCTTGCGCTGAGCCTTGTCGGCACCGGCGACTTCCTGGCCGGCGATTTTCAGGGAACCCGAAGACGGCTCTTCGATCAGGGTCAGGGCACGGGCCAGGGTGGATTTGCCGCAACCGGATTCACCGACGACAGCGAGGGTCTTGCCGGCCTCCAGTTCGAACGACACGCCGTTGAGGGCGCGCACGGTGGCGTGACCCTTGAACAGGCCTCGGGACACCTCGTAGTGACGGGTCAGGTCGCGGGCGGTAAGAACGACGGCCATTACGCCACCTCCTGGTTCAGCGGGTAGAAGCAGCGAGCGAGGCTGTTGCTTTTCTGGTCAAGGGCCGGACGTTGTTGACGGCAGTTGTCTTTCACGTACGGGCAGCGTGGCGACAGCAGGCAACCCTGCGGACGGTCGTAGCGACCGGGAACGATGCCCGGCAGCGTCGACAGGCGCGAGGCCCCCAGGCTGTGTTCCGGAATCGCCTTGAGCAGCGCTTCGCTGTACGGGTGTGCCGGAATATCGAACAGTTGCGGCACCTGACCGACTTCGACCGCTTGGCCGGCGTACATCACGCACACGCGCTGGGCGGTTTCGGCCACGACGGCGAGGTCGTGGGTGATCAGCACCAGGCCCATGTTCTGCTCTTTCTGCAGCGCCAGCAGCAGGTCCATGATCTGCGCCTGAATCGTCACGTCGAGTGCTGTGGTCGGTTCGTCGGCGATCAGCAGTTTCGGTTCGCCGGCAATCGCCATGGCAATCGCGACACGCTGGCTCATACCGCCGGACAATTGATGCGGGTAGGCGTCCATACGACTGGCGGCACCCGGGATTTCAACTTTTTCCAGCAGTTCGATCGCCCGCTTGCGGGCCGCTTTGCCGGACATTTTCAGGTGCAGGCGCAGCACTTCCTCGATCTGGAAGCCGACGGTGTAGCTCGGGTTCAGCGCGGTCATCGGATCCTGGAAGACCATGGACAGGTCTTTGCCGACGATCTGCCGACGCTGGCGATTGTTCAGCTTGAGCATGTCCTTGCCGTCAAAGCTGAGCGAGTCGGCGGTAACGATGCCGGGGTGCTCGATCAGGCCCATCAGCGCCATCATGGTCACGGACTTGCCGGAACCGGACTCGCCAACGATGGCCAGCACTTCGCCCTTGTCCACTTTCAGGTCGAGGCCGTCGACCACTGGCGTGGCGTTCTTGTCGCCGAAGCGAACGTTGAGATTCTTGATTTCTAACAGTGACATGGGAATCTCCTCAGGCGGCGTTCTTGAGTTTCGGGTCCAGCGCGTCGCGCAGGCCGTCACCCATCAAGTTGATTGCCAGCACGCTGAGCAAAATGGTCAAACCAGGCAGGCTCACCACCCACCAGGCGCGTTCGATGTAGTCGCGGGCCGAAGCCAGCATGGTGCCCCACTCAGGGGTTGGCGGTTGTACGCCAAGGCCGAGGAAGCCCAGTGCGGCGGCATCGAGGATCGCCGAAGAGAAACTCAGGGTGGCCTGAACGATCAGCGGCGCCATGCAGTTGGGCAGCACGGTAACGAACATCAGGCGTGGCAGGCCGGCACCGGCCAGGCGCGCAGCGGTCACGTAGTCGCGGTTCAGCTCGCCCATCACCGCGGCGCGGGTCAGACGAACGTAGGACGGCAGGGACACCACGGCGATGGCGATCACGGTGTTGATCAGGCCAGGGCCGAGGATGGCGACGATCGCCACGGCCAGCAGCAGGGACGGCAGGGCCAGCATGATATCCATCAGGCGCATGATGGTCGGGCCGAGCACGCGGGGGAAGAACCCGGCGAACAGGCCCAGCAGGATCCCCGGGATCAGCGACATGACAACCGACGACAAGCCGATCAGCAGCGACAGGCGCGAGCCGGTAATCAGGCGCGACAGCAGGTCGCGACCCAGTTCATCGGTACCGAGCAGGAACTGCAGTTGCCCACCTTCCAGCCAGGCTGGCGGAGTCAACAGGAAATCGCGGTACTGCTCGCTCGGGTCGTGGGGGGCGACCCACGGGGCGAAGATGGCGCAGAAAATCACCAGCAGCATGAACATCAGGCCGGCGACGGCGCCTTTGTTCTTGGAGAACGCTTGCCAGAATTCTTTGTACGGAGACGGGTACAGCAGGCTTTGATCGACTGCTACCGATGGAATTGGAGTGGTCATGGTCATGATCTCAGCGCTGATGACGGATGCGTGGGTTGGCAAAGCCGTAGAGGATGTCCACTACGAAGTTGACCAGAATCACCAGGCAGGCGATTAACAGGATGCCGTTCTGTACGACGGGATAGTCCCGGGCGCCAATGGCTTCGATCAGCCATTTGCCGATGCCGGGCCACGAGAAGATGGTTTCGGTCAGGACCGCACCGGCCAGCAGGGTGCCGACTTGCAGGCCGACCACGGTCAGTACCGGAATCAGCGCGTTACGCAGACCGTGCACGAACACCACGCGCGACGGCGAAAGGCCCTTGGCCTTGGCGGTACGGATGTAGTCTTCACGCAGTACTTCGAGCATCGAGGAGCGGGTCATCCGCGCGATCACCGCCAGCGGGATGGTACCCAGCACAATGGCCGGCAGGATCAGGTGGTGCAGGGCGTCGAAGAAGGCGTCCGGCTCGTTGGCCAGCAGCGTATCGATCAGCATGAAGCCGGTGCGTGGCTCGATGTCGTAGAGCAGGTCGATCCTTCCGGACACCGGGGTCCAGCCCAGGCTCACCGAGAAGAACATGATCAGGATCAGGCCCCACCAGAAGATCGGCATCGAGTATCCCGCCAGGGAGATGCCCATCACTCCATGGTCGAACAGGGATCCTCGCTTGAGTGCCGCGATCACCCCGGCCAGAAGGCCCAGGATGCCGGCGAACAACAGGGCGGCCATGGACAGCTCCAGGGTCGCGGGGAACAGGGAAGTGAATTCGTTCCAGACGCTTTCACGGGTACGCAGGGACTCGCCGAGGTCGCCGTGGGCCAGTTTGCCGATGTAATCCAGGTACTGGGCGTACAGGGGTTTGTTCAGACCTAGGCGTTCCATTGCCTGAGCGTGCATTTCCGGGTCGACTCTGCGTTCACCCATCATGACTTCCACGGGGTCGCCAGGGATCATGCGAATCAACGCGAATGTCAGCAAGGTGATGCCGAAAAACGTGGGGATCAGTAACCCCAGTCGGCGGGCAATAAAACTAAACATCGTAAGGTGTACCTCATCAGCCGGTTAGGCGTGCCCGGCATCCCTGCGTCAGGAATGCCGGGAGTTTTCTTATCTACTTCACCTGGGTGGTGGCGAAGTTGTTCGTGGTGAGGGGGCTAATGTGATAGCCCTCTACGTTGTTGCGCATCGCGGTAAACATTCTAGTGTGCGCCATGCTGATCCATGGCTGGTCCTGGTTAAAAATAACCTGGGCCTGCTCGTAGAGCGCTGCACGTTCGGCCGGATCGGTTTTTTCCCGGGCCTGGTCGATCAGCGCCTGGAATTTGTCATTGCACCAGCGCGCGTAGTTTTCTCCGTTCTTGGCCGCTTCACAACTGAGCATAGGCGTAAGGAAGTTATCGGGGTCGCCGTTATCGCCCGCCCATCCGGCGGAAACCATGTCGTGCTCGCCGTTTTTGGCGCGTTTGAGCATCTCGCCCCATTCCATCACGCGGATGTCGATCTTGATCCCGACCTTGGCCAGGTCGGCTTGCATCATCTGTGCGCCGAGCATCGGGTTCGGGTTGGTCGGACCGCCACCGTTGCGGGTGAACAGGGTGAAGGTGGTGCCTTCCGGTACGCCGGCTTCCTTGAGCAAGGCGCGCGCCTTGTCCAGGTCACGGGCCGGGTTCTTCAGGTCGTGGTTGTAGCCCAGCAGGGTGTCCGGGTACGGGTTGACCCCGGCCGTTGCATTGCCCTTGCCGAACAACGCATTGACGTACGCCTCTTTGTCGAAGGCGATGTCGATGGCTTTGCGCACCCGCACATCACTCATGTACTTGTGCGTGGTGTTCATGGCGATGTAGGAAACGGTCATCGCGTTCAGTTCGTCGACCTTCAGGTTCGAGTCTTTCTTGATGCTCGGGATGTCATCCGGTTTCGGATACAGCGCAACCTGGCACTCGTTGGCCTTGAGCTTCTGCAGGCGTACGTTGTTGTCGGTGGCGATGGCCAGGATCAGCGCATCGGCTGGTGGCTTGCCACGGAAGTAATCCGGGTTGGCCTTGAAGCGAACCTGGGCGTCCTTGTTGTAGCGCTGGAAGACGAACGGGCCGGTGCCGACTGGCTTGTTGTTCAGGTCGCCGGCCTTGTTGGCCTTGAGCAACTGATCGGCGTACTCGGCGGAGTAGATCGACGAGAAGGCCATGGCGATGTCGGCCAGGAACGGCGCTTCGCGACGGGTCAGGGTGAACTTGACCGTGTTGTCGTCGACTTTCTCGACGCTTTTGAGCAGCTCCTTGAAGCCCATGCTTTCAAAGTACGGGAAGCCCACGCTCGACAGTTTGTGCCACGGATGATTCGGGTCCAGCTGGCGCTGGAAGCTCCAGACCACGTCGTCGGCATTCATGTCGCGGGTCGGCTTGAAGTATTCGGTGGTGTGGAACTTGACGCCTTTGCGCAGATGGAACGTATAGCTCAGGCCGTCTTCACTGATGTCCCAGGAGTCGGCCAGTGCCGGAATCACTTCAGTGGTGCCGGGCTTGAAGTCCGCCAGGCGATTGAAGATGGTTTCGGCCACGGCATCGGCGGTGACTGCAGTGGTGTACTGGACCATGTCGAAGCCTTCAGGGCTGGCTTCGGTGCAAACCACCAGGGGCTTGGCCGAAACGCCGACAGCGACACTGAGCAAAGCAGCCGCGATGGCCGCACGTAGGGGAAGCATTTTCATCAAGAACCCTCTGCAATCAGTTAAAGGACTAAAACCCAACGGCCGATTCGTCATTGAATCAGCCGTCAGGCGCGCGCATTACAGGATATTGAACGGAACCGTGGTCACGAGACGGAACTCGTTGATGCTGCCGTCAGCCTGGTTTTCGCTGGCACGGTGAGCGGTGTAGGTACCGCGGATCGTGGTGGCCTTGAGTGGGCCGCTCTGCACGGCGTAGGTCGCGCCGATGCCGTATTCATAGTGGTGTTCGCCATCCTGGGACTGGATGCCGTCGTAACCCTTGCCAGGCACGCCGCCGTTGCCGGTGTAGTGAGTGCCGTCGATACCCCAGCCGCGCGCCTGGTAGATGTTGAACTTCAGGCCTGGCACGCCGTATTCGGCCATGTTCAGACCGTAGGCAACCTGGAACGATTTTTCGTTCGGGCCGTTGAAGTCCGACAGCAGGGAGTTGGCCAGGTAGATACCGTTGGTTTCGTGCAGGTAGTCGAAGTACTCGTTACCGTTCACTTCCTGGTACGAGAGGGTCAGGGTGTGCGCCTGGTGGGTCAGGCCGAACGACAGGGAATAGGTGTCGTTGTCGATAGTGCCGATCAGGGCCTTACCGGTGTCCTGGGTTTTGTAGTAGTTCAGGCCGGTGGTCAGGCTCAGTACCTGGCTGTCGCCCAGTACATGGGAAGCGCCGAAGTAGTACTGGTTCCAGATGTCTTCAGCCTGGGTCGCCCAGAGGCTGGTGGTCAGGCTGGCAAATGGGGTGTAGGTCAGGCCGCCGGTGTAGACGTGATCGGTCTCGACGATGCCGTTGGCGTATTCGGTGCGGAATTTACGCTGGCTTTCTTCGGTACGCGGTGAGTTGCGGTCGAAGGTGGCCAGGTCGAAGGCCAGGTTGTTCAGCTCTTCGCTGTGGATGGCCACACCTTCGAAACTCGAAGGCAGTGCGCGGTTACCGATCACGTCGACCATCGGGCTGCTGAAGTTCATGCGGCCGGCGGTCAGGGTGGTGTTGGAGACACGGGCCTTGACGTTGGCCAGGCCCAGTTTGCTCCACTGGCCTTGAGCGTCGCCGCCTTCTTTGGTCAGGGTCCGGTTGTTGCCTGCGCTTGGACGAGTGCCCGGTGCGCCACCGTTGCCGGATGCCAGGTCTTTACGATCCTGGTCAAGTGCGATGGCGTTGTAAGCCGCCACTTCGGTGCTGAAACCGACAGTCCCTTCGGTGAAACCCGAGTTGTATTTGACGATGGTGCCCTGGACCCAGTTGATACGACGATCGGTATCGGTCAGCGTGCCGTGATCGTTGTATTTGAATTTTGCACCACGTTTCAGTTGTTCATTGGCGTACCAGTTACGCGTGGTGCCGGTGATCGACTGGCCTTCGACAAAACCGGTGGCTTCGCTTTGGGCGTTCTTCTCGTTCACGGTAACCGGGGTGAAAGCCTGGCTTTGGGTTTCTGCGTAAGCCGTGGCGGTTACGCTGCTGATGGCCAGGGCCAATAACGCGGTGCTGCTCAGTTTCATGGGTAAAGCTCCTTACTTTCTTTTTTTTATGCCGGTCTTTTTTTGTGATCCGGCTATTGGTTTAGAACTCATTCACGGCATCGCAAACGTTTGCTGTCGGCCAAATTGGCAAAAGACGGCAAAGCGTCTGCGTGAGGGCGGAAAATCCGCCCCCCGGCATTTCTGGCTAATCGGTTATTTTTCTATGCTGACACCCGAGAACACATTGCGGCCGAACGGGCTCACCTTGAACCCTTCGATTTTGGCGCTCAGCGGCTGGTTGACCGTTGAGTGGGCGACTGGCGTGATCGGCACCTGCTGCTTGAGGTACTGCTGCGCCTGTTTGTAGAGCAGGGTGCGCTGGTCACGGTCGGTGACGACCTTGGCCTGCTTGATCAGCTTGTCGTAGGCAGGATCACACCACATCGAGTAGTTGTTGCCGCCAATGGCGTCGCAGCTGTAGAGCGTGCCCAGCCAGTTGTCCGGATCCCCGTTGTCACCGGTCCAGCCGATCAGGCTGATGTCGTGCTCGCCATTTTTGGTGCGCTTGATGTACTCGCCCCACTCATAGCTGACGATCTTGACCTTGAGGCCGATCTTCGCCCAGTCAGCCTGGAGCATTTCGGCCATCAACTTGGCGTTGGGGTTATAAGGACGCTGGACCGGCATGGCCCAGAGGGTGATTTCAGTGCCTTCCTTGACGCCGGCAGCCTTGAGCAATTCCCTGGCTTTCTCCGGGTTGTAGGCGGTGTCCTTGATCGTGTCGTCGTAGGACCATTGGGTCGGCGGCATGGCGTTGACCGCCAGTTGTCCCGCGCCCTGGTAAACGGCATTGAGAATGCCCTGCTTGTTTACCGCCATGTCCAGCGCCTGACGCACTTCAAGTTGGTCGAACGGTTTGTGGCGCACGTTGTAGGCGATGTAGCCGAGGTTGAAGCCAGGCTTTTCGATCAATTGCAGGGCCGTGTCGTTCTTCAGTGCGGGCACATCGGCAGGGCGCGGATGCAGGGTGATCTGGCACTCGCCGGCCTTGAGTTTCTGCACGCGCACCGAGGCGTCGGTGTTGATGGCGAAAATCAGGTTGTCGAGCTTGACCCGGCTCGGGTCCCAGTAATGCTTGTTGCCGGTGTAACGGATGTTCGAGTCTTTCTGATAGCTCTTGAACACGAATGGCCCGGTGCCGACCGGCTTCTGGTTGATGTCGCTCGGCTTGCCTTCGGCCAACAGCTTGTCGGCGTATTCGGCCGACAGGATGGCGGCGAAGCTCATGGCGATGTTCTGGATGAACGCGGCGTCCACGCTGTTGAGCGTAAAGACCACGGTCAGTGGCCCGGTCTTTTCGACCCTGGCGATGTTCTTGTTCAGGCTCATGCCGTTGAAGTACGGAAACTCTGTCGGATAAGCCTTACGGAATGGTTGTTGCGGATCGAGCATGCGATTGAAGGTGAACAGCACGTCGTCGGCATTGAAGTCGCGGGTTGGTGTGAAGTATTTGGTGGTATGAAACTTCACCCCTTCGCGTAGGTGAAAGGTATATTTGAGGCCGTCCTCGGAGATGTCCCAGCTCGTGGCCAGGCCTGGTACGACGTTGGTCGCACCTTTTTCAAACTCTGCCAGCCGGTTGTACAGCGGTTCGGCGGCGTCGTTGTCGGTCGCGGTGGTGTACTGCGCCGTGTCGAAACCGGCGGGGCTGCCTTCGGAGCAGAATACCAGGCTGTTGTTGGCGGCCTGGCTGATGGAAGTGGCGGCCAACAGGCCGGTGCCCAGCAATGCGGATAAAACCAATGTATGGCGCATAACGCTCCCTTTTCTCTCAAAGTGTTGTCAATGAGCCGTCGTCCCGTCCGTAGACGTAGAGGCATCACTGATTTCAAGCCATGCACGCAGCATTAACCGATGACCCACGCATGCACTGGTCGGATCCCGACGGTATGAGCCACGGGTCCGGCAGTAAATGCGTAGAGTCCTAAAGACTCGTAGGAAATGGCGACGCGTCCTCCCCCGATGCTGTAGTCAGCTGCGGATTTGGATGTAGGCAAATTCCTGCTTGCTCGGTAGATAAAGCAACGGCGACGTCAGAAACGTCGCCGTTGCAAAACCTTATTTGCTGACGCTGACGCCGTAGAAGGAGTTCAAGCCAAATGGGCTGATCTTGAAGTCCTGCACGTTGGCGCGCATGGGTTGGAACACCGTCGAGTGAGCGATAGGTGTCATTGGGACTGCATCTTTGAGGACGTGTTGCGCCTGCTTGTACAGCTCGGTGCGCTTGGCCTGGTCGGAAGTGCGCTTGGCCTGCTTGACGATGTCGTCGAACTTCTTGTCGCACCACTTGGAGAAGTTGTTGCCTTCCAGCGAGTCGCAGCCGAACAGCACGTTCAGCCAGTTGTCCGGATCACCATTGTCACCGCTCCAGCCAATCAGCATCGCCTGGTTCTCGCCACCTTTGGAACGCTTGATGTACTCGCCCCACTCGTAGCTCTGGATCTTGACCTTGAGGCCGATCTTGGACCAGTCAGACTGCAGCATTTCTGCCATAAGCTTGGCGTTCGGGTTGTATGGACGCTGTACCGGCATCGCCCAGAGCACGATTTCGGTGCCATCTTTCACGCCCGCTTCCTTGAGCAGCTCTTTGGCTTTCTCAGGGTTGTACGGCGCATCCTTGATGGTGGTGTCGTAGGACCACTGAGTCGGTGGCATGGCGTTGACGGCCAGTTGGCCGGCGCCCTGGTACACGGAGTCGATGATCTGCTGCTTGTTGACCGCCATGTCCAGTGCCTGGCGAACTTTCAGCTCGGCCAGCGGGTTGGCATCGGTTTGACCCTTGACCTTGGGCATCACGTTGTAGGCGATGTAGCCCAGGTTGAAACCGGCCTGGTCAGGCAGTTTCAGGTCCTTGTCTTCTTTCAGCGCCTTCAGGTCGGCCGGACGAGGGAACAGGGTGACCTGGCACTCGTTCTTCTTCAGCTTCTGGATACGTACCGACGGGTCGGTGGTGATGGCGAAGATCAGGTTGTCGATCTTCACGTCGTCAGGCTTCCAGTAGTCCTTGTTCCCGGTGTAGCGGATGTTGGAGTCTTTCTGGTAGCTCTTGAACACGAACGGGCCAGTGCCGACCGGCTTCTGGTTGATGTCGGCGGCCTTGCCTTCCTTGAGCAGTTGGGCGGCGTACTCGGCGGACTGAATCGAGGCGAAACTCATGGCCATGTTCTGGATGAACGCGGCATCAACGTCCTTGAGGGTGAACTTGACAGTTTTGTCGTCGACTTTATCGATCTTGGTGATGTTGGTGTCCATCCCCATGTCGGTGAAGTACGGGAATTCGGTCGGGTACGCTTTGCGGAACGGGTCATCCTTGTTAATCATGCGATTAAAGGTGAACAGCACGTCGTCGGCGTTGAACTCACGAGTCGGCTTGAAGTACGGGGTAGTGTGGAACTTCACACCTTCACGCAGGTGGAAGGTGTAGGTCAGGCCGTCATCGGAGACGTCCCAGCTGGTCGCCAGACCTGGAATGACAGCGGTGCCGCCGCGCTCGAACTGGGTGAGGCGGTTGAACATGGTTTCTGCAGAGGCGTCGAAGTCGGTTCCGGTGGTGTATTGACCTGGATCGAAACCGGCCGGGCTCCCTTCGGAGCAGAACACCAGGTTAGTCGCAGCTTGAGCGAACGGTGCACTAGCCAACAGGCTGGCGCCGACTAAAAACGGAATGACCGCTTGTTTAAGCATGGTGGCCTCATGATTTGTTGTCATTTTTGGAATTAGAGGACGACCTCGTGAGTCGTGCCTGCGGATACTTATGCAGGGGCCATACCCAATGCAAGATCCAGAGTGACTACAAGCCTTAAACGGTGGCACGAACGTACCTTAATGTCGCATTTGTATAATTCCTGACGCATTTGACCGTTTGCGCGGCGTTTTTACGGTGCAAGTGACGCACTTTTACAGTGCGCGCCTGACTCGGGTTGCTCCCGCGTGGGGCGGGGGGTGTTACTTATTCATACCCCGGATTGCGGGGTGGGCATGGCGTGAATAAGAGTGGTTATTGTTGCACCGATAGTGGCCAATCGACGGCATTTCTCGGGTGGACCTATCCAGTTATAGCTCATGCCTGAAAACTGCCAAAAAAAACGGCGATCGTTTTAATGATCGCCGTTTTTGTCTACGGGCTATCGATTCAAGGCATCAGCACTTCAATCGAGCCATCGGCGGTCATGCTGACCTGGCTGGTGCCGGCTTCGACATCCGGCGTCACGGGGGCGGCGTCCATGGCGGCCGCTTTCATCATCATCGGCGCGCGCAGGTAAGGCTGTGGATAACCGCTGCTGTTGAGGTTCAGGTTGACGATTTTGTAGCCCTTGCCGCCGAGGGCATCGGTGGCCAGTTGGGCGCGGGCCTTGAAGGCGGTCACGGCGTCCTTGAGCAGGGCGTCTTCACTGGTCTTGCGGGTCGGGGTGGCAATGGCGAAGTCCATGCCACCCATTTTCAGGTCGGTGAGCAGCTCGCCAGTCAGCTTCGACAGTGCGGCGAAGTCCGAGCTTTCCAGGCGCAATTCGGCGCGCTCGCGCCAGCCGGTGATTTTCTGGCCCTTGGTGTCGTAGATCGGGTAGCTGTTGCGACTGCCCTGGCGCAGGGTGATGTCCTTGACCTGCTTGGCCTGGGCCAGCGCCTTGTTCATGGTGGTGCTGACGTCGGCGGCGAGTTTGGCCGGGTCACTGTTCTGTTCTTCGGTGTAGAGCGTCACGATCATCAGGTCGCGAGCCACTTCCTGACTGACTTCGGCGCGCAGGGAAATCTGGTTGTAATGCAGTTCGTCGGCGGCCAGGGCCGGGAGGCTGGCGACGGTGCCGAGACTCAGGGCGAGGAGGGCGGCGCTGCGGCGGAATGTGTGCATGAAGGCTCCTTGAAAGGTGCGCAGGGGTATGGTCCGGGCCTGCGTGAAACCATCAGACTCTAGCTTTTATGCTCTGGTTCGCACAGTTACAACTTCTATACAGATGCATGCGGCCTTTTGTAGGTGCGAGCTTGCTGTGGCGAGGGGGCTTGTCGGACCGCCGCACCGCCCCGTTCGGCTGCGAAGCAGTCGCAGATTGCCTCACTTGGTTCAACCGATAAAATGCGGCGGCAGGTTTTAGGACTGCTTCGCAGTCCAACGGGGGCAAGCCCCCTCGCCACAGAGTTCATTGCACGCAGTTCCACGCCAATGACTGTGGCCGTTTGCCGCACTTTTGCCTGTCAGCCCCCGCGCTTGGTTATACTCCCTGCGATCCGCCTGGAGCGCTCATCAGGAGAGCTCATGCTCGCCCCCGTTCAAATCACTTCCGCCACTCGCCAGAACCTCTGGCGGCTGACATTCATCCGCACCTTGGTGCTGGCCGCCCAGGCCGGTTCCGTGGGCCTGGCCTACTGGCTCGAATTGTTGCCTCTGCCCTGGTTTCAACTGGCGGCGACCCTCGCTTGCTCGATGCTGTTGTGCGTGTTCACAGCGATTCGCCTGCGTACCTCGTGGCCGGTGACCGAGCTCGAATACGCCGTGCAACTGGCTTGCGACCTGTTTATCCACAGCGCATTGCTGTATTTCTCCGGTGGCTCGACCAACCCCTTCGTCTCCTATTACCTGGTGCCGCTGACCATTGCCGCCGTGACGTTGCCATGGCGTTATTCGGTGATCCTCTCGGGTATCGCGCTGACGATGTACACACTGCTGCTGGCGCAGTTCTATCCGCTGCAAACCTTCCCCATCGCCCGGGAAAACCTGCAGGTGTACGGGATGTGGTTGAGTTTTGCCCTTGCGGCTGCGGTCATCACGTTTTTCGCCGCGCGCATGGCCGAAGAACTGCGTCGTCAGGAAGAGCTGCGCGCCATTCGTCGCGAAGAAGGCCTGCGCGATCAGCAACTGTTGGCCGTCGCCACCCAGGCCGCTGGTGCCGCCCATGAACTGGGCACGCCGCTTGCGACCATGAGTGTGCTACTCAAGGAAATGCGTCAGGACCACCCTGACCCGATGTTGCAGGATGACCTGAGCGTGCTGCAGGATCAGGTCAAGCTGTGTAAAGAGACCTTGCAGCATCTGGTGCGCGCCGCAGAGGCCAATCGCCGGTTGGCGGTGGAGATGCAGGACGTCACCGACTGGCTTGATGAAGCCCTCAATCGCTGGCATCTGATGCGCCCGGAAGCCAGCTATCGCTTCCAGCGCCTCGGCCAGGGCCCGGTACCCCGTATGGCGCCGCCGCCGGACTTGACCCAGGCGTTGCTGAATCTGCTGAACAATGCCGCCGATGCCTGCCCCGAAGGGCTGCAGGTGACGCTGGACTGGGATTGGGAAAACCTCACCATCAGCATCCGTGACCATGGCGCCGGTGTGCCGCTGGCCATCGCCGAGCAAATCGGCAAACCGTTTTTTACCACCAAGGGCAAAGGTTTCGGCCTGGGCCTGTTTTTGAGCAAGGCCAGCGTGACACGCGCCGGCGGCTCAGTGAAACTCTACAGTCATGAGGAAGGCGGCACACTCACCGAGCTGCGCCTTCCCCGTGTCGCCCGAGGAGACGAACATGAGTGAAGAGATCCAAGTCGAAGGCGAAGAACTGCCGCATTTGTTGCTGGTCGATGACGACGCCACATTCACCCGCGTCATGGCCCGCGCCATGGCCCGTCGCGGTTTTCGCGTCAGCACCGCCGGTTCCGCCGAAGAAGGCCTGGAACTGGCCAAGGCCGATCTGCCGGATTACGCCGCCCTGGACCTGAAAATGGACGGCGATTCGGGCCTGGTGCTGCTGCCCAAGTTGCTGGAAATGGACCCGGAAATGCGCGTGGTGATCCTCACCGGTTATTCGAGCATTGCCACCGCCGTCGAGGCGATCAAGCGCGGTGCCTGCAACTACCTGTGCAAACCGGCGGATGCCGACGACGTGCTGGCAGCGCTGCTGTCCGAACACGCCGACCTCGACAGCCTGGTGCCGGAAAACCCGATGTCGGTGGACCGCCTGCAGTGGGAGCACATCCAGCGCGTGCTGACCGAGCACGAAGGCAACATTTCCGCCACTGCCCGCGCCCTGGGCATGCACCGCCGCACCCTGCAGCGCAAACTGCAGAAGCGTCCCGTTCGCCGCTGAACCTGCGCTGAACGAATGCGGGCCGTATCTCGCGACAAACCGGACCGATCATCTATGATCGGTTCGTGCGTGTTCTTTTCTTTATCGAGCCTTATCCATGAATCAGAACGCTGAGTATTCCGCGGTCAACGACGCCGTGCGCGGGCAGTTTTTTCGCAAAGTGTGGGCAATGATCACGCCTTACTGGCGCAGTGAAGAGAAGGTCAAGGCCTGGACACTGCTGATCGCGGTGATTGCGCTGTCGCTGATCAGTGTGGGGATCTCGGTGTGGTTCAACACCTGGTACAAGGACTTCTACAACGCGCTGCAAAAGAAGGACGAGGCAGCGTTCTGGCAACTGATCCTGTATTTCTGTGCGATAGCGGCGGTGGCGATCGTTGGCGCGGTGTATCGGCTTTACCTGACGCAGATGCTGACGATCCGCTGGCGGGCGTGGCTCACCGAAAAGCATTTCAGCCGTTGGTTGGCGGACAAAAACTACTACCAGCTGGAGCAGGGCGGTTACACCGATAACCCGGACCAGCGGATTTCCGAAGACCTCAACAACTTCACCTCCAACACCCTTGAACTGGGTATCGGGCTGCTGCGCAATATCGTCAGCCTGGTGTCGTTCTCGATCATCCTGTGGGGCGTTTCGGGCAGTATCGAAGTGTTCGGCATCACCATTCCTGGCTACATGTTCTGGTGCGTGCTGGTCTACGCCGTGGTGGGCAGTTGGCTGACGCATTTGATCGGTCGTCGCCTGATCGGTCTGAACAACCAACAACAACGCTTCGAAGCCGACCTGCGTTTCTCCATGGTGCGGATTCGCGAGAATGCCGAAAGCATTGCGTTGTACAACGGCGAGCCGAACGAAAATCGTCGGTTGAGCAGTCGTTTCGGGATGGTCTGGCATAACTTCTGGGACATCATGAAAGTGTCCAAGCGCTTGACGTTTTTCACCGCCGGTTACAGCCAGGCAGCCATCATCTTCCCGTTCATCGTTGCCTCGCCGCGTTACCTCTCCGGCAAGATCGAACTGGGCGAACTGATGCAGATCAGCTCGGCGTTCGGCAATGTGCAGGAAAGCTTCAGCTGGTTCATCAGCGCCTACCAGAGCCTCGCTTCCTGGCGCGCCACCTGTGATCGTCTGCTGAGCTTCCACCAGGCCATGCGTGACAACGAAGAGCGTGCGCCAGCGATCGACGTGCAGAATTCGGGCTCCGTCCTGAAGGTGCACAACCTCGGCCTCGACCTGGCGGACGGTCGTCACCTGCTGACCAACGCCGACATGACTGTGGAGAAGGGCGAGCGTGTGATGCTCAGCGGTCGCTCCGGCAGCGGCAAGTCGACACTGCTGCGGGCAATGGGGCATCTGTGGCCGGCCGGCCATGGCAGTATTCGCCTGCCATCGGCGCGTTACCTGTTCCTGCCGCAAAAACCGTATCTGCCGATTGGTACCCTGTGTGATGTCCTCAGTTATCCACAGCCCGGCGATACCTATCCGAACGAGCGCTACGTGCAGGTGCTGGAAACCTGTCGTTTGCCGCACCTGATTGCCCGTCTCGACGAAGCCAACCACTGGCAGCGCATGTTATCGCCGGGTGAGCAGCAGCGCCTGGCCTTTGCCCGTGCGCTGCTTTATGCACCGCAATGGCTGTACATGGACGAAGCGACCTCGGCGATGGACGAAGAGGACGAGGCCACGCTGTACCAGGCGCTGATCGATGAATTGCCGGGGCTGAGCATTGTCAGCGTCGGCCATCGCAGCAGCCTCAAGCGCTTCCATCCGCGGCACGTTCGTATCGAGAATGGCCATCTGGTGGACCAGGCCGTGATCGCATAAATACCCAGATTCCTTGTAGGAGCGAGCTTGCTCGCGATGGACTTGAAAGCGCCGCGTTTATTCAGAAAGCGCGCGTTATCGTTAGCCTCCATCGCGAGCAAGCTCGCTCCTACATGGGGCGGTGGTGATCGTACAACCGCGTTGCGCTATGATGCGCTTTCAGCCGCCGAACTTTTCGAGACCGATGTTCACCATGGAAAACCCGATCGACACACCACGCCTCCCACGCAAGCGCCGCAGCCTCGCTCAGGAACTGGTGACGGTGCTGTCCGAGCAGATCCGCGACGGTCATCTCAAGCGTGGCGACAAGTTGCCCACCGAGTCGGCCATCATGGATGCCCATGGTGTCAGCCGCACGGTAGTGCGCGAAGCGATATCCCGTCTGCAGGCGGCCGGCCAGGTGGAAACCCGCCATGGCATCGGCACCTTCGTGCTCGACACGCCGAGCCCGAGTGGCTTTCGTATCGACCCGGCGACCGTGGTGACCTTGCGCGATGTGCTGGCGATCCTGGAGTTGCGCATCAGCCTGGAAGTGGAGTCCGCCGGCCTGGCGGCGCAACGTCGCAGTCCTGAACAACTGGCCAACATGCGCGCCGCCCTCGATGCGTTGAATGAAAGCGCCGCCCACGCCAGTGACGCCGTGGCTTCGGACTTCGCCTTTCACCTCGAAATAGCGCTGTCCACCGGCAACCGTTATTTCACCGACATCATGACCCACCTGGGCACCAGCATTATCCCGCGCACACGGTTGAATTCCGCGCGCCTGGCCCATGACGACCAGCAGCACTACATGGGGCGTCTGAGCCGTGAGCACGAGGAAATCTACGACGCCATTGCCCGTCAGGATTCCGATGCGGCCCGGGCCGCCATGCGTCTGCACCTGACCAACAGTCGTGAGCGGTTGCGCCATGCCCATGAAGAGGCTGAGGCGCAGCGGGGTTAGTCTTACTGCTTCGGGCGACTCATCGTCCGGTAAGCCGTCATCGCGAGCAGGCTCGCTCCCACAGTTGATTGCGGATGCTCACAGATTTTTGTGTGCGCAGGCGATCCCCTGTGGGAGCGAGCCTGCTCGCGATTGGGCCGCAAACACGCCGCATTCCTCAGTCAGTTTCTGATTGATCTTCCGACAACGTATCTCCTCTGCTGTGAATCGGTCGCGCATTCCATTTCTTCTCTCGATGCTGAAAGGCCCATAAACGTTGAGTCATTACCCTTCTTGTCGAACAATTTCCACCTCCAGCGATGAAATGCAGTTGACGGTTGTATTTTAAGTTGTACGATGACCTACAACTTCGGCGCAGGCTGAACGGTTTTCTCACACAACGTCGCTATCCAGGGTGTTCGAATAATGAATCCACAAGAACTGAAGTCCATCCTCTCTTCCGGTCTGCTGTCTTTCCCGGTCACCGATTTCAATGCTCAGGGCGACTTCAATCGCGCGGGTTATATCAAGCGTCTCGAATGGCTGGCCCCATACGGCGCCTCGGCGCTGTTCGCCGCGGGCGGCACCGGTGAGTTCTTCTCTCTGGCGGCCAGCGAATATTCGGAAATCATCAAGACGGCGGTCGACACTTGCGCCACCAGCGTGCCAATCCTGGCAGGCGTGGGCGGTTCGACCCGTCAGGCCATTGAATACGCACAGGAAGCCGAGCGCCTGGGCGCCAAGGGCCTGTTGCTGCTGCCGCACTACCTGACTGAAGCTAGCCAGGACGGCGTTGCCGCCCACGTTGAAGCCGTGTGCAAATCGGTCAACATCGGCGTGGTGGTCTACAACCGTAACGTCTGCCGCCTGACCGCGCCGCTGCTGGAACGCCTGGCCGAGCGCTGCCCGAACCTGATCGGCTACAAGGATGGCCTGGGTGACATCGAGTTGATGGTGTCGATCCGTCGCCGCCTCGGTGATCGCTTCAGCTACCTGGGTGGCTTGCCGACCGCCGAAGTCTACGCCGCGGCCTACAAGGCACTGGGCGTACCGGTCTACTCCTCGGCGGTGTTCAACTTCATCCCGAAAACCGCGATGGATTTCTACCACGCGATCGCTCGCGAAGATCACGCCACCGTCGGCAAGATCATCGACGACTTCTTCCTGCCGTACCTGGACATCCGTAACCGCAAGGCCGGTTATGCCGTGAGCATCGTCAAGGCCGGGGCAAAAATTGCCGGCTACGACGCGGGTCCTGTTCGTGCACCGCTGACCGATCTGACCGGCGAAGAGTATGAAATGCTCGCCGCGCTGATCGACAAGCAGGGTGCGCAGTAACACATCCGATTAAGTAAGGCCGCTGAGCAATCAGCGGCTTTTTGCGTGAGGAGATCTTAAAGTGGCAGATGCAAAGCGTTTCGATAACTACATCAACGGCGAGTGGGTTTCCGGCGGCGATTACTCGACCAACATCAACCCGTCCGAACTGACCGATGCCATCGGCGATTACGCCAAGGCTGACCTGGCCCAGGTCAACGCAGCCATCGATGCCGCCCGTGCCGCGTTCCCGGCATGGTCCACTTCCGGCATCCAGGCGCGCCACGATTCCCTGGATAAAGTCGGCACTGAAATCCTCGCCCGTCGCGAAGAACTCGGCACCCTGCTGGCCCGGGAAGAGGGCAAGACCCTGCCCGAAGCCATCGGCGAAGTGACCCGCGCCGGCAACATCTTCAAGTTCTTCGCCGGTGAATGCCTGCGTCTGTCCGGCGACTACCTGCCGTCGGTACGTCCGGGCGTCAACGTTGAAGTCACTCGCGAAGCCTTGGGCGTGGTCGGTCTGATCACCCCGTGGAACTTCCCGATCGCGATCCCTTCGTGGAAAATCGCCCCGGCCCTGGCCTACGGCAACTGCGTCGTGCTCAAACCCGCGGATTTGGTACCGGGTTGCGCCTGGGCCCTGGCGGAAATCATCTCCCGCGCCGGTTTCCCGGCCGGCGTGTTCAACCTGGTGATGGGCAGCGGTCGCGTAGTCGGCGAAGCGCTGGTCAACAGCCCGAAAGTCGATGGCATCAGCTTCACCGGTTCGGTGGGCGTGGGTCGTCAGATCGCTGTGAATTGCGTGTCGCGTCAGGCCAAGGTCCAGCTGGAAATGGGCGGCAAGAACCCGCAGATCATTCTCGACGATGCCGACCTCAAGCAAGCGGTCGAGCTCTCGGTGCAGAGCGCGTTCTACTCCACCGGCCAGCGTTGCACGGCTTCGAGTCGCTTTATCGTCACTGCTGGCATCCACGACAAGTTCGTCGAAGCCATGGCCGAGCGCATGAAGTCGATCAAGGTCGGCCATGCGTTGAAGGCTGGCACCGATATCGGACCGGTGGTCTCGCAAGCGCAACTTGAACAGGACATGAAGTACATCGACATCGGCCAGTCCGAAGGTGCACGACTGGTCAGCGGCGGTGGTCTGGTGACCTGCGACACCGAGGGCTACTTCCTCGCGCCGACCCTGTTTGCCGATAGCGAAGCGTCGATGCGCATCAGCCGCGAAGAGATCTTCGGCCCGGTGGCCAACATCGTCCGCGTCGCCGATTACGAAGCCGCGCTGGCCATGGCCAACGACACCGAGTTCGGGCTGTCGGCGGGCATTGCCACCACCTCGCTGAAGTACGCCAACCACTTCAAGCGCCACTCCCAGGCCGGGATGGTGATGGTCAACCTGCCGACCGCCGGTGTGGATTACCACGTTCCGTTCGGTGGGCGTAAAGGTTCATCCTATGGATCACGTGAGCAAGGTCGCTATGCGCAAGAGTTCTACACGGTCGTGAAAACCAGCTACATCGGTTCGTAAACGCAACACCCCAGTTGTAGGAGCGAGCTTGCTCGCGATGGTCGTGAGGTCGCGGCGGTAAACCTGATGCCCCGCGTCATCGTTGACCACCATCGCGAGCAGAGCTCGCTCCTACAGGGGAAACAAAGATTCACCCGCGCATAAAAATAATCAGTGGGAGTACATCTACATGCAATCGACCAAGCCGACTCACGTCCGCTATCTGATCCTGCTCATGCTGTTTCTGGTGACCACGATCAACTACGCCGACCGGGCTACCATCGCAATCGCCGGCTCCAGCCTGCAGAAAGACCTGGGCATCGACGCCGTTACCCTCGGCTACATCTTCTCCGCATTCGGTTGGGCCTACGTGGCCGGGCAAATCCCCGGCGGCTGGCTGCTGGACCGTTTCGGTTCGAAAAAAATCTACGCGTTGAGCATCTTCACCTGGTCGCTGTTCACCGTCCTGCAGGGTTATGTCGGCGAGTTCGGCATGTCCACAGCCGTGGTTGCGCTGTTCATGCTGCGCTTTCTGGTCGGCCTGGCCGAAGCGCCATCCTTCCCCGGCAACGCGCGCATCGTCGCAGCCTGGTTTCCGACCGCTGAACGCGGCACCGCTTCGGCGATCTTCAACTCGGCGCAATACTTTGCCACCGTGTTGTTCGCTCCACTGATGGGCTGGATTGTCTACGCCTTTGGCTGGCAGCATGTGTTCATCGTCATGGGCGTGATCGGCATCATCTTCTCCGGGATCTGGCTGAAGGTGATCTACAGCCCGCGCCAGCATCCGATGATCAACGATGCCGAGTTCAAGCACATCGCCGACAACGGCGGCATGGTCGACATGGACCAGGACAAAGGCAAAGGCAAAGGCAACAAGACCGACGGTCCGAAGTGGGACTACATCCGCCAACTGCTGACCAACCGCATGATGCTCGGCGTGTACCTGGGCCAGTACTGCATCAATGGCATCACTTACTTCTTCCTGACCTGGTTCCCGGTGTACCTGGTGCAGGAGCGCGGCATGACCATCCTCAAGGCCGGTTTCATCGCGTCCTTGCCGGCGATCTGTGGCTTCATCGGTGGTGTGCTCGGCGGGGTGATTTCCGATTACCTGTTGCGCAAAGGCCATTCCCTGACCTTCGCCCGCAAGGCGCCGATCATTGCGGGCCTGCTGGTTTCCAGCAGCATCGTGGCGTGCAACTACGTGGACGTAGAGTGGATGGTCGTCGGCTTCATGGCCCTGGCGTTCTTCGGCAAAGGCGTTGGTGCACTGGGCTGGGCCGTGGTGTCCGATACTTCGCCCAAGCAGATCGCCGGTCTGAGCGGTGGCCTGTTCAATACCTTCGGCAACCTGGCTTCGATCACTACCCCAATCGTCATCGGCTACATCATCAGCTCCACCGGTTCGTTCAAGTGGGCGCTGGTGTTCGTCGGTTGCAACGCGCTGGTCGCGGTGTTCAGCTACCTGGTGATCGTGGGTCCCATCAAGCGTGTGGTGCTCAAAGAGCCTCCCGCGAATGGTACTGAAGCCCCTGGCAAATTGTCTCAAGCGCATTCCTGAGGAGCGGCGTCATGCAGTTGATTGAACATTCCGACTCGCCGCGCTACATCCGCCTGCACGAGCGGGATAACGTAGTGATCGTGGTCAACGATCAGGGCGTACCGGCCGGTACCGAATTTGCGGACGGCCTGGTGACCGTGGACTTCGTGCCACAGAGCCACAAGGTCACCCTGGAAGACATTCCCGAGGGTGGCCAGGTGATTCGCTACGGCCAGGTCATTGGCTACGCCTTGCAGCCGATTCCCCGCGGCAGCTGGGTCAAGGAAGATCAATTGCGCATGCCGACCGCGCCACCGCTGGACAGCCTGCCGCTGTCCACCGACGTGCCCGCCGCGCAAGTGCCGCTGGAAGGCTTCACCTTCGAGGGATATCGCAACGCTGACGGCACCGTCGGCACGCGCAACATCCTCGGCATCACCACCACCGTGCAATGTGTGACAGGGGTGCTGGATCATGCGGTCAAGCGCATCAAGGCCGAGTTGCTGCCCAAGTATCCGCACGTCGATGACGTGGTGGCCCTGACCCACAGCTACGGCTGTGGCGTGGCGATCACCGCCACCGACGCGTACATCCCGATTCGCACGGTGCGCAACCTGGCGCGCAACCCGAACCTGGGCGGCGAAGCGCTGGTGATCAGCCTGGGCTGCGAGAAATTGCAGGCCGGGCAGGTGATGCACGAGAACGACAGTTCGGTGGATTTGAGCGAGCCATGGCTGTACCGCTTGCAGGACTCCAGCCACGGCTTCACCGAGATGATCGAGCAGATCATGGAACTGGCCGAAATCCGTTTGAAGAAGCTCGATCAACGTCGCCGGGAAACCGTGCCGGCGTCCGAGCTGATTCTCGGCATGCAGTGTGGCGGCAGTGATGCGTTCTCCGGCATCACCGCCAACCCGGCGCTGGGTTACGCATCGGATCTGTTGCTGCGTGCGGGTGCGACGGTGATGTTCTCCGAAGTCACCGAAGTGCGCGACGCGATCTACCTGCTGACGTCCCGCGCGCAGACCAAGGAAGTCGCTCAGGAGCTGGTGCGGGAAATGGACTGGTACGACCGTTACCTGGCCAAGGGTGAAGCGGATCGCAGCGCCAACACCACGCCGGGGAACAAGAAGGGCGGGCTGTCGAACATTGTCGAGAAGTCCCTTGGTTCGATCGTCAAATCCGGCAGCAGCGCGATCACCGGCGTGCTCGGCCCTGGCGAGCGCTTCAAGGAAAAAGGCTTGATCTTCTGCGCGACGCCGGCCAGCGACTTTGTCTGCGGGACGTTGCAGTTGGCGGCGGGGATGAACCTGCACGTGTTCACCACCGGTCGCGGTACGCCTTATGGGCTGGCCATGGCACCGGTGGTCAAGGTCTCGACCCGGACTGAATTGGCGCAGCGCTGGCCGGACCTGATCGACATCGACGCCGGGCGCATTGCCACCGGCCGCGCTTCCATTGAAGAGCTGGGCTGGGAGCTGTTCCACTACTATCTGGACGTGGCCAGCGGCAAGAAGCAGACGTGGGCGGAGCAGCACAAGCTGCATAACGACATCACCCTGTTCAACCCGGCGCCGATCACGTAAGACCGCGTTATCGTTCTTCGCGAGCAAGCCCGCTCCCACAAGGATTGCGCTGAACCTGTGGGAGCGGGCTTGCTCGCGAAGGCGGTCGACCAGACACCGAAGGACTTGGTGGCTTATCATTAGCCCCCTAACGACGCCCACCCCAAGGTCCTCTCCGGCATGCTGGCAATTTTCCTCGAAACCCTGAACATCACCGCGCCGGTATTTGCCATGCTGTTTCTGGGTGTGCTGCTCAAGCGCATCGACTGGATCAACGACAATTTCATCCACACGGCGTCGGCCCTGGTGTTCAACGTCACCATGCCGGCGCTGCTGTTTCTGGGCATTCTGCATGCCGACCTGCACGCGGCGTTGCAGCCGGCGCTGCTGATCTATTTCTCCCTCGCGACCCTGGTGGGCTTTGCCATCGCCTGGGGTTGGGCGATCTGGAAGTGTCCGCGGGAAGATCGGGGGATCTACACCCAGGGCGCCTTTCGCGGTAACAACGGGGTGATCGGCCTGGCGCTGGCGGCCAGCATGTACGGCGACTACGGGATTTCCCTCGGGGCGATCCTCGCGGCGCTGGTGATCCTGTTTTACAACACGCTGTCGACCATCGTCCTGGCGGTGTACAGCCCGGTGATCAAGTCCGATCCGTGGAGCATCTGCAAAAGCGTGTTGAGCAATCCGCTGATACTCAGCGTGATGGCGGCGGCGCCTTTCGCCTATTTCAAGATCGGCTTGCCAGGCTGGCTGGAGACCTCCGGCCAGTACCTGGCGCAAACCACCTTGCCACTGGCGCTGATCTGCATCGGCGGCACCCTGTCCATGGCGGCGCTGCGCAAAAGCGGCAACATGGCGTTGAGTTCAAGCCTGGTGAAAATGATCGGCTTGCCGGTGCTGGCGACGCTGGGCGCGTGGTTGTGGGGTTTTCGCGGCGCGGAACTGGGGATTCTGTTTCTGTACTTCGGCAGCCCGACCGCCGCTGCCAGTTTTGTGATGGCGCGGGCGGCCGAGGGCAATCATGAACTGGCGGCGGCGATTATCGTGATCACCACGCTGATGGCGGCGGTCACCACCAACGTCGGGATCTTTTTGTTGCAGTGGGGTGGGTGGATCTAGCGCTGAGCTGCTTCAGCAATGGTTCTGCACGCAGGTTCGATGACTGGAGGTGCCTGGATGGGATAGTCCGTGGGTATCACCTGCACGGGTGTGGTCGAGACGAAGCCGTCGGCAAAGGTTGCTTCGATAAACGTCGCTTTCCACCCTGTTTCCGGTTTGTCGATGAATACTTGCGTATTGAGCAGAGCCGTCAGTCTGACGTCCTCGGGTTCGTAACGGACGCCGCAGGGATATCGAAAGTCCCGGGCAATCGGGTTTACCGCGGTCCATTGAACCACCCGCACCGGTGACTCAGAAAAGTGCAGCCCAAGTGATTGTGGTGCCAGTTCCGGACCCGGCCGCACTGAAATGGTCGGCAGAGGCTTGTCTTGTTGCCAGCGATTGATGACCGGTATCAGCGAGTTCTCGACGAACCGGTTGATGCCGTAGTGGCTTGCATTGGGAGCGACTCGCAGGGCTTTCGGGCCTGGTAGCTGATCGAAGAAAAACTGCGAATTATCTGGCAGGAAGAAATCGTCGCTGCTGGCGTTGACGATGTATTTCGGTATCGCCAAACGTTCGGCATAGCCCGTATTCAGGTATTTCAGCGGATCTTCGATTTTCATCAAACGGGCGAAGTTTTCAGTCTTGATCTGTTGAGTGATGCCCTCGTGATGGTAGTCAAAGAACGCCAGTGGCCAGTTCTTGCCGTAGCTTTGATAGGTGTGTTCAAGCACGTTATCCATGCCCAGCACATCGATGACAAATGGCACGATGGCTGTGATCCGGTTATCGGCGATGGCTGCCAGCCAGGTGGTCCAGCCACGTTTTGATGCGCCGCTGGCGATGAAACGCTCTATCCCCCAAGGTTGCAGTTCCCTTTGCGCGAGGTCCATGGCCTTGACCATCGACACCACCATCGGTAGTCGCACCGACATGTACGGACGCTGGTGCGGATCTTCGAGAAAGAGTTTCCAGCTGTGGGCGACGCTGGCATCTTCCGTGCGCGCGATGCCGTCATCGGCATAGGTCAGGTACTGGTTCGGGATGTTGCTGACTGAAATGACAATAGTGCGTGTTCTACGCGCCACTTCAAGGGCCATGGCTTCGGTAAAGTCCGTCGGTTCGTCGGCGTTGTCTGGCCCGGCATTGGGGGTTCCGTTGTTGGCCACCAGCAGCGACTGGCCGTGCAGGGCATTGTCCGGAATATAGATGTCCACAGTGTGTTTCCACTGGATGGGGCTAACCAGTTCTTGTGGTGACCATTGCTGGGAAGACAGCTCGAAACTGCGCTTCTCCACACCAGGAAATGGCGTGTTGCCCTTGACGGAGTAAACCAGTGGATTGGCGTCTTCGGCTTTCTTGTAGCAAACCAGTACTTCGCTGAAGTCCTGGTTGCTGGCGTCGAAACACGCTTGGGGTGAGGCGTGTATCGAACTGCTGACGAGCAGGCTGGATAACATCAATTTTGACAATGCGAACCTGGCGTTCAATCCCATGGGAACCTTCCTTGTGTTACGGGGAAAGGTTCTGATCCTGAGTACAGCGACGCTGCACCGACTGTTCCCCGTCGGGTTTTTTGTCGGCGCAGTGTGTCGAAAAGAGGCGTGCGGGAACAGGTTTGGCAGGGGGGCTTTTATTGTCGAAATATGTGGTTGAACCGTTCAACCACAAGCGTTGCCGAGTGGGGTGATCACTCCGGCTTCTGATAGCTGTCGATCACTTCCTGCGCCGCGCGAAACGCATCAATCGCCGCCGGCACGCCGGCATACACCGCGCAATGCAGCAACGCCTCGCGAATTTCCTCCACGGTGCAGCCGTTGTTCAAGGCCCCACGCACGTGACCTTTCAATTCCTGCGGGCACTTGAGCGCGGTCAGGGCGGCGAGGGTGATCAGGCTACGGGTTTTCAGCGGCAGGCCTTCGCGATTCCACACGCCGCCCCAGGCGTGTTCATTGACGAAGTCCTGCAGCGGCTGGGTGAACTCGGTGGCGTTGCCCAGTGCGCGGTCGACGAAGGCGTCGCCCATTACTTGGCGACGAACTTCAACGCCGGTTTTTTTATTCTCGGTCATGGGACTTCCTTCTTATGGTGTTGGCGATGCCAGGCGCGTAGCGACGTGAACAGCAAAAACGCCACCAGCGCCGGCAGGACGAAAAACAGCATCAGGTGTTCCAGCTTGCCGGCCAGTGGCATGCCGGTGGTGAACGACACCACGTGCAGCCCGTACGCCAGGTACAAACCCAGAAACAGCAGGCCTTCGGCGCGGGTCACCCGGTAACCGGAGTAGAACACCGGCAGGCACAGCGCCGCGACGCCGAGCATCACCGGCAGGTCGAAATCCAGGGCATTGGGCGACACCGACAGTGGCGATGGCGCCACCAGGGCAGTAAAGCCGAGCACGCCCAGGAGGTTGAACAGGTTGCTGCCAATCACGTTGCCCACGGCAATATCACGTTCGCCACGCATCGCCGCGATCAACGAAGTGGCGAGCTCAGGCAGTGAGGTGCTGACGGCGACGATGGTCAGGCCGATGATCCGCTCCGACAAACCAAGATCGGTGGCGACCGCAACCGCGGCGCCCAACAGCAAGTGCCCGGCGTACACCAGCATCGCCAGCCCGGCGACGATCATCAGCAGGCTGCTCAGCCATGGCGCTTGCGCATGATGGTCATGGCTCGATACCGGGCGTGCAGAGTGTCGTGACTGGCGCAGCAGCAACCCCAGGTAAATCGCCAGTGCCGTCAGCAGCATCACGCCGTCGACACGGGTCAGTTCTTCATTCCAGGCGAGTACGAACACCAGCAGGCTGGCACCGATCATCAGTGGAATATCCAGGCGCACCAGTTGCCGGGAAACCCGCAAAGGAATGATCAGGGCGGACAGCCCGAGGGTGACGAGGATGTTGAAAATGCTGCTGCCGATCACGCTGCCGACGGCGATGTCGGCATTGTGCGCCAGTGTCGCCTGCAAGCTGACCGCCATTTGCGGTGCGCTGCTGCCGAGGGCGACGATGGTCAGGCCGATGATCAACGGGCGTATGTGCAACCTCGCGGCAATGCGTACGGCGGCGCGCACCATCAATTCGGCGCCGACAATCAGCAGGAGCAATCCGCTGAGCAATTCGATCACGCTGATCAGGGGTAAATCGGCTAGTCCGAAAATGGTCGGGGCTCCATCGCTCAGTCGTCGAGGGCTTGCACGCGAACCCGCGCGGTGCCGCTGCGCAGCATGCCCAGGCGCTCGGCGGCTTCCTTGGACAGGTCGATCAGGCGGCCCCGGGTGTGCGGCCCGCGATCATTGATGCGCACCACGCAGGATTTGTCGTTATTCAGATTGGTGACCTTCACCCGTGTACCGAAGGGTAGCTGGCGATGGGCGGCGGTCATGGAATTCATGTTGAAACGCTCGCCGTTGGCGGTGCGTTTGCCTTGGTGTTTGGCGCCGTAGTACGAAGCCACGCCGGTTTTGTCGTAACCATGCGGATCGACGGTGTCGGTGCTGGCGCAACCGGCCAGGAGCGAGAGGAGGGCGCAGGCGCCAAGCAGATGTTTCATTCGAAGGTTTCCCGAATCAAATGTGGGGGCGGGCTTGTGTGGCGAGGGGGCTTGCCCCCGTTGGGTTGCGAAGCGACCCCAATATCTGAATTCGGGTTCTATCTGACACACCGCGTTTTCAGGTATTGGGACTGCTGCGCAGTCCAACGGGGGCAAGCCCCCTCGCCACAACCTCGCTTCCACAAGGACGGAGCCAGTAATGAATGCTGGCTCCATTTCTATCAGCCTTCGAGCTTGCTTTTGAGCAATTCGTTCACTTGCTGCGGGTTGGCCTTGCCCTTGGAGGCTTTCATGGCCTGGCCGACGAAGAAGCCGAACATCTTGCCGCGCTTGGCTTCGTCTGCCGCGCGATATTGTTCGACCTGCTCGGCGTTGGCCGCGAGCATTTCGTCCAGCACCGCCGAGATCGCGCCAGTGTCGGTCACTTGCTTGAGGCCGCGCTTGTCGATGATCTCGTCCGCGCTGCCTTCGCCGTTCGCCATCGCTTCAAACACTACCTTGGCGATTTTGCCGGAGATGGTGTTGTCCTTGATGCGCAGCAGCATACCGCCCAGAAGCTCGGCGCAAACCGGTGACTGTTCGATGTCCAGGCCTTGCTTGTTGAGCAGGCTGCCCAACTCGACCATCACCCAGTTCGCCGCCAGTTTGGCGTCGCCGCTGATGCTTGCGACCTTCTCGAAGTAGTTCGCCTGCTCGCGGCTGGTGGCCAGCACGTTGGCGTCGTACGCCGACAGGCCGAACTGCGCCTGGAAGCGCTCGCGCTTCTGCGGCGGCAATTCCGGCAGGGTGGCGCGCACGTCGTCGAGGAAGGTGTTTTCGATCACGACTGGCAGCAGGTCCGGATCAGGGAAGTAACGGTAGTCGTTGGCTTCCTCTTTGCTGCGCATCGGACGGGTTTCGTCCTTGTTCGGGTCGTACAGGCGGGTCTGCTGGATCACCTTGCCGCCGTCTTCGATCAGCTCGATCTGACGCTGGATTTCGCTGTTGATCGCTTTTTCGATGAAGCGGAACGAGTTGACGTTCTTGATCTCGCAGCGGGTGCCGAACTCGACCTGGCCTTTCGGACGGATCGATACGTTGCAGTCGCAACGCAACGAGCCTTCGGCCATGTTGCCGTCACAGATGCCCAGGTAGCGCACCAGCGCGTGGATCGCCTTGACGTAAGCCACGGCTTCCTTGGCGCTGCGCATGTCCGGTTCGGAAACGATTTCCAGCAACGGCGTGCCGGCACGGTTCAGGTCGATGCCGCTGGCGCCGCTGAATTCTTCGTGCAGGCTCTTGCCGGCGTCTTCTTCCAGGTGCGCGCGGGTGATGCCGACACGTTTGACCGTGCCGTCTTCCAGGGCGATGTCCAGGTGGCCCTTGCCGACGATCGGCAACTCCATCTGGCTGATCTGGTAGCCCTTGGGCAGGTCCGGGTAGAAGTAGTTTTTACGGGCGAACACGTTGTGCTGGCCGATCTCGGCGTCAATCGCCAGACCGAACATCACCGCCATGCGCACCGCTTCCTGGTTCAGCACCGGCAACACGCCGGGCATGCCCAGGTCTACCAGGCTGGCCTGGGTGTTCGGCTCGGAACCGAACGTGGTGGAACTACCGGAAAAGATTTTCGACCGGGTGGTGAGCTGGGTGTGAATCTCCAGCCCGATCACGACTTCCCATTGCATGTGTGTCTCCTCAGAAGCCGGTTGGGGTGCGGGTGTGCCAGTCAGTGTTGAGCTGATACTGGTGGGCAACGTTCAACAGGCGACCTTCCTGGAAATACGGGGCGAGCAGTTGCACGCCAACCGGCAGACCGTCGACAAAACCGGCCGGCATCGACAGGCCCGGCAGGCCGGCGAGGTTGGCGGTGATGGTGTAGACGTCTTCCAGGTACGCAGCGACCGGGTCGCTGTTCTTGGCGCCGAGCTTCCAGGCCGGGTTCGGCGTGGTTGGGCCGAGGATGATGTCGACCTCATTAAAGGCGGCCATGAAGTCGTTCTTGATCAGGCGACGGATCTTCTGCGCCTTGAGGTAGTAGGCATCGTAGTAACCGGCGGACAGCGCGTAGGCACCGACCATGATCCGGCGCTGCACTTCCGCGCCGAAGCCTTCGCCACGGGAGCGCTTGTACAGGTCTTCCAGGTTTTTCGGGTCTTCGCAGCGATAGCCGAAACGTACGCCGTCGAAACGCGACAGGTTGGAAGAGGCTTCCGCCGGGGCGATTACGTAGTACGCAGGAATCGCGTGCTGCATGTTCGGCAGGCTGATTTCCTTGATCACGGCGCCGAGCTTTTCCAGCTCCTTGATGCTGTTGTGGATCAGTTCGGCAATGCGCGGGTCGAGACCGGCGCTGAAGTATTCCTTCGGTACACCGATGCGCAGGCCTTGCAGCGAGCCGTTGAGGCTGGCGCTGTAGTCCGGCACGGGTTCATCGATGCTGGTGGAGTCGTTCGGATCGAAGCCGGCCATACCTTGCAACAAAATCGCGCAGTCTTCGGCCGTGCGCGCCAACGGTCCGCCCTGATCGAGACTGGAGGCGTAGGCGATCATGCCCCAGCGCGAAACGCGACCGTACGTCGGTTTCAGGCCGGTGAGGTTGGTCAGGGCCGCCGGCTGGCGGATCGAACCACCGGTGTCGGTGCCGGTGGCTGCCGGCAACAGACGAGCGGCCACCGCCGCCGCCGAACCACCGGACGAACCGCCCGGCACGTGTTCCAGGTTCCACGGGTTCTTCACCGCGCCGTAGTAGCTCGACTCGTTGGCCGAACCCATGGCGAATTCGTCCATGTTGGTCTTGCCCAGGGTCACGGCCCCGGCGGCAGCCAGCTTGGCGACGACAGTGGCGTCGTACGGTGCTTTAAAGTTGTCGAGCATCTTCGAGCCGCAACTGGTGCGAATGCCCTGGGTGCAGAACAGGTCTTTGTGGGCGATCGGCGCGCCGAGCAGGGCGCCGCTCTCACCATTGGCCCGGCGGGCGTCAGCGGCTTTCGCCTGCGTCAGCGCCAGGTCTTCGGTGAGGCTGATGAAACTGTTGAGCTGTGGATCGAGCTGGGCGATGCGCGCCAGCAGGACTTTGGTCAGCTCTTCGGAGGAAAACTTTTTATCGGCGAGTCCGCGGGCGATCTCGGCCAGAGTCAATTGATGCATTGCAGGCTCTTTCCCTTTAGTCGATGACTTTCGGAACCAGGTACAGGCCGTTTTCGACCGCTGGTGCGATGGACTGGTAGGCCTCGCGGTTATTGGTCTCGGTCACGACGTCCGCGCGCAGGCGCTGGCTTGCTTCCAGCGGGTGGGCCAGCGGTTCGATACCGTCGGTATTGACCGCCTGCATTTCGTCGACCAGCCCGAGAATGCTGTTGAGGGCCGAAGTGATGTGTGGAAGATCGGCATCATTGAGGCCCAGACAGGCCAGATGAGCGATTTTTTCCACGTCGGAGCGTTCTAGCGCCATTGGGATTCTCCAGTGGAAAACAAAACGGACCGCGTCCGTGTGTTAGATTGTCGGAACACTACCGCACTTCTACGGTCATAAGGCCGCGATTGTGGGGCTTGGTGCACAGAAAAGCGTCCAATTTAACATATTGGCGCCTTGCCCAAAATCCCTGTCGTTGTTAGAGTTTGCCGCACTTTTTTACCCACGCGTTGCCTAGGGTCCCTTTCCCATGTTCAAGAAACTGCGTGGCATGTTTTCCAGCGATCTTTCCATTGACCTGGGCACTGCCAACACCCTTATTTACGTGCGCGAGCGCGGTATCGTCCTGAATGAGCCCTCCGTTGTGGCCATTCGGACACACGGTAACCAGAAAAGTGTCGTTGCTGTAGGCACCGAAGCCAAGCGCATGCTCGGCCGTACTCCGGGCAACATTGCTGCCATTCGTCCGATGAAGGACGGCGTGATCGCCGACTTCAGCGTGTGCGAAAAAATGCTGCAGTATTTTATCAACAAGGTTCACGAAAACAGCTTTCTGCAGCCTAGCCCGCGTGTGTTGATCTGCGTTCCATGCAAATCCACCCAGGTTGAGCGTCGCGCCATCCGCGAATCGGCCCTTGGCGCCGGTGCCCGTGAAGTGTTCCTGATCGAAGAGCCAATGGCCGCTGCGATCGGTGCCGGCCTGCCGGTTGAAGAAGCCCGCGGTTCGATGGTCGTGGATATCGGTGGCGGTACCACCGAAATCGCGCTGATCTCCCTGAACGGTGTGGTTTACGCCGAATCCGTCCGCGTTGGCGGCGACCGCTTCGACGAAGCGATCATCACCTATGTGCGTCGCAACTACGGCAGCCTGATCGGTGAATCCACCGCCGAGCGCATCAAGCAGGAAATCGGCACGGCCTACCCGGGCGGCGAAGTTCGCGAAGTCGACGTTCGTGGCCGTAACCTGGCCGAAGGCGTTCCACGCGCATTCACCCTGAACTCCAACGAAGTGCTGGAAGCTCTGCAAGAGTCCCTGGCAACCATCGTTCAGGCCGTGAAAAGCGCCCTGGAGCAATCGCCTCCGGAACTGGCTTCCGACATCGCCGAGCGCGGCCTGGTACTGACCGGTGGTGGCGCCTTGCTGCGTGACCTGGACAAGTTGCTGGCCCAGGAAACCGGTCTGCCGGTGATCGTTGCCGAAGACCCGCTGACCTGCGTTGCTCGCGGCGGTGGCCGTGCATTGGAAATGATGGATAAACACACCATGGACCTGCTTTCCAGCGAATAAGTCGCCGGATCGCTTCTATGCTGTTGAGCGCGCAGGCGGCACTTTGCAGTGCTGCCTGTTCGCGTTTATCTTCTGTCAGTCTGCATCCAGGCCGGATTGCTGCCGTATGAATAAACAGAACATTTGCCTGGGAGGAGCGGCTTATTAAACCGCTTTTCACCAAGGGCCCTTCATTGGGCGTGCGCCTGTTGGTGCTGGTCGTGCTATCGGTCGCGCTGATGGTGGTCGATGCCCGTTTCAGTCTGCTCAAGCCTGCACGTAGCCAGATGTCGCTGGTGCTGATGGACGCCTACTGGATCACCGACCTGCCCGGACGACTCTGGGACGGCGTTGCCAGTCAGTTTGGCAGCCGGACCGAACTCGTCGCCGAAAACGAGAAACTCAAGACCGAGAACCTGCTGTTGCAGGGGCGCATGCAGAAGCTTGCCGCCCTGACCGAGCAGAACGTTCGGCTGCGTGAGTTGCTCAACTCTTCGGCACTGGTCAACGAGAAGGTCGAAGTGGCCGAGTTGATCGGCATGGACCCCAACCCCTTCACCCATCGCATCATCATCAATAAAGGTGAGCGCGACGGTGTGGTCCTCGGTCAACCGGTACTCGATGCCCGTGGCCTGATGGGCCAGGTGGTCGAGTTGATGCCCTACACCTCCCGCGTCCTGCTGCTGACCGACACCACCCACAGCATTCCGGTGCAGGTGAACCGTAACGGTTTGCGGGCGATCGCCAGTGGCACCGGCAACCCGGAGCGCCTCGAGTTGCGGCATGTGGCCGATACCGCCGACATCAAGGAAGGCGACTTGCTGGTCAGCTCCGGTCTCGGCCAACGTTTTCCGGCCGGGTACCCGGTGGCGACGGTCAAGGAAGTGATTCACGATTCCGGCCAGCCGTTTGCCATTGTCCGAGCCGTTCCAACCGCCGCCTTGAACCGCAGCCGCTACCTGCTGCTGGTATTCAGCGACAACCGGACTGCCGAAGAGCGCGTCAACGCTGCTGCCCAGGCCCAGGAAAGCCTGGATGCACAGGGCGGTGGGCCGACCATTCCGACGACGGTTCCGAAAGTGGTCAGCCCCGCGGTCCCCGCCGCACCGGCCGCTGCACCGGCGATACCTGCCACGGCGGCGCCTGCAGCGACTGCCCCCGCCAAGCCAACCACCACGCCAGCCAAGCCTGCGGCCACGCATCCTGCGGCGGCTAAACCGCCGACGGCGCAACCCGCTGCCGCGAAGCCTGCCGCCAAACCGCCAGTCTCCGCGCCGGCCACTCCAGTGGGGAGAGAATAATGGGCGGTATAAAAGCATCCCGAAACGGCTGGATAGTCTGGCTGACGTTCGCCGTCGGTCTGCTGCTAAGCGTTTCACCTCTGCCGCAATTCATGGAAATACTGCGCCCGCTGTGGCTGGCCTTGTTGCTGGCATTCTGGGCGCTGAACCTGCCGCAGACCGTCGGGATGGTGACGGCGTTCTGTCTGGGGCTGGCTGAAGACGTGCTCTACGGTACCTTGCTGGGTCAGAACGCCTTGATCCTGACGCTCATCACCTATCTGGTGCTGGCGCTGCAACAACGCTTGCGGATGTTCCCGATGTGGCAGCAGAGTCTGGTGATCCTGGTGATCTTCGGCCTCGCCCAGCTGGTACAACTCTGGCTGAGTGCCTTGACCGGCAATCGTCAGCCGACGCTGGCGCTGGTGCTGCCGGCACTGGTCAGTGCATTGCTCTGGCCCTGGATCAGTTTCGGTTTGCGCGGATTGCGTCGACGCTACAAAATCAATTAATTCGCTCAGGCATTAGACAGGGAGAGGTCTTGATGAAACGGTTGTACCTCGCCTCTGGCTCGCCACGCCGGCGTGAATTGCTCACGCAGATCGGCGTTCCGTTCTCCGCCGTCAGTGCGGACATCGATGAAACTCCTATAGATCAAGAATCCCCGTCGGCCTATGTCGAGCGTCTGGCGCGCGGCAAGGCCGAGGCCGGGCGTGGCAGCGTAGTGTCTGACGAGCCGTTCTGCGTGCTCGGTGCCGACACCGCCGTGGTGCTTGATGGAAAAATTCTCGGCAAACCGGTTGATCAAGCGGATGCCTGCGCCATGCTGATGATGTTGTCAGGGTGTGAGCATGAAGTCCTGACCGCGATTGCGGTACTTGATGGCGAGCGTTGCGAATCCCGGGTTGTCACCAGTCGCGTGCGTTTTCGGGATATCAGTCGCGATGAAGCCGTGGCCTACTGGGCCAGCGGAGAACCACAGGACAAGGCGGGCGGTTATGGCATTCAAGGACTGGGTGCGGTGTTTGTCGCCGGGCTCAATGGAAGTTATTCAGCGGTGGTTGGACTGCCGCTTTGCGAAACCGCGGAACTGCTCGGCCATTTCGGCATACCCTGTTGGCAAACCCGGAACGCACACTAAGCAACGTTCTGAACAGATGCGGCCATTATCGTGAACATGCCTGAACGAGACCCTGCCATGAGTGAAGAGATCCTGATCAACATCACGCCGATGGAGTCGCGCGTGGCGGTGGTCGAAAACGGTGTCCTGCAAGAGGTCCACGTCGAGCGTACGCAAAAGCGCGGGATCGTCGGCAACATCTATAAAGGCAAAGTCGTGCGGGTATTGCCGGGGATGCAGGCGGCATTCGTCGATATCGGCCTGGACCGTGCGGCGTTCATTCATGCGTCGGAAATTTCCCTGCGCGAAGGCCCTGCGGTCGAGAGCATCAGCGCACTGGTGCACGAAGGCCAGAGCCTGGTGGTGCAAGTGACCAAGGACCCGATCGGTTCCAAAGGCGCACGCCTGACCACCCAGCTTTCGATCCCTTCGCGCTACCTGGTGTACATGCCGCGCACGGCCCATGTCGGGATTTCCCTGAAGATCGAAGATGAAGCCGAGCGCGAACGCCTCAAGCAAGTGGTCACCGATTGCGTGGCCAAAGAAGGTATCAAGGAGGCCGGCGGTTTCATCCTGCGTACGGCAGCCGAAGGCGCCGGCGCCGATGAAATCCTCATGGACATCCGCTACCTGCGAAGGCTCTGGGATCAGATCAGCGCCCAGATCAAAACCATCAGCGCGCCCAGCGTGATCTATGAAGACCTCGGTCTGGCGCTGCGCACCCTGCGTGACCTGGTCAGCCCGAAAATCGAGAAGATCCGCATCGACTCCCGGGAAACTTTCCAGAAGACCACGCAATTCGTCGCCGAATTGATGCCGGAGATTGCCGACCGTCTGGAGCATTACCCGGGCGAGCGGCCGATTTTCGACCTGTATGGCGTCGAAGACGAAATCCAGAAGGCCCTTGAACGCAAGGTCCCGCTCAAGTCCGGCGGATATCTGGTGGTTGATCCGGCGGAAGCCATGAGCACCATCGACGTCAATACCGGGGCGTTCGTCGGCCATCGCAACCTCGAAGAAACCATCTTCAAGACCAACCTCGAAGCCGCGACGGCCATCGCCCGTCAATTGCGCCTGCGCAACCTCGGCGGGATCATCATCATCGACTTCATCGACATGGAAGATGAAGAGCACCAGCGTCAGGTGCTGCGCACGCTCGAGAAGCAACTGGAGCGCGATCACGCCAAGACCAACATCATCGGTATCACCGAGTTGGGCCTGGTGCAGATGACCCGCAAGCGCACCCGCGAAAGCCTTGAGCAAGTCTTGTGCGAGCCGTGCAACGCCTGTCAGGGCCGCGGCAAGCTCAAGACGCCGGAAACCGTGTGCTACGAAATCTTTCGTGAAATCCTGCGTGAGGCTCGCGCCTATCAGGCGGAGGGCTATCGTGTATTGGCCAACCAGAAAGTTGTCGACCGCCTGCTCGACGAAGAGTCAGGCAACGTCGCCGAGCTGGAAGGGTTTATCGGGCGCACTATCCGATTCCAGGTCGAAACCATGTATTCCCAGGAACAATACGACGTGGTGCTGCTCTGAAGCGTTTCGTTGTGATTTTTCGAGAATGGCTGGCCTCAGCTTTTTGCAAGACTTTTGCCATGGGGGCCATCTGACATGGACCGTCTGACACGCATTTTGGCCGCACTGACCCGCTGGGGTCTGGGCCTGTGCGCGTTGGTTTTGGTGTTGATGGCACTCTACGTCAGCCTTGGCCGGGAGCTGACTCCGCTAGTCGCCGAGTACCGTGCCGAAATCGAAACCAAAGCCAGCGATGCCTTGGGCATGCCGCTGCAAATCGGCGAACTGGAAGGCAATTGGCGTGGATTCGCGCCCATATTGATGGCGCACGACGTGACCGTCGGCGAAGGCGCCAATGCCCTGCACCTGGATCAGGTGCGCGCGGTGCCGGACCTTTGGGCCAGTCTGCTGGCACGTGAAGTACGCATTGCTCATCTGGAACTCAGCGGCCTGAAGATCAGCGTCAAGGAGGGCGACGACGGTCAATGGGCGCTCGAAGGTTTGCCGGTGCAACAGGATCAACCGATCGATCCGCAACAGTTGCTCGATCGCATGCAGATGATCCAGCAACTGTCGGTACTCGACAGCCAGGTGACCTTGCAGCCGTTTGCACAGTCGCCGCTGACCCTGACCTATGTCGGCCTGAATCTGAAAACCGGTGCGTCACGGCAGCGGCTCGACGCCCGCCTGACCCTGCCCGACGGCCAGCCTGTGGCCATGAGCCTGCGTACCCGCATTCGAGCCAGCCAATGGCAGGACGGTGAAGCCGAGTTCTACCTGAGCCTGCCGCAAAGCGACTGGTCGAAGTGGCTTCCCGAGCGCGTCAGCCAGCAATGGAATTTCTCCGAGATCAAGGCCGGCGGCGAGCTGTGGCTGACCTGGGGCAAAGGCGTCTTGCAAAGCGCGGCAGTGCGCTTGAACGCGCCACAACTCAAGGGCGCCTACGCCGAGCGCAAGCCGATCCAGATCAACAACCTGGCGCTCAATGCTTACTTCCTGCGCAGTGCCGAAGGCATGCAGGTGACCCTGGATTCCCTGGCAATGAACTTCGGCGACGTCCGCTGGGAAACGCGTTTGCAGCTCAAGCAAAGCGCTGCCACCGACAAGACCGAAGAACTCTGGCATCTACAGGCCGACCGGGTCGACCTGACCCCGCTCACACCGCTGCTAAATGCCCTGGCGCCGTTTCCGAAAGGCTTTGCCACCGTTGTCGAGCGGCTCAAGGTGAAGGGCGGACTGCGCAATGTATTGATCGACGTGCGACCCAATGCCACCGACGACAGCAAGTTCAGCTTTGCCGCCAACCTCGACCAGGTGGGCTTCGATGCCTATCACGGTGCACCGGCGGCGCGAAATGTCAGCGGCAGCATCAGCGGTGACCTGGGGCATGGCGAACTGCGTATGGACAGCAAGGATTTCATGCTGCACCTGGACCCGATTTTCGCCAAGCCATGGCAGTACATTCAGGCCAATGCGCAGCTGACCTGGAAACTCGACAAAGAAGGTTTCACTCTGATTGCGCCGTATCTGAAGGTGCTGGGCGAGGAGGGCAAGATTGCCGGTGACTTCCTGATTCGCCTGCATTTCGATGACACCCAGGAAGACTACATGGACCTGCGGGTTGGCCTGGTGGACGGCGACGGTCGCTACACCGCCAAGTACCTGCCGGCAGTACTCAGCCCGGCGCTGGATGAATGGCTGCGCACGGCGATTCTCAAGGGTGCGGTGGATCAAGGCTTCTTCCAGTATCAAGGGTCGCTCAGCCACGGTGCCGCAGACGTCGATCGCAGCATCAGCCTGTACTTCAAGGTTCACGATGCCGAGCTGGCCTTCCAGCCGGGCTGGCCCCATGTCAGCAAGGTCAGCGGCGATGTGTTTGTCGAAGACAGTGGCGTGCGGATCCTGGCCAGCAAAGGCCAGTTGCTCGACACCCAGGTCAGCGATATTTACGTCAACATTCCCCATGCGCCTGCCGGGCAGAACGTTCATTTGTTCCTCGATGGCGGATTTGCCGGTGGTTTGGGCGATGGCCTGAAAATCCTTCAGGAAGCGCCGATAGGCACCGGGGCGACCTTTGCCGGCTGGGAAGGCGAGGGTGAGTTGACAGGCAAGTTGAAGCTGGATATTCCGCTGGCAAAAGGCGAGGAACCGAAGATCCTCGTCGACTTCAAGACCGCCAAGGCGCGCTTGAAACTCGCCGAACCGGTGCTGGAGCTGACCCAGCTCAAAGGTGACTTCCGTTTCGACAGCGCCAAAGGCCTGAGCGGGCATAACATCAGCGCCCGGGCATTTGACAAGCCGGTCACTGCACAGATTTTTGCCGATGGCAGCCCGGGTAAGCTCAATACCCGGGTGGCCGCGTCGGGCCAGGTCGAGGTCAAGAAACTGACCGACTGGCTGAAGGTGACCCAGCCTCTGCCGGTGAGCGGCGTGATCCCTTATCACCTGCAACTGACCCTCGATGGCCCCGACAGCCAATTGCTGGTCAACTCCAACCTCAAGGGCGTGGCGGTCGATTTGCCTGCGCCCTTCGGCATGGCCGCCGATGCCGGGCGCGACACGACGTTTCGCATGACGTTGCAGGGCGACGAGCGGCGCTATTGGGTCAACTACGGGGATCTGGCGAGTTTCACGTTTGCGGCCCCGGCCAGCAATTTCGCCGAGGGTCGCGGGGACTTGTTCCTCGGCGGCGGCGAGGCCGTGTTGCCGGGTACCAAAGGCCTGCGGGTACGGGGCGTGTTGTCCGAGCTGGACGTAGGACCGTGGAAGGATCTGGTGGATAAATACGCCGGGCAGGACCCCGGCGGCAGCGCCAAGCAATTGCTCAGCGGTGCGGATTTCAAGGTGGGCAAGCTCAGCGGTATCGGCACCACGCTTGATCAGGCTTCGATCCAGCTGGCGCGCAAACCTTCCGCCTGGGCGCTGCAACTCGACAGCGAGCAGATCAAGGGCAGCGCCAACCTGCCCGACTCGAAGGCCACGCCAATCGCGATCAATCTGCAAACCGTGCGCCTGCCGGCACCGGATCCGACCGTACTGGCCGATGAAAACTCGCCGGATCCGCTGGCGTCGGTCGACCCGACGAAAATCCCCGCGATGGACATCACGATCAATCAGTTATTCCAGGGCCAGGATCTGGTCGGTATCTGGTCGCTGAAGGTTCGCCCGACGCCCAGGGGCATTGTGTTCAACTCGCTGGATCTGGGGCTCAAGGGCATGCTGCTGGTGGGCAGTGGTGGCTGGGAAGGCGTACCCGGCGCCAGCAACAGCTGGTACAAGGGCCGCATCAGCGGCAAGAACCTGGCCGATGTGCTCAAGGGCTGGGGCTTTGCGCCGAGCGTCACCAGCCGGGACTTTTATATGGATGTCGATGGCCGGTGGCCCGGTTCGCCGGCGTGGGTGGCGACCAAGCGTTTCTCCGGTTCGCTCGATGCGACACTCAATCAGGGCCAGTTCGTCGAAGTCGAAGGCAGTGCCCAGGCGCTGCGGGTTTTTGGTTTGCTCAACTTCAACTCCATCGGCCGACGCCTGCGTCTGGACTTCTCCGACCTGTTCGGCAAAGGCCTGAGTTATGACCGGGTCAAGGGGCTGCTGGTCGGGACGAATGGTGTGTATGTCACCCGTCAACCGATCCAGCTGACTGGCCCATCGAGCACCATCGAACTTGATGGCACGCTGAACATGGTGGCCGATCAGATCGATGCGAAACTGATGGTGACCTTGCCGGTGACCAATAACCTGCCCATTGCCGCGCTGATCGTCGGTGCGCCGGCGGTCGGCGGGGCACTGTTCCTGATCGACAAGCTGATCGGTGACCGGGTCTCCCGTTTCGCCAGTGTGAAGTACAGCGTCAAAGGGCCGTGGAAAGAACCGAAAATCACCTTCGACAAGGCTTTTTGAAAAACCATCCTTCGGGCCTATGGAGTAGCATGACCATTGCGGCTCGCCCCCCTGTAGGAGCGAGCTTGCTCCGGGCGGCGTTCCGACGATGAGTTTGAATGCGACGCGTTTTTTCAGACAACCTGCGTCATCGTTCACGTCCATCGCGAGCAAGCTCGCTCCTACAAGGTCTGTGTTGATTTCAATAAGGAAAAGGCCATGTCTGTAGCGGTGATTCAAATGGTCAGCCAGAGCGATGTGCTGGCCAATCTGGCCCAGGCCCGTCGACTGCTCGAACAAGCGGCTGCCGGCGGCGCGAAACTCGCGGTATTGCCGGAAAATTTCGCCGCCATGGGCCGGCGCGACGTTGCCGACATCGGGCGCGCCGAAGCGCTGGGCGAAGGCCCGATCCTGCCCTGGTTGAAACAGACCGCACGTGACCTCAAGTTATGGATAGTGGCCGGCACGTTGCCGTTACCGCCGGTGGATCAGCCGACGGCGAAGGCGCACGCCTGTTCGTTGCTGATCGATGAACATGGCGAAACGGTGGCGCGCTACGACAAGCTGCACCTGTTTGACGTGGACGTGGCGGACAATCGTGGTCGTTACCGTGAGTCCGATGACTATGCTTATGGCAGCGGTATGGTCGTGGCGGACACACCGGTTGGCCGGGTCGGCCTGACGGTCTGCTATGACCTGCGCTTTCCCGAACTGTACAGCGAACTGCGCGCTGCCGGCGCGGAACTGATTACCGCGCCCTCGGCCTTCACGGCGGTGACCGGCGCGGCGCATTGGGATGTGCTGATTCGTGCGCGGGCCATCGAGACCCAATGTTATGTGCTCGCGGCTGCCCAGGGCGGCACGCATCCGGGGCCGCGGGAAACCTTCGGGCATGCCGCCATCGTCGACCCGTGGGGGCGTGTGCTGGCACAACAGGATCAAGGCGAGGCCGTGCTGCTGGCCGAACGCGACAGCAGCGAACAGGCGTCCATCCGGGCGCGGATGCCGGTGTCCAGTCACCGGCGCTTTTTCTCGCAGGGCGCCCAGCGGCCTGCATCAGAAACACGAATTTAAGGCGTAAAGCATATGAGCGAGTTGTTGTCCTCAGTCAGTGAACACCTGCTGGCGCCCGGTGGCGTCACGATCGAGAGCCTGCAAGGCGTGCTCGGCGATCTGGCCGGGCCGGGCATCGATGCCGCCGACCTGTATTTCCAGGGGCAGATCTCCGAATCCTGGGCGCTGGAAGACGGCATCGTCAAGGAAGGCAGCTTCAACCTTGACCAAGGTGTCGGTGTGCGTGCGCAATCGGGTGAGAAAACCGGTTTTGCCTACAGCAATGCCATCACCCTTGAAGCCCTGGGCGCGGCGGCGCGTGCCGCCCGTTCGATTTCCCGGGCCGGGCAGCACGGTACGGTGCAGGCATTCACCAGTCAGGATGTCGCGCAGCTGTATGCGCCGGACAACCCCCTGGAAGTGCTGACCCGTGCCGAAAAGGTCGATTTGCTCAAGCGCGTCGACGCCGCGACCCGGGCACTTGACCCACGTATCCAGCAGGTCACCGTGAGCATGGCCGGTGTCTGGGAGCGGATTCTGGTGGCGTCCACCGACGGTGGCCTGGCGGCGGATGTACGTCCGCTGGTGCGTTTCAACGTCAGCGTGATCGTCGAGCAGAACGGTCGCCGCGAGCGCGGCGGTCATGGCGGCGGCGGTCGGACCGATTACCGTTATTTCCTCGCTGAAGACCGCGCCATGGGCTATGCCCGTGAAGCGTTGCGCCAGGCGCTGGTCAACCTTGAAGCCATTCCGGCTCCTGCCGGTACCTTGCCGGTGGTACTCGGCTCCGGCTGGTCGGGCGTGCTACTGCACGAAGCCGTCGGTCATGGTCTGGAAGGCGACTTCAACCGCAAGGGCAGTTCGGCTTATAGCGGGCGCATGGGCGAAATGGTTGCCTCCAAGCTATGTACCATCGTCGATGACGGCACCCTGGCCGGTCGTCGCGGTTCGTTGAGCGTCGATGACGAGGGTACGCCGACAGAGTGCACCACGCTGATCGAAAACGGCGTACTCAAGGGCTACATGCAGGACAAGCTCAACGCCCGCTTGATGGGTGTGGCCCGCACCGGCAACGGTCGTCGCGAGTCTTACGCGCACCTGCCGATGCCGCGCATGACCAACACCTACATGCTCGCCGGTGAAAGCGATCCGCAAGAAATCATCGCCTCGGTGAAACGCGGCATATATTGCGCCAACCTCGGCGGCGGTCAGGTGGACATCACCAGCGGCAAGTTCGTGTTCTCCACCAGCGAGGCGTACCTGATCGAGGACGGCAAGATTACTGCTCCGGTCAAGGGCGCGACCCTGATCGGCAACGGGCCGGAAGCCATGAGCAAGGTGTCGATGGTCGGAAATGATCTGTCGCTGGACAGCGGCGTGGGCACATGTGGCAAGGATGGGCAGTCGGTGCCGGTGGGTGTCGGCCAGCCAACGCTGAAGATTGATGCGATCACCGTGGGTGGCACGGGGTCGTAAGGAGATACACCGCCTTTGCAGGAGCTGCCGAAGGCTGCGATCTTTGCTTTTTCAAGATCAAAAGATCGCAGCCTGCGGCAGCTCCTACAGAGGACTCGATGACTTAACGCAGTCCGCGTTGAGTCTCGTCCAGCTCACGGATGTACTTGAAGATTTTACGGCTGGAAGCAGGAGGCTTGTTTTGCGCAACCTCATGCTGGGCCTGACGGATCAGGGAGCGCAGTTGCTGGCGATCCGCGTCGGGATATTCGACGACGAATTTTTCCAGTACGGCGTCGTCACCGGCAATCAGACGATCGCGCCAGCGTTCCAGGTTATGGAAGCGTTCGTTGTATTGACGGGTGGAGGCATCGAGTTGATCGAGCAGAACCAGAATCGCGTCAGTGTCCTGATCGCGCATCAGTTTGCCGATGAACTGAAGGTGCCGTTTGCGCGCGATGTTCGCGGTGTGCTTGGGCGCATCGGCCAGGGCCCGGCGCAATCCGTCGGTCAATGGCAGTTTGTTGAGCAAGTCAGGCTTGAGCGTTGTAAGGCGCTCGCCGAGGTCAACCAGAGCATGCAGCTCGCGTTTGACCTGGGATTTGCTTTTTTCTCCCGTATCGAGGGAGTCGTCGTAAGAATCAACCATGGTGGCAGTCCGCAAAGAAACGCCGCCATGATAACCAGTCGGGGGCCGCTTGTCCGGCCCGGTCGCTCGATGACCGTTACCGAAAGCAGAATTTGAGTGGAGAACAGCATGAGTGCAGTTGAAAGCGTCGGCCCACAAGCATTGCCGGCACTGCAGGAACAGGTCGAGCAGATCATCGCTGAAGCCAGGCGCCAGGGGGCCAGCGCCTGTGAAGTGGCCGTCTCCCTGGAGCAGGGCCTTTCGACGTCGGTGCGCCAGCGTGAAGTCGAAACGGTCGAATTCAACCGCGACCAGGGTTTTGGCATCACCCTGTACGTAGGCCAGCGCAAGGGCTCGGCCAGCACGTCGGCCAGCGGTCCGGAAGCGATTCGCGAAACGGTGGCCGCTGCTCTGGCTATCGCCAAACACACCTCGGAAGACGAAGCCTCGGGCCTGGCGGATGCCGCGTTGATGGCGCGGGATCTTCAGGATTTCGACCTGTTTCACCAGTGGGACATCACGCCGGAGCAAGCCATTGAGCAGGCCCTGGCCTGTGAAGCCGCAGCGTTTGCCGCCGACAGCCGGATCAAGAACGCCGACGGTACCACCCTCAGCACCCATCAGGGCTGCCGCGTTTATGGCAACAGTCACGGGTTTATCGGTGGTTATGCGTCGACTCGCCACAGCCTCAGTTGCGTGATGATTGCCGAAGCGGACGGCCAGATGCAGCGTGATTACTGGTACGACGTGAACCGTCAGGGCAACTTGCTGGCCGATCCGGTGAGCATCGGCCAGCGTGCCGCGCAACGGGCGGCGAGCCGCCTGGGCGCGCGCCCGGTGCCGACCTGTGAGGTTCCGGTGCTGTTTTCCGCAGAATTGGCGGGTGGCCTGTTCGGCAGTTTCCTGTCGGCGATTTCCGGCGGCAGCCTGTATCGCAAGTCGTCGTTCCTTGAGGGCACGCTGGGGCAGAAGCTGTTTCCGGAGTGGCTGACCATCGACGAGCGCCCACACTTGATGCGTGCCATGGGCAGCGCGGCGTTCGATGGTGATGGTCTGGCAACCTACGCCAAACCGTTCGTCGAAAAGGGTGAGTTGGTGTCGTACATCCTCGGCACCTACTCCGGCCGCAAGCTCGGCATGCCGAGCACCGCCAATGCCGGCGGCGTGCACAACCTGTTCGTCACCCATGGCGATGAAGATCAGGCGGCCTTGCTGCGGCGCATGGGGCGCGGGCTGTTGGTGACTGAACTGATGGGGCAGGGCTTGAACATGGTGACCGGTGACTATTCCCGCGGCGCGGCGGGTTTCTGGGTCGAGAACGGCGAAATCCAGTTCGCGGTCCAGGAAGTGACCATTGCGGGCAACATGCGCGACATGTTCAAACAGATCGTCGCCGTGGGTAATGATCTTGAGTTGCGTAGCAACATTCGTACAGGCTCGGTGCTGATCGAGCGGATGACGGTGGCAGGCAGCTAAGCCTCCCCGTTACACAAAAAGCGCGCCACCCATCGGGTGGCGCGCTTTTTTTAAGTCAAAAGATCTTTATTCGCCTTCGTCGAAGAAGTTGTTGATCAACGCGACCAGCGCATCCAGGGCTTCCTGTTCCCGCTCGCCTTCTGTGCTCAAGTGGATCGTGGTGCCCTTGCCAGCGGCCAGCATCATCATCGCCATGATGCTTTTGCCATCGACCATGGACTCTGGTGTGCGACCGGCCCGGATCTGGCACGGGAACTGACCCGCGACCCCAACGAATTTTGCAGAAGCGCGGGCGTGCAGGCCCAGTTTATTGATGATTTCGATTTCCAGAGCAGGCATCGCGATGTGAATCCTTTAGCTGAGGTCGCGGTGGCGAACCTGGACGTTCTTCAGGGTTTTTTGCAGCGCCTGCCCCAGGCGCTCGGTCAGGTAGACGGAGCGGTGATGTCCGCCAGTGCAGCCAATGGCAATGGTGACGTAGGCGCGGTTGCTGGCGGCAAAACGAGGCAGCCACTTTAGCAGGTATGTGGAAATGTCCTGAAACATCTCTTCGACATCCGGTTGTGCCGCCAGGTAGTCGGCAACCGGTTGATCGAGCCCGGACTGCTCGCGCAATTCCGGTTTCCAGTAAGGGTTGGGCAGGCAACGCACATCGAACACCAGGTCGGCGTCCACCGGCATGCCACGCTTGAACCCGAAGGACTCCACCAGGAACGCAGTACCGGGTTCTGGCTGGTTCAACAGGCGCAGCTTGATGGTGTCGCGCAGTTGATAGAGGTTCAGGCTGGTGGTGTTGATCTTGAGATCGGCGAGGTCGGCAATCGGCCCGAGCAGGACGCTCTCGACGTTGATGGCTTCGGCCAGCGAGCGGTTGGCGTTGCTCAGGGGGTGACGCCGGCGGGTTTCCGAGAAGCGCTTGAGCAGGGTTTCTTCGTCGGCGTCCAGGTACAGGACATCGCACTGGATGTGGCGGCTGCGGACTTCTTCGAGCAGTTCGGGGAAGCGTGACAGGTGGCTGGGCAGGTTGCGGGCGTCAATGGAAACGGCCACCAGCGGCTGCATCAGCTCGGTATGAATCAACGCTCGTTCGGCCAGTTCCGGCAGCAGGCCGGCAGGCAGATTGTCGATGCAGTAGTAGCCGTTGTCCTCAAGAACATTGAGGGCGGTGCTTTTACCCGAGCCGGAACGGCCACTGACGATGATCAAGCGCATGATTACTGACCGTTTTGCTCGTCCAGGACAACCTGATACAGGGCTTCGTTGCTTGCGGCATTACGCAGTTTTTCGCGAACGTCCTTGCGGTCAAGCATGCTGGCGATCTGTCGCAGCAGCTCAAGGTGCGCATCGGTAGCGGCTTGCGGGACCAGCAGAACGAACAGCAGGTCAACCGGCGCGCCGTCGATGGCGTCGAAATCGATTGGGGCGTCCAGGTGCATCAATGCACTGATGGGCGATACACACCCCTTGAGACGGCAGTGTGGAATAGCGATGCCGTTGCCAAAACCGGTGGAGCCGAGTTTTTCACGGGCAATCAGCGCCTCGAAGACATCTTGCATCTCCAGATCCGGCACTTCTTTGTGGATAAGGTTGGCAATTTGTTCGAGGGCTTTCTTTTTACTGCCGCCCGGCACGTTCACCAGGGAACGGCCGGGGGTCAGGATACTTTCAAGTCGGATCATGGGTTGGGAGTGTTAACGACCGGTTGCGCCCTGAAGGAGGCTCTGGGTCTTTTCCTTATGCTTTTTGAGTTGTTTATCCAGCTTGTCGGTGAGTGCATCGATCGCAGCGTACATATCGGTATGTTCCGCATTGGCGACCACTTCATTCCCGGGAATATGCAGCGTGGCTTCGATTTTCTGCTTCAGCTTCTCGACGGTCATCGTGACCTGCACGTTAGTGATCTTGTCGAAATGTCGCTCCAATCGTTCGAGTTTTTCGCCGATGTAGGTGCGAAGAGGTTCGGTCACTTCCAGTTGGTGTCCACTGATGTTGACTTGCATACAGCTTCTCCTTCGTTGCCAGTGCATAAAGCGGTAGATCAGATGATCTACCACTGGAACGCTGTGGCGTGGCTCTACATCAACCGCTTGCGTTCGCTCGAAGGCGCGATCCCGAGGGATTCGCGGTACTTGGCGACGGTGCGGCGAGCCACCTGAATGCCTTGTGCCTCCAGTAAACCAGCGATCTTGCTGTCACTCAACGGCTTTTTCTGATTTTCCGCGGCAACCAGCTTTTTGATGATCGCCCGGATCGCCGTGGACGAGCATTCGCCGCCTTCGGAGGTGCTTACGTGACTGGAAAAAAAGTATTTCAGTTCATAAATGCCCCGGGGGGTGTGCATGAACTTCTGGGTCGTTACCCGTGAAATAGTCGACTCATGCATGCCGACCGCTTCGGCGATGTCATGCAGGACCAGCGGCTTCATGGCTTCGTCGCCATATTCAAGGAACCCGCGCTGATGCTCCACGATCTGGGTGGCAACCTTCATCAGGGTTTCATTGCGGCTCTGCAGGCTCTTGATGAACCAGCGGGCCTCCTGCAACTGATTGCGCATGAACGTGTTGTCGGCGCTGGTATCGGCGCGGCGCACAAAACCGGCGTACTGGGCGTTGACCCGCAGCCGTGGCACCGACTCCTGATTCAGCTCTACCAGCCAGCGCTCGTTGTCCTTGCGTACGATGACGTCAGGAACGACGTACTCGGCTTCGGTGGACTCGATTTGCGAGCCCGGGCGCGGGTTGAGGCTCTGGACCAGCTCTATGACCTGGCGCAGCTCATCTTCCTTGAGCTTCATGCGACGCATCAGCTGGCTGTAGTCGCGGCTGCCCAGCAGGTCGATGTAATCGGTGACAAGGCGCTTGGCTTCGGCCAGCCAAGGGGTCTTGGCGGGCAACTGGCGCAATTGCAGCAGCAGGCATTCGCCCAGATTGCGTGCGCCGATGCCGGCCGGCTCGAATTGCTGGATGCGGTGCAGGACGGCTTCGATTTCGTCCAGTTCGATGTCCAGTTCCGGATCGAAGGCTTCGAGGATTTCCTCGAGGGTTTCGTCCAGGTAGCCCTGATTGTTGATGCAGTCGATCAGGGTCACGGCGATCAGGCGATCGGTGTCGGACATCGGAGCCAGGTTCAGTTGCCACAGCAAGTGGCTTTGCAGGCTTTCACCGGCCGAGGTGCGGGTGGTGAAGTCCCACTCGTCATCGTCATTGCTGGGCAGGCTGCTGGCGCTGGTCTGGTAAACGTCTTCCCACGCGGTGTCGACGGGGAGTTCATTGGGGATGCGCTCGTTCCAGTCACCCTCATCGAGGTTGTCAACCGTCGGGGCGCTTTCCTGGTAGGAGGGTTCCTGGATATCGGTGTTGGGCTTTTGTTCGGCGTTGTCGGCCAAGGGGTCGGAATTGTCGAAGTCGTCGCCTTCTTCCTGGCGTTCGAGCATCGGATTGGACTCCAGGGCCTCCTGGATTTCCTGTTGCAGGTCCAGGGTCGACAATTGGAGCAGGCGGATGGCCTGTTGCAGCTGAGGTGTCATCGTCAGCTGCTGGCCCATTCTCAAGACTAGCGATGGTTTCATGGCAGGGGCTTAACACCTTATTCGCCGGCGCACATGCGCCATCCACTACAGGGCGCCGGGGCGCCAAACATAAGCAAATTATATGCCTGAAACTGAAGGATTTGCCTAGAGCGCTGTAACAATAAAAAACTATAAATTTGTGTTGCGGTGCTGCCCATGTTGGGGGCTGAACGCGCAGGTTCGCATCAGGCACCGATGAATCGCGAGACTGGTGCCCGGGCACCTGCCTGGGCACAGCTCAGCGTTTACAGGCGGAACTCATGGCCCAGGTAGACTTCCTTCACCAGGTCGTTGGCCAGGATAGTCTCTGCGTCACCTTCGGCAATCAGTTGGCCGTCATTGACGATATAGGCGGTTTCACAGATATCCAGGGTTTCACGAACGTTGTGGTCCGTGATCAGCACGCCAATGCCTTTGGCCTTGAGGTGGTAAATGATCTGTTTGATGTCGCCGACCGAAATCGGGTCCACGCCGGCGAACGGTTCATCGAGGAGGATGAATTTCGGGTTGGTGGCCAGGGCGCGGGCGATTTCCACGCGGCGGCGCTCACCACCGGACAGACTCATGCCGAGGTTGTCGCGGATGTGGCTGATGTGGAACTCCTGCAGCAGGCTTTCCAGCTCCTTGCGACGACCGGCCTTGTCGAGCTCCTTGCGGGTCTCGAGGATGGCCATGATGTTGTCGGCCACCGACAGTTTGCGGAAGATCGATGCTTCTTGCGGCAAATAGCCGATACCGGCTTTTGCACGGCCGTGCATCGGCTGGTGGCTGACGTCCAGGTCATCGATCAGGACGCGGCCCTGGTCGGCTTGCACCAGGCCGACGATCATGTAGAAGCAGGTGGTCTTGCCGGCGCCGTTCGGGCCAAGCAGGCCGACGATCTGACCGCTGTCGATGGACAGGCTGACATCACGCACGACCTGGCGGCTCTTGTAGCTCTTGGCCAGATGCTGAGCTTTCAGAGTTGCCATTACTGGGCCTTATTCTCGTCGGTTTTCTTCTTCGGCTGGATCACCATGTCGATGCGCGGACGCGACTCGGTCACCTTGCTGCCGGTGGCGCGCCCGGCGCTGGCCAGCTTTTTCTCGGTGTCGTAGACGATTTTCTCGCCTTGGGTGACGTTGTTGTCCTTGTCGACAACCTTGGCCTTGTCGATCAACACGACGCGATTTTGCGTGGCGTGATACTGGATCGTCACGCCCCAACCCTGAACAGGCTTGGTATCGCCGGCCGTTTGCAGTTGTTCGAAGTACGCCAGGTTACCCACTGAGGTCACTACGTCAATGTCGCCAGTCGGGGTGCGGGTGATGGTAACGGTGTTGCCTGTCACCTTCATCGAACCTTGGGTGATGATCACGTCACCCTTATAGGTGGCAATACCTTGCTTGTCGTCCAGTTGGGCGTCGTCGGCTTGAATGCGGATAGGCTGCTCTTGATCGTTCGGCAGAGCCCAGGCACTCACGCTTCCCAGTGCTGCGCCCAGACTGAGCAAAATCGGGAGGGTTTTAACGAGCCTCATACTGTCCTCTTACGTTCGATAGCAGGTGTATCCTGCTTTCTTTCAAATACGCTTTCATTCCCTTGCCAGTCGATACACCGCCAGCGCCGTCGATTCTAACGTCTTGCTCGGTCTGCGCATATTGCTGCTGTGGGAACACGGTCATGCGGGTGCTGGTGATCAGGGTCTTGCGGTTTTTCTCATCGAAGCGCGTGATGCGCACGTCATCGATCAGCTCGACCTGTGTGCCGTCAGGGTTGACCTCGCCGCGCAGGCTCTGGACGTGCCACGGGTACTCAGTGCCGCGGAACACGTTCAGGTCGGGGTTGGTCAGCAGTGTCACCTCGGTCGCCTTCAAGTGCTCGACCTTGTCGGACACCAGATCATATTGCAGCTTGCCGTCCGGCAGGTACTGCACGCTGTGGGCGTTGATGGCGTAATAGTCGATCGCGCTTTCATCGACCGGCGTTACCGGCTTGTCGAGGAAGCGTTCCGGGCTGATGTTCCAGTAGCCAACCGCGGCGAATATCGCCGCGATGCAACTGTATATCAGGGTGTTGCGAAATTTTTTGCTCAGCATATCGGGCTCACAGGTACGCCGCGTTGGCCGCATCGAGGCGGTCCTGGGCGCGCAGGATCAATTCGCAGAACTCGCGAGCGGCACCTTCGCCGCCACGGGCGAGGGTGATGCCGTGAGCATGTTCGCGCACGAAACTGGCGGCATTGGCCACCGCCATGCCCAGGCCGACGCGGCGAATCACCGGCAGGTCGGGCAGATCGTCGCCGAGGTAGGCCACCTGTTCGTAGCTCAAATTCAGTTGGGCCAGCAGTTCGTCGAGTACCACCAGTTTGTCTTCACGGCCCTGGTACAGGTGCGGGATGCCGAGGTTTTTGGCTCGCCGTTCGACCACCGGGGTCTTGCGGCCACTGATGATCGCGGTTTGCACTCCGGCGGCCATCAGCATTTTGATGCCCTGGCCGTCGAGCGTGTTGAACGTCTTGAATTCGCTGCCGTCTTCGAGGAAGTACAGGCGTCCATCGGTCAGCACGCCGTCGACATCGAACACCGCCAGTTTGATCTGTTTGCCGCGTTGCAGCAGGTCCGCACTCATTACATTACTCCTGCACGCAGCAAGTCGTGCATGTTCAAGGCGCCGACCGGGCGGTCTTCGCTGTCGACCACGACCAGCGCGCTGATTTTATGGTCTTCCATGATTTTCAGCGCTTCGGCGGCCAGCATTTCGGCGCGGGCGGTCTTGCCATGGGCCGTCATGACCTGGTCGATGACAACGCTGTGGATGTCGATGCTGCGGTCCAGTGTGCGGCGCAAATCACCATCGGTGAAGATTCCGGCCAGCTTGCCGTCGGCCTCGAGGATGACGGTCATGCCCAGGCCCTTGCGGGTCATTTCCATCAAGGCGTCCTTGAGCAGGGTGCCGCGCTGGACCTGCGGCAGTTCCTGGCCGGCGTGCATGACATTTTCCACTTTCAGCAGCAGGCGTCGGCCCAGGGCGCCGCCGGGATGGGAAAAGGCGAAGTCTTCGGCGGTGAAGCCACGGGCTTCCAGCAGCGCGACCGCCAGGGCGTCGCCCATGACCAGGGCGGCGGTGGTAGACGAGGTGGGTGCCAGGTTCAGCGGGCAGGCTTCGTGTTCGACGTGAACATTCAGGTTGACCTCGGCGGCCTTGGCCAGCGGCGAATCAGGGTTGCCGGTCACGCTGATCAACTGTATGCCCAGGCGCTTGATCAGTGGCAGCAGGGTGACGATTTCATTGGTGGAGCCGGAATTCGAGAGCGCCAGAATGATGTCGTCGCGGGTAATCATGCCCATGTCACCATGGCTGGCTTCCGCCGGGTGCACAAAAAATGCCGTGGTGCCGGTGCTGGCCAGGGTTGCGGCGATCTTGTTGCCGACGTGCCCCGACTTGCCCATGCCGACCACGACCACGCGGCCTTTGCTGGCCAGAATCATCTCGCAAGCGCGTACGAAATCTGCGTCGATATGGGGTAGCAGGCCTTGCACGGCTTCTACTTCGAGGCGGATGGTGCGTTGTGCTGATTGAATCAGGTCGCTGGATTGGCTCATGTCAGAAATCGTATAGCCTGATGAAAAGGCGGCGATTATAGCGGTTATGATCGAATCCCTCACGCAAGTTCGTCGCGCGTTGTCATTCCTTTCTACCGGAAACCCTCTAGACGGGGCTTTGAACCACTCCTGCAGTTGCACATGACTCGGCTTTGGTCTTGGGCGTGCAGCCTTTGCAGTGATATAGTTCGCCGCCAGTTCGGCCTGCAGGGAGGCATGTGCTTTCGTCTGAAAGCCAGGCGTCCGAGTGAGAGGCTGCATCGCAAGGAGTTTAGATGAGTGCCGATAACGCCTACGCGGTCGAGCTGAAGGGACTGTCCTTCAAGCGCGGAACGCGCAGCATTTTCAATAACGTCGATATCCGTATCCCGCGAGGCAAGGTCACCGGCATCATGGGGCCTTCCGGGTGCGGCAAGACCACGCTTTTGCGTCTGATGGGGGCCCAGTTGCGGCCTACCAGGGGCGAAGTATGGGTCAACGGTCAGAACCTGCCGAAACTGTCGCGCAGCGACCTGTTCGATGCGCGCAAGCATATGGGTGTGCTGTTTCAGAGTGGCGCGCTGTTTACCGACCTCGATGTCTTCGAGAATGTCGCGTTTCCGCTGCGGGTTCACACGCAACTGCCGGAAGAAATGATCCGCGACATCGTCCTGCTCAAATTGCAGGCCGTGGGTTTGCGCGGTGCCATCGAATTGATGCCCGACGAGCTTTCCGGCGGCATGAAGCGCCGGGTTGCACTGGCCCGGGCGATTGCGCTCGATCCACAGATTCTCATGTACGACGAACCCTTTGTCGGCCAGGACCCCATCGCCATGGGCGTTCTGGTGCGTCTGATTCGCTTGCTCAACGATGCGCTGGGCATCACCAGCATCGTGGTTTCCCACGACCTGGCCGAGACCGCGAGTATTGCCGATTACATTTATGTGGTGGGCGATGGTCAGGTGTTGGGGCAGGGGACCCCGGACGAATTGATGAACTCGGATGAACCGCGCATTCGTCAGTTCATGACCGGCGAACCCGATGGCCCGGTTCCGTACCACTTTCCAGCGACGGATTACCGCGCAGATATTCTGGGGAAGCGCTGATGCGCAGAATTTCATTGATAGAGCGCGTTCGCCGCTTCGGTCAGGCCGGCATCGATGTGCTGGCGGTGTTCGGGCGTTCGGCCTTGTTCCTGTTTCATGCCTTGCTTGGCCGCGGTGGTATCGGTGGCGGCTTCGGGCTGCTGGTCAAGCAGCTGCATTCGGTGGGCGTGATGTCCCTGGTGATCATCGTGGTCTCCGGGGTGTTCATCGGCATGGTGCTGGCGCTGCAGGGCTTCAACATCCTTTCCAGCTACGGTTCGGAGCAGGCTGTCGGGCAGATGGTTGCACTGACGCTGCTGAGAGAGCTGGGGCCGGTGGTGACCGCCTTGCTGTTCGCCGGGCGCGCAGGTTCGGCGTTGACCGCGGAAATCGGCAACATGAAGTCCACCGAGCAGTTGTCCAGCCTGGAAATGATCGGGGTTGACCCGCTCAAGTACATCATCGCACCACGTTTGTGGGCCGGCTTCATTTCCCTGCCGGTGCTGGCGATGATTTTCAGCGTGGTGGGCATCTGGGGCGGCTCGTGGGTCGCTGTCGACTGGCTGGGGGTCTATGAAGGTTCCTACTGGTCGAACATGCAGAACAGCGTGACGTTCACTGAAGATGTGCTCAACGGGATCATCAAAAGTATCGTCTTTGCCTTTGTCGTGACCTGGATCGCCGTATTCCAAGGCTATGACTGCGAACCCACTTCCGAGGGGATCAGTCGTGCCACTACCAAGACCGTTGTCTATGCCTCGTTGGCAGTGCTCGGCCTGGACTTTATTCTGACCGCCTTGATGTTTGGAGATTTCTGATGCAAAACCGCACCCTGGAAATCGGTGTCGGCCTTTTCTTGCTGGCTGGCATCCTGGCTTTGCTCTTGTTGGCGTTGCGGGTCAGTGGCCTGTCCCCGACTCCGAGCACCGACACGTATAAACTTTACGCCTACTTCGACAATATCGCCGGTTTGACTGTCAGAGCAAAGGTGACCATGGCCGGTGTGACCATCGGCAAGGTCACGGCCATCGATCTGGATCGCGACAGCTTTACCGGTCGGGTGACCATGCAGCTGGAGAAACGCATCGATAATCTGCCGGCGGACTCCACTGCGTCTATCCTGACCGCAGGACTGTTGGGCGAGAAGTACATCGGTATCAGCGTGGGCGGGGAAGACACCCTGCTCAAGGATGGTGGAACCATCCATGACACGCAGTCATCGCTGGTGCTCGAGGACCTGATCGGTAAATTCCTGCTCAATACCGTTAGCAAAGAAGCTAAATGAGGAACTGTTAAATGATCTCTACCTTGCGACGTGGCCTGTTGGTAATGCTCGCGGTGTTTCCGTTGGTGTCCCACGCCGTAGCGGCACCTTCGGCGCACGATCTGGTGCAGGACACAACCAACCGTATGCTCGCGGACCTGGCGGCAAACAAAGAGAAGTACAAGAAGGATCCGCAAGACTTTTATGCGGCGCTGAACACCATCGTCGGACCGGTCGTGGATGCCGAGGGTATTTCCAAGAGCATCATGACGGTCAAGTACTCGCGTAAAGCTACGCCTGCGCAGATGAAGACCTTCGAAGAAAACTTCAAGAGGGGCCTGTTCCAGTTCTATGGCAATGCCTTGCTGGAGTACAACAACCAGGGCATCACCGTTGAACCGGCCAAGGACGAATCGGGCGACCGTACCAGCGTTGGCATGACTGTCAAAGGCAGCAGCGGCTCGATCTATCCAGTGTCCTACACGCTGGAAAAGATCAACGGCGAGTGGAAACTGCGTAACGTCATCATCAACGGCATCAACATCGGCAAGCTGTTCCGCGATCAGTTCGCCGATGCAATGCAGCGCAATGGCAACGACCTGGACAAGACCATCAATAGTTGGGCCGGGGAAGTCGCCAAGGCCAAGGAAGCCACCGACAAGAAGCCAGAGCAGTCAGCCCAATGAGTGAGTCGGCAGTCCAGATGGACGAAGCGGGTGAGCTGCGACTCAGTGGCGTGCTGGATTACCGCAGCGGCCCAGGCCTGCGTGAGCAAGGTAAGGCGCTGATCAACGCCAGCAAGGCTGCGGCGCTGGTGGTCGATTGTTCGGCGGTGACCAAGTCCAGCAGTGTCGGTTTGTCATTGTTGTTGTGCTTCATCCGCGATGCTCAGGCGGCCGGCAAGGCGTTGAGCATCCGTGGAATGCCGGAAGACATGCGTGAAATCGCTCAGGTCAGCGAGCTGACCGAGCTGTTGGCGAATCCCTAACCGCATCTATAAAGAAGCCCCCCGTCAGAGTCCTGCTTCGCGGGGTTCGCAGGCGCGGGGCTTTTTTGTATGATGTCCGACCCGCGCGCACAGGGCGCCGATTGAGGTTGAGCATGCAGGCCGTAGAAGTGAAGAGCTTCCTTGAAGGAAAGCTGCCCGGAACGTTGGTAGAAGTCGAGGGCGAAGGCTGCAATTTCCAGCTGAATGTGATTAGCGATGAACTGGCGGCGTTGAGCCCGGTGAAGCGTCAGCAGCAGATCTATGCCCATTTGAACCCATGGATCACCGATGGCAGCATCCATGCGGTCACAATGAAATTTTTCAGCAGCGCGGCCTGGGCCGAGCGCACCTGAGCCCAAGGGCGTCGAGATTCTTATGGATAAATTGATTATTACTGGCGGTGCTCGTCTTGACGGCGAAATCCGCATCTCCGGGGCAAAGAACTCTGCCCTGCCGATCCTTGCTGCCACGCTGCTGTGTGATGGTCCGGTGACCGTTGCCAACCTGCCGCACCTGCACGACATCACCACCATGATCGAACTGTTCGGTCGCATGGGGATCGAGCCGGTGATCGACGAAAAACTCGCCGTCGAAATCGACCCGCGCACCATCAAGACCCTGGTCGCACCGTACGAACTGGTTAAAACCATGCGTGCGTCGATCCTGGTACTGGGCCCGATGGTTGCCCGTTTCGGCGAAGCCGAAGTCGCGCTGCCTGGCGGTTGCGCCATTGGTTCGCGTCCGGTTGACCTGCACATCCGTGGCCTGGAAGCCATGGGCGCGGTCATCGACGTCGAAGGCGGCTACATCAAGGCCAAGGCGCCTGAGGGCGGCTTGCGCGGTGCGCACTTCTTCTTCGATACCGTCAGTGTGACTGGTACCGAAAACATCATGATGGCAGCTGCACTGGCCAAGGGTCGTAGCGTTCTGGCCAACGCCGCGCGCGAACCGGAAGTGGTCGACCTGGCGAACTTCCTGAACGCCATGGGCGCCAAGGTTTCCGGCGCCGGCACCGACACCATCACCATCGATGGCGTCGAGCGTCTGCACACCACCACTTACAAAGTGATGCCCGACCGTATTGAAACCGGCACCTATCTGGTGGCGGCGGCTGTGACCGGTGGTCGCGTGAAGGTCAAGGACACGGATCCGACCATCCTCGAAGCCGTTCTGGAAAAACTCCGGGAGTCCGGTGCAGAAATCACCTGCGGCGAAGACTGGATCGAGCTGAACATGCACGGCAAGCGTCCGAAAGCCGTCAACGTGCGCACCGCTCCGTACCCGGCGTTCCCGACCGACATGCAAGCGCAGTTCATCTCCCTCAACGCCATTGCCGAAGGCACGGGTGCTGTGATCGAGACGATCTTCGAAAACCGCTTTATGCACGTCTACGAACTGCACCGCATGGGCGCCAAGATCCAGGTCGAGGGCAACACCGCGATCGTCACCGGTACCGAGAAGCTCAAGGGCGCGCCAGTGATGGCAACTGACCTGCGTGCTTCGGCCAGCCTGGTGATCTCGGCCCTGGTCGCCGAGGGCGACACCCTGATCGACCGCATCTACCACATAGACCGTGGCTACGAGTGCATCGAGGAAAAACTGCAGATGCTGGGCGCCAAGATCCGTCGCGTTCCGGGCTAGTACTGCTGCAAGGGCATAAGGACATGCCCGTTGATTTGTTGAAGTCGAGCCGTTTTCGGCTCGATGTGTGTCCGGCGCCATTTGCGACCGGGCATGAGTACCTTGATAAGGACTGACGTTTCCCATGTTGACCATCGCACTGTCCAAGGGCCGCATCCTTGACGATACCTTGCCGCTTCTGGCTGAAGCGGGCATCGTGCCGACCGAGAATCCGGACAAGAGCCGCAAGCTGATCATCCCCACGACCCAGGACGATGTCCGTCTGCTGATCGTGCGTGCTACCGATGTGCCGACCTATGTCGAACATGGTGCTGCCGACCTCGGCGTCGCCGGTAAAGATGTGCTGATGGAATACGGCGGCCAGGGCCTGTACGAGCCGCTGGACCTGCAAATTGCCCAGTGCAAGCTGATGACCGCCGGTAAAGTCGGTGCAGTCGAGCCCAAGGGCCGTCTGCGCATCGCCACCAAGTTCGTCAATGTTGCCAAGCGCTACTACGCCGAACAAGGTCGTCAGGTCGATATCATCAAGCTCTACGGTTCGATGGAACTGGCGCCGCTGATCGGTCTGGCGGACAAGATCATCGACGTGGTCGACACCGGTAACACGCTACGGGCCAACGGCCTGGAGCCACAGGATTTCATCGCGGCCATCAGCTCCCGCCTGATCGTCAACAAGGCTTCGATGAAAATGCAGCACGCACGTATCCAGGCGTTGATCGACACCCTGCGCAAGGCAGTGGAGTCTCGACACCGCGGCTGATTCACCTGCGCGACCGCAAGGCGCGCCGTCTATCCGCCTCATAGCCAGAATTCTCAGGTGCCCAAGCGGATCGAATGTTAGCTTCGGGCGCCTGAGTTTTTTGCCATTCCTATGAGGCTCTCGCTATGACCGCACTGACTGCAATTCGCCGACTCAACGCTGCTGACCCGGATTTCGCGCATCATCTGGATCATCTGCTGAGCTGGGAAAGTGTGTCTGACGACTCGGTCAATCAGCGGGTGCTGGACATCATCAAGGCCGTGCGCGAACGCGGTGACGCGGCGCTGGTGGACTTCACCCGTCAGTTCGACGGCCTGGACGTGAAGTCCATGGCCGACCTGATCCTGCCGCGCGAGCGCCTGGAATTGGCACTGACCCGCATCTCCGTGGCCCAGCGCGAAGCACTGGAAGTCGCCGCAGCCCGCGTGCGCAGCTACCACGAGAAGCAGAAGCAGGACTCCTGGAGTTACACCGAGGCGGACGGCACTGTACTGGGCCAGAAAGTCACGCCGCTGGATCGTGCCGGTCTGTACGTGCCGGGTGGCAAGGCGTCGTACCCGTCGTCGGTGCTGATGAACGCGATTCCGGCCAAGGTTGCCGGCGTTACCGAAGTGGTCATGGTCGTACCGACCCCGCGCGGTGAAATCAACGAGCTGGTGCTGGCTGCGGCCTGCATCGCCGGTGTCGACCGCGTGTTCACCATCGGTGGCGCCCAGGCCGTTGCGGCGCTGGCTTACGGCACCGAAAGCGTGCCGAAGGTCGACAAGGTCGTCGGCCCGGGCAACATCTATGTGGCTACCGCCAAGCGCCACGTGTTTGGCCAGGTCGGCATCGACATGATCGCCGGCCCTTCGGAAATCCTCGTGGTGTGCGACGGCCAGACCGATCCGGACTGGATTGCCATGGACCTGTTCTCCCAGGCCGAGCACGACGAAGACGCCCAGGCCATTCTGGTCAGCCCCGACGCCGGGTTCCTCGACAAGGTCGCCACCAGCATCGCCAAATTGATGCCGACCATGGAGCGTGCCGCAATCATCGAAACCTCGATCAATGGCCGTGGTGCACTGATCAAGGTTCGCGACATGGAACAGGCCATCGAAGTGGCCAACCGCATCGCGCCGGAGCACCTCGAGTTGTCCGTTGCCGATCCGCAAGCCTGGCTGCCGCAGATCCGCCACGCCGGCGCGATCTTCATGGGCCGTCACACCTCCGAGGCCCTGGGCGACTACTGCGCAGGCCCGAACCACGTGTTGCCGACCTCCGGCACTGCACGGTTCTCTTCGCCGCTGGGTGTGTACGACTTCCAGAAGCGCTCGTCGATCATCTTCTGTTCCGAGCAGGGCGCATCGGAACTGGGCAAGACCGCATCCGTGCTGGCCCGTGGCGAGTCGCTGACCGCGCACGCGCGTAGCGCCGAATACCGCATCGTTGACGACAAGCAGGTGAAATGAAGATGAGTAAATTCTGGAGCCCGTTCGTCAAGAACCTGGTGCCTTACGTGCCGGGCGAGCAGCCGAAACTGGCAAAGCTGGTGAAGCTCAACACCAACGAAAACCCATACGGTCCATCGCCCAAGGCCTTGGCCGCGATGCAGGCCGAACTGAACGACAACCTGCGTCTGTACCCGGACCCCAACAGCGACCTGCTGAAGAACGCGGTCGCCAGGTACTACGGCGTGCAAGGCAATCAGGTGTTCCTCGGCAACGGTTCCGACGAAGTCCTGGCGCACATCTTCCATGGTTTGCTGCAGCACGATCAGCCGCTGCTGTTCCCGGACATCAGCTACAGCTTCTATCCGGTCTACTGCGGACTGTATGGCATCAACTTCGACGCGGTGCCGCTGGACGAGCAATTCCAGATCAACCCGGCGGACTACGCCAGGCCGAACGGCGGGATCATCTTCCCCAACCCGAACGCACCGACCGGCTGCCTGCTGGCGCTGGAAGCGGTGGAGCAGATTCTCAAGGCCAGCCCGGATTCGGTGGTCGTGGTGGACGAGGCTTACATCGATTTCGGCGGCGAGACGGCAATCACTCTGGTCGATCGTTATCCCAACCTGCTGGTGACCCAGACACTGTCCAAGTCCCGCTCCCTGGCCGGTCTGCGGGTTGGCCTGGCGGTGGGGCATCCGGATCTGATCGAAGCGCTGGAGCGGATCAAGAACAGCTTCAACTCCTACCCGCTGGATCGCATGGCGAATGTCGGCGCCGCTGCCGCGTTCGAGGATCGCGAGTATTTCGACAAGACCTGCCGATTGGTGATCGAGAATCGCGAGAAGGTCGTCGGGCAATTGCAGGCCAAGGGATTTGAAGTGCTGCCGTCAGCGGCGAACTTCATTTTCGCCCGTCACCCCCGGCACGATGCGGCGGGGTTGGCGGCGAAGTTGCGTGAACAGGGCGTGATCGTCCGGCACTTCAAGCAGGAGCGGATTGCCCAGTTCCTGCGGATCTCCATCGGCACGCCAGAGCAGAACCAGGCGCTGATCGACGGTCTCGGCGATCTGTAAAATCAGGCACGATCCTGTGGGAGCGAGCTTGCTCGCGATGGGGCCATAACATTCAACATCCTTGTTGACTGCCAACCCGTCATCGCGAGCAAGCTCGCTCCCACAGGTTTTTGGGTTGCCCGCTTACTCTTCTTCTTTCTCTTTGACCGGTGCCGGCGGCGGACGCAAACCGATTTCCGCGGTCAGCTTGAGTTCCTTGCCGTTGCGCATCACCTGGATCGTGACCTTGTCGGTCGGCTTGATCCGCGCCACCTGATTCATCGAGCGACGGCCGTCCCCGGCCGGTTCGCCATCGATGGCAAGAATCACGTCACCCAGTTGCAGGCCGGCCTTCTGTGCCGGGCCATCGCGGAAAATCCCCGCCACGACAATGCCCGGACGCCCGGACAAACCGAAGGATTCGGCCAGTTCCTGGGTCAACGGCTGCACTTCGATACCCAGCCAGCCACGAATCACCTGGCCGTGCTCGATGATCGACTTCATCACTTCCATCGCCAGCTTTACCGGGATCGCGAAACCGATGCCCTGGGAGCCGCCGGACTTGGAGAAGATCGCCGTGTTGATGCCGGTCAGGTTGCCAATGGCGTCCACCAGTGCACCGCCCGAGTTGCCGGGGTTGATCGCGGCATCGGTCTGGATGAAGTCTTCGTAGTTGTTCAGACCCAGTTGATTGCGCCCGGTGGCACTGATGATGCCCATGGTCACGGTCTGGCCGACGCCGAACGGGTTGCCGATGGCCAGCGCCACGTCGCCGATGCGGAGGTTGTCGGAGCGCCCCACGGTGATCGACGGCAGGTTTTTCAGGTCGATTTTCAGCACCGCGAGGTCAGTCTCCGGGTCGCTGCCGATCACCCGGGCCAGGGTTTCGCGGCCGTCCTTGAGCGCCACGACGATCTGGTCGGCGCCGCTGGTCACGTGGTTGTTGGTCAGGATGTAGCCTTCCGGGCTCATGATGACGCCGGAACCGAGGCTCGATTCCATGCGCTTCTGCTTGGGCGAGTTATCGCCGAAGAAACGTCGGAACTGCGGATCTTCGAACAACGGATGGCTGGGTTTGTTGATGACTTTGGTGGTGTACAGGTTCACCACCGACGGCGCCGCAGTGGTGACCGCGTCGGCATAAGACACCGGGCCCTGTTGCATGCTGGTGGTTTGCGGCGCTTGTTGCAGATTGACGTCGAGGCTCGGGAGCCCGACCCACTGCGGGTAACGCTGGATTATCAAAAGAGCGACAAGCACGCCGGCCAACAGCGGCCAGCCGGAAAAACGCAGCGCCTTGAGCATTAAGCAGTTCCTGAGAGAGTTGCAGGCGGTATGAGACCGCTCATAATGACGCGCATTATACGAGGCCGCACGCGCCTCTGAACGGGATATTTAGGAGTCTTTCATGGCCGTCGCCCTGAGCACCCTGGTCGAAGAAGCCGACCGTTACCTCAACAGCGCCAAAATCGCCGATTACTGCCCCAATGGCTTGCAAGTCGAAGGCCGTCCGCAAGTGATGCGCATTGTCAGTGGCGTCACTGCCAGCCAGGCGTTGCTGGATGCCGCGGTAGAGGCCAATGCCGATCTGGTACTGGTGCACCACGGCTACTTCTGGAAGGGGGAAAACCCGTGCATCACCGGCATGAAGCAGCGCCGCTTGAAGACCCTGCTCAAGCACGATATCAGCCTCCTGGCCTATCACCTGCCGCTGGATCTGCACCCGGACGTCGGCAATAACGTGCAGCTCGCGCGGCAGCTCGACATCACCGTCGAAGGTCCGCTGGACCCGGATAACCTGAAGATAGTCGGTCTGGTTGGCTCGTTGAATGAACCGATGATGCCCCGGGATTTCGCCCGCCGCGTGCAGGAAGTCATGGGTCGTGAGCCACTGTTGATCGAAGGCAGCGCCATGATCCGCCGCGTCGGCTGGTGCACCGGTGGCGGCCAGGGATACATCGATCAGGCCATTTCGGCCGGCGTCGACCTGTACCTCAGCGGCGAGGCTTCCGAGCAGACCTTCCACAGTGCACGGGAAAACGACATCAGCTTCATCGCCGCCGGTCACCATGCGACTGAGCGCTACGGCGTTCAGGCGCTGGGGGATTATCTGGCGCGGCGCTTTGCGCTGGAGCACATCTTCATCGATTGCCCCAATCCGATCTGAATCCGGGGTCCCCTGTAGGAGCGAGCTTGCTCGCGATGGTCGTCAACGATAACGCTGGAAGCCTGATACCCCGCGGTGGTCTCAGGTTCATCGCGAGCAAGCTCGCTCCTACAGGGGGGGGCGATGTGCCCAAACAGCGGGGCATATTCATATGCTCTTTCGATCTAGTTGGCGTCCTGATTAGAAGAGGTCGCTGTGCTAGGATCCCCGCTCGAACACGGCCCGCTGGCCGTTCATAAGAAAGCTTTCGTGAGTAGCCATGGTCGACAAACTGACGCATCTGAAACAGCTGGAGGCGGAAAGCATCCACATCATCCGCGAGGTGGCCGCCGAGTTCGACAACCCGGTGATGCTGTACTCCATCGGTAAAGACTCCGCCGTGATGCTGCATCTGGCACGCAAGGCGTTCTTCCCGGGCAAGCTGCCGTTTCCGGTGATGCACGTCGACACTCGCTGGAAATTCCAGGAGATGTACGCCTTCCGTGACAAGATGGTCACGGAGCTGGGCCTCGACCTGATCACCCACGTCAACCCGGACGGCGTGGCGCAGAACATCAATCCGTTCACCCACGGCAGCGCCAAGCACACCGACATCATGAAGACCGAGGGCCTGAAGCAGGCACTCGACAAGCATGGTTTCGACGCGGCGTTCGGCGGCGCCCGTCGCGATGAAGAGAAATCCCGCGCCAAGGAGCGCGTGTACTCGTTCCGCGACAGCAAGCACCGCTGGGACCCGAAGAACCAGCGTCCCGAGCTGTGGAACGTCTACAACGGCAAGGTCAACAAGGGCGAGTCGATCCGCGTCTTCCCGCTGTCGAACTGGACCGAACTGGACATCTGGCAGTACATCTACCTTGAAGGCATCCCGATCGTTCCGCTGTACTTCGCCGCCGAGCGTGAAGTCATCGAGAAGAACGGTACGCTGATCATGATCGACGACGAGCGCATCCTCGAGCACCTGAGCGATGAAGACAAAGCGCGTATCGTCAAAAAGAAAGTGCGTTTCCGTACCCTTGGTTGCTACCCGTTGACGGGCGCGGTGGAGTCCGAGGCCGAAAGCCTCACGGACATCATTCAGGAAATGCTCCTGACGCGAACTTCCGAGCGCCAGGGCCGTGTCATCGACCACGATGGCGCAGGCTCGATGGAAGACAAAAAACGTCAAGGTTATTTCTAAGGGGCTGTCATGTCGCATCAATCTGATTTGATCAGCGAGGACATCCTCGCCTACCTGGGCCAGCACGAACGTAAAGAGCTGCTGCGCTTTTTGACCTGCGGTAACGTCGACGACGGCAAGAGCACCCTGATCGGGCGCCTGCTGCACGACTCCAAGATGATCTACGAAGATCACCTGGAAGCGATCACCCGCGACTCGAAAAAAGTCGGCACCACCGGCGAAGACATCGACCTGGCGTTGCTGGTCGACGGTCTGCAGGCCGAGCGTGAACAAGGCATCACCATCGATGTCGCGTACCGCTATTTCTCCACCGCCAAGCGCAAATTCATCATCGCCGACACCCCCGGCCATGAGCAGTACACCCGCAACATGGCCACCGGTGCGTCCACCTGTGACCTGGCGATCATCCTGGTCGACGCCCGCTACGGCGTGCAGACCCAGACCCGTCGCCACAGCTTCATCGCCTCGTTGCTGGGCATCAAGCACATAGTCGTGGCCATCAACAAGATGGACCTCAAGGACTTCGACCAAGGCGTGTTCGAGTCGATCAAGGCCGACTACCTGCAGTTCGCCGAAGGCCTGAAGATGAAGCCCACCAGCATGCACTTCGTGCCGATGTCGGCATTGAAGGGCGACAACGTGGTGAACAAGTCCGAGCGCTCGCCGTGGTACACCGGCCAGTCGCTGATGGAGATCCTCGAGACCGTGGAAGTGGCGGGCGATCGCAACTTCACCGATCTGCGTTTCCCGGTGCAGTACGTCAACCGTCCGAACCTGAACTTCCGTGGCTTCGCCGGTACGCTGGCCAGCGGCATCGTCAAGAAAGGCGACGAAGTCGTGGTGCTGCCGTCGGGCAAGAGCAGCCGCGTGAAGTCCATCGTCACCTTCGAAGGTGAGCTGGAACATGCCGGTCCAGGTCAGGCAGTCACGCTGACCATGGAAGACGAAATCGACATCTCCCGTGGCGACCTGTTGGTGCACGCCGACAACGTGCCGCCGGTGACCGACAGCTTCGAAGCCATGCTGGTGTGGATGGCTGAAGAGCCGATGCTGCCAGGCAAGAAATACGACATCAAACGCGCCACCAGTTATGTGCCGGGCTCCATCGCCAGCATCGTCAACAAAGTCGACGTCAACACCCTGGAAGAAGGTCCGGCCAGCGCGTTGCAGTTGAACGAAATCGGCAAGGTCAAGATCGCGCTCGACGCGCCGATTGCCCTCGACGGTTACGACAGCAACCGCACCACCGGCGCCTTCATCATCATCGACCGCTTGACCAACGGCACCGTCGGCGCGGGCATGATCGTCGCCCAGCCTTTGGCCCATGGCACCAGCACCCACCACGGCAAGCTGGCCCACGTCGCCACCGAAGAGCGCGCCCAGCGCTTCGGCCAGCAACCGGCCACCGTGTTGTTCAGCGGCTTGTCGGGCGCGGGCAAGAGCACCCTGGCGTATGCGGTTGAACGCAAGCTGTTCGACCTTGGTCGTGCGGTGTACGTACTCGATGGCCAGAACCTGCGTCACGACCTGAACAAAGGTCTGCCACAGGATCGCGCCGGTCGTACCGAAAACTGGCGTCGTGCCGCGCACGTTGCGCGTCAGTTCAACGAAGCCGGTCTGCTGACCCTGGCGGCATTCGTTGCGCCGAGTGCCGAAGGTCGTGAGCAGGCCCGGGAACTGATCGGCAAGGAACGTCTGCTGACGGTCTACGTCCAGGCTTCGCCGACCGTCTGTGCCGAGCGTGATCCGCAAGGCCTGTACGCGGCGGCCGGGGATAATATCCCGGGCGAGTCCTTCCCGTACGACGTGCCGCTGGATGCCGATCTGGTGATCGACACCCAGTCCGTGTCGCTGGAAGAAGGCGTCAAGCAAGTGCTGGGTCTGCTGCGCGAGCGTGGTGCAATTTAAGCGCTAGCCGGAAATGAAAAACCCGCCGATGAGTGATCATCGGCGGGTTTTTTTGTGCCTTGAAATCGCCATCGCTGGCAAGCCAGCTCCCACAGTTTTGAGGGCGTTCGAAAAATTTGTGAACGACACGGTCCCTGTGGGAGCTGGCTTGCCAGCGAAGAGGCCAGTACAGGCACCTCAAGACTTTGCCGGATACTCCCGATGCATCTGTTCCAGCAACGCATCCTTGTCCTGCCACATCTGATTGATCCAGCCCTGGAACTGCAATCGGTACTCACCATCCTGGTCGTAGTTCTTGCCGATGAACTGCGGTGGAATGTTCAGCTGCTGAAAACGCACCAGCGCGTCTTTCACGCATTCACACAGCAGGTTCCAGAATCAGGAGACCTCTGAAAATCTAACGTCAGAAGGAATAGCCAGAATCCTTGATCGGAAATGGACTACAAAAAAGTCGGAAGTTGTGAAGTTTAATTGTTTTGTAAATGAGAATAGTGTTTGTAGCAGCGTAGAAGTGTTCTCGCGCAGCTTGTATCAAGTGAAGCAATTGCAAGGAAGTAGGTGGTGGCTTAAGAAGTAAGCTTGCGCTCGAGGATCAAGGTGTGCGAAATAAATTTTTCCCAGTTCCGGTTGGTTATGTTTCTAGTGTTTTTGAGATCGTTTTTTGTGCAATCGTTTTGTTGTTGTATGTTGTTTTTTCTATTTATATTTATAGTAAGTTGATAGATGTTCCTCCGGTTCCTGATAAATTAGTTATGAAAGAGGCTTTTGTATATAGAGGGCTTTCGCAAGCTTCAAAGACAACATCTTTTTTGTATCTGAGGGTTGGGGCTGGTGACGCTGCTTATAAATATATCATTGAGGCTTCGAGTCGCGATATTGTGTACGCGAACTTTGATAAGTCGCAAAAGCTGTGGGTGGCGGTAGATTCTGATCGAAGTAAAAAATTTGTTTGGGGAGTATATGATGATAATTATGGCTTGTTGATAAGTCGTCAAGATATATTGCGCTGGGTTACTTTAGTCAATGTTGATAATTATTTTATACTTTCTTTGATGTTTATTTTGTCCTTGTATTTCATCTATATTATTTTTTTGACTGGTGTTTGGAATAGAGTTGCAGCGAAAAGGATGGCTTGTGAAAATAAATAAGATTGATGGTGGGGTATTTTTAATTGACGAGTTTTTAACTCGAGGTGAAGAGGAATGTATAAATCTTCAGCTCAAGGACTCAGTTTGGAGATACAACTGGCCAAGTTATGAGGGACTTCCGTTTGTTAGGCCTTGTTGGCATTTTTTATTGCAGGTAAAGGTCGGCCGGATCGGAAATCATGTTTAGGTAAGAGCAGCGGCAAGCTCTTAGCTGCAAGAAAAAGCCCGCAGGCAAGTGATTGTCTGTGGGCTTTTTTGTGTCAGTTCTGTCGCGAGCTTTATGTACGAGTCGACCCCTGTGGGAGCAGGCTCGCGAAAACGGTGGATCAGTCAGCATCTATGTTGAATGTTAGTCCGTATTCGCGAGCAAGCCCGCTCCCACATTGGTTCAGCGGCGGTCAGGGAACTCGCGATGCATCTGCGCAAGCAGAGCATCCTTGTCCTGCCACATCTGATTGATCCAGCCCTGGAACTGCAATCGGTACTCGCCATCCTGGTCGTAGTTCTTGCCGATGAACTGCGGCGGAATGTTCAGCTCTTCAAAGTGCACCACCACGTCCGCAATGTTCCCGCACAACAAATCCCAGAAACCAGGACGCCCGGCCGGGTAGTGGATGGTCACGTTGACGATGGACTCCAGTTGCTCACCCATCGCATCCAGCACAAAGGCAATGCCACCGGCCTTGGGCTTGAGCAGGTACTTGAAGGGTGATTGTTGTTGCTTGTGCTTGCCCTCGGTGAAGCGCGTGCCTTCCACGAAGTTGAAGATTCCCACCGGGTTGTCGCGGAATTTCGCGCAGGTCTTGCGGGTGGTTTCCAGGTCCTTGCCTTTCTTCTCCGGGTGCTTCTCCAGATAGGCCTTGGAGTAGCGCTTCATGAACGGAAAGCCCAGCGCCCACCAGGCCAGACCAATCACCGGGACCCAGATCAGCTCCTGTTTGAGAAAGAACTTCAACGGTTGGATGCGCCGGTTGAGCACGTATTGCAGCACCAGGATATCGACCCAGCTCTGGTGGTTGCTGGTGATCAGGTAGGAGTGCTGATAGTCGAGGCCTTGCAGGCCGCTGACGTGCCAGCGCGTGCGGCGCACCAGGTTCATCCAGCCTTTGTTGAGGCTGATCCAGGCTTCGTGGGTGTGGCTCATCAGCCAGCCCGCGAGGCGCTGGGTGAGGGCGAACGGCAGTACCTTGACGAGCGCCACGCAGAACAGGAACGAGCAGAGCAGAATCGTGTTCAGTGCCAATAGCAGCGAGGCGATCACGCCCCGCAGCGGAGCAGGTAGGAAGTCCAGCATTTACACATCCATAGGTCGGTTGGCGGCTTGAATCGCGGTCAGGGCGATGGTGTATACGATGTCGTCGACCTGCGCGCCGCGCGGCAAATCGTTCACCGGTTTACGCAGGCCTTGCAGCATCGGCCCGAGGCTGACGCAGTCGGCGCTGCGCTGCACCGCTTTGTGGGTGGTGTTGCCGGTGTTGAGATCGGGGAACACGTACACCGTGGCACGACCGGCCACCTGGCTGTTCGGCGCCAACTGTCGGGCGACGCTTTCGTTGGCCGCGGCATCGTACTGCAAGGGGCCGTCGATCAGCAGCGAGTGCTGTTGTTCGTGGGCGAGCAGGGTGGCCTCGCGGACCTTCTCGACCTCCTCGCCGCTGGCCGATTCGCCGCTGGAGTAGCTGATCATCGCCACCCGTGGCGTGATGCCGAATGCGGCGGCCGAGTCAGCGCTTTGCAGGGCGATCTCGGCCAGTTCACTGGCGCTCGGGTGCGGGTTCATCACGCAGTCGCCGTAGACCAGCACTTCTTCGGGGAACAGCATGAAGAACACCGAAGACACCAGGGTGCAGCCCGGTGCCGTTTTAATCAGTTGCAGGGCCGGGCGGATGGTGTTGGCGGTGGTGTTGATCACGCCCGAGACGAGCCCGTCGACTTCATCCAGAGCCAACATCATGGTGCCGATCACCACGGTGTCTTCCAGTTGTTGCTCGGCCATCGGCGCGTTGAGGCTTTTGCTTTTGCGCAACGCGACCATTGGCTCGACGTAGCGCTCGCGGATCAAATCCGGATCGATGATTTCCAGGCCTGGCGGCAGCTCGATGCCCTGGGCGCGTGCGACGGCCTGCACGTCTTCGGGCTTGGCCAGCAGCACGCAGCGAGCGATGCCGCGGGCCTGGCAGATCGCGGCGGCCTGCACGGTCAGCGGCTCGCTGCCTTCGGGCAGCACGATGCGCTTGTTGGCCGCCTGGGCGCGCTGGATCAATTGATAGCGGAACACCGCTGGCGACAGGCGCATCTCGCGCGGTGTACCGCAGCGCTGGTGCAACCAGTTGGCATCGAGATGGCCAGCGATGAAATCGGTGATGATTTCGGCGCGCTCGCGGTCATCGATGGGGATTTCCTTGTTCAGGCCATTGAGCAGGTTGGCGGTGTCATAGGAACCGGTACTCACCGACAGCACCGGCAGCCCAGCCTGCAGGGCGCCGCGACACAGGTCCATGATGCGTGGGTCGGGCAGGGTGTCGCTGGTCAGCAGCAGCCCGGCCAGCGGCACGCCGTTTAAGGCCGCGAGGCTGACGGCGAGGATGATGTCGTCGCGGTCGCCGGGGGTCACCACCAGTACGCCGGGCTTGAGCAACTCCACGGTGTTGCGCATGGTGCGGGCGCAAATGATGATCTTGGTCATGCGCCGGGTTTCGTAATCACCGGCGTTGAGCACTTGCGCGCCCATCAGGTCGGCGACGTCGCGGGTGCGCGGGGCGTTCAGTTCCGGCTGGAACGGAATGCAGCCGAGCAAGCGGAAATCACCACTGCGCAGCAACGGCGAATGCTCCTTCAGGCGCGTGGCGAAGGCCTCCATGCTTTCCTCGGTCTTGACCTTGTTGAGGATCACACCGAGGACTTTCGGGTCTTTCGGGCCGCCGAACAATTGCGCCTGCAACTCGACGCGACCGGAGAGCTCGGTCAGCACTTCGTTTTCCGGTGCCGAGACCAGGATCACCTCGGCGTCGAGGCTCTTGGCCAGGTGCAGGTTGACCCGCGCGGCGTAACTGGCGCTGCGGGTCGGCACCATGCCTTCGACGATCAGCACGTCCTTGCCGATGGCCGCCTGCTGATACAGGGTGATGATTTCTTCGAGCAACTCATCGAGCTGGCCGTCGCCGAGCATGCGCTCGACATGGGCCAGGCCCAGTGGCTGAGGCGGTTTCAAGCCGTGGGTGCGCGCCACCAGTTCAGTGGAACGTTCCGGGCCTGTGTCGCCCGGATGCGGCTGGGCAATCGGTTTGAAAAAGCCGACCTTGAGCCCGGCGCGCTCAAGGGTGCGTACCAGCCCGAGGCTGATGGAGGTCAGACCCACACCAAAATCGGTGGGCGCGATAAAAAAAGTTTGCATGCGGATTCTCTGGAAGGTGCATGGCAATGGTCACGACCTATGGCTGGTCGATTACCGAAATTCAGTCGCCAAGGTTATCGCTAACCGTGCCTTGTGCACACCAACCGCAGGCAAAGGGTTGGCCTATTTTTTCCTGGCGCTGCACAGGGTCCATGACCCAGGCCCGGGATTGCCAGGGCGGCTGGTGCCGCAGGTGTTGGGTGTGGCCGCAGGAAAGCTCGGCCACCCAGTGACCGTCCTCGTCTTGATGGAAGCCTGTGACCGTCGAATCCCGTTTGTCCGGGTTGTGTTCGCTTTCGGTCGATTGCTTCGCTAAACTTGGCCTTTCAATCTTCTTATGCAAAAGGTCTCGCCCCATGCTGATCGCCGCCAATAAGGCTGTCTCCATCGACTATACCCTGACCAACGACGCTGGTGAGGTCATCGACAGCTCCGCCGGCGGCGCGCCGCTGGTCTACCTGCAAGGCGCAGGCAACATCATCCCGGGCCTGGAAAAGGCTCTGGAAGGCAAGGCTGTCGGCGACGAGCTGACCGTAGCCGTTGAACCGGAAGACGCTTACGGCGAATACGCTGCCGAACTGGTCAGCACCCTGAGCCGCAGCATGTTCGAAGGCGTCGACGAGCTGGAAGTGGGCATGCAGTTCCACGCTTCCGCTCCGGACGGCCAGATGCAGATCGTGACCATCCGTGATCTGGACGGCGACGACGTGACCGTTGACGGCAACCACCCGTTGGCCGGTCAGCGCCTGAATTTCCAGGTCAAGATCATCGACATCCGTGACGCCAGCCAGGAAGAAATCGCTCATGGCCACGTCCATGGCGAAGGTGGCCATCACCACTGATTTCTGCGCTAAGCTCAGATAACTGGAGAGGCGCCCCGAGGGCGCCTTTTTAGTCTGCGGCTGTCCCTGACGACACCGCCAAGTGGCTGTTTCGAGAAGAACACGGGAATCTGGAGTACGCCATGAGTGCTTTTCACGACCTTAAATTGACAGCCCTGGATGGACAGGAGCTACCTCTGGCGCCTTTCAAAGGCCAAGTCGTACTGGTGGTCAACGTCGCCTCCAAATGCGGCCTGACCCCGCAGTACGCGGCGCTGGAAAACCTCTACCAACAATACAAGGCCAAAGGCTTCAGCGTGTTGGGCCTGCCGTGCAACCAGTTTGCCGGGCAGGAACCGGGGACCGAGCAGGAGATCAAGGATTTCTGCAGCCTCAACTATGGTGTGACCTTCCCGTTGTCCAGCAAGCTGGAAGTCAACGGGCATGACCGTCATCAGTTGTACCGCTTGCTGGCGGGCGAGGGCGCGGAATTCCCCGGCGATATCACCTGGAACTTCGAGAAGTTCCTGCTGGGCAAGGACGGCCGCGTACTGGCGCGGTTCTCGCCACGTACGGCGCCGGATGATCCGACCATTGTTCATGCGATTGAAAAAGCGCTGAGCTGAAATTCTCCTCTCCCTCTGTAGGAGCGAGCTCGCTCGCGATGGTTACAGGAACACCGCGGGGCATCAGACCGCCAGCGTTATCGTTGACCACCATCGCGAGCAAGCTCGCTCCTACATCACCTAAATCAATAGTGCTGTTCAGTAGGCGCGAACCTCCATATTATCGCCGTCATAAAGTCATTCCCTGTGGAGCGTCCCATGCCCGTCAAAGCCCTGTTCAAACCGTTCCACCTCGGCACTCTCGAACTGCCGACCCGCGTCGTCATGGCGCCGATGACCCGCTCGTTTTCTCCGGGCGGCGTGCCGAACTCCAAAGTGATCGAATACTACCGTCGTCGCGCCGCTGCGGGCGTCGGCCTGATCATCACCGAAGGCACCACCGTCGGTCACAAGGCTTCCAACGGCTACCCGAACGTTCCGCACTTCTATGGTGAAGCGGCGCTGGCCGGCTGGAAGAAAGTCGTCGACGCCGTTCACGCCGAAGGCGGCAAGATCGTTCCGCAGTTGTGGCATGTGGGCAGCGTACGTCGTATCGGCACCGAGCCGGACGCCAGCGTACCGGGCTATGGCCCGTCGGAAAAAATCAAGGACGGCCAGGTCGTTGTGCACGGCATGACCCAACAGGATATCCAGGACGTGATCGCCGCGTTCGCCCAGGCTGCCAGGGACGCCCAGAGCATCGGCATGGACGGCGTGGAAATCCACGGCGCCCACGGTTACCTGGTCGACCAGTTCTTCTGGGAAGGCAGCAACCAGCGTACCGACGAATACGGCGGCAACCTGGCCAACCGTTCGCGCTTCGCCATTGAATTGATTCAAGCCGTGCGTGCCGCGGTCGGTGAAGGCTTCCCGATCATCTTCCGTTTCTCCCAATGGAAGCAGCAGGACTACACCGCGCGTCTGGTGCAAACCCCGGAGGCGCTGGGCGAATTCCTCAAGCCGTTGGCCGATGCGGGCGTGGATATTTTCCACTGCTCGACCCGCCGCTTCTGGGAGCCGGAGTTCGACGGTTCCGAGCTGAACCTGGCTGGCTGGACCCGTCAACTCACTGGCAAGCCGACCATCACCGTGGGCAGCGTCGGCCTGGATGGCGAGTTCCTGCAGTTCATGGTCAACACCGACAAGGTGGCACAACCGGCCAGCCTGGAAAAACTGCTGGAGCGCCTGAACAACGACGAGTTCGACCTGGTGGCGGTCGGTCGTGCGTTGCTGGTCGACCCGGACTGGGCACAGAAAGTGCGCGAGGGTCGTGAGGACGACATCTTGCCGTTCAGCCGCGAGGCGTTGATGACGCTGGTTTAAGCGGCGACCGGGAAGGCCTCATCGCGAGCAAGCTCGCTCCCACATTGGTTCTGTGTCGTACACAAATCCCCTGTGGGAGCGAGCTTGCTCGCGATGGCTGACTAAAGAGCACTACAAAATCAGGGAACAATCGGTGCATTCGGCACCACCATCTCCCCGGCACAGGCCCCGCGCAACTGTCCCTCGAACTGCTCGATGATCGTCGCCCAACCTTGGCGACTGGCATGCTGGCGTGCATTGAGCCGCACATTGCGCAAGGCTTCCCCGTCCTCCAGCAGCCATGCCGCTGCATCGCAGAACGCTTCTTCATCCCCCGGCATCGCCAACACACCGTTGTAGCCATGACGAATATGCTGGGCCGCCGCCGCCTGATCGTAGGCCACCACGCCGAGCCCCGAAGCCAGTGCTTCAAGCACCACATTGCCGAAGGTTTCAGTCAGGCTCGGAAACAGAAACACGTCGCCCGACGCGTAGTGACAGGCCAGGGCTTCACCCCGCTGGGTGCCGCAGAAAATCGCCTCGGGCATTTCCTTTTCCAGCTCCTGGCGCTGCGGACCGTCGCCGACCACAATCAGTTTCAGGGTGCGCCGGGGATAACTCACCTTGAGGGTATTGAAGGTGCGTTTGAGCAGGCCAAGATTCTTTTCCGGGGCCAGGCGACCGACGTGAATGACGGCGATGTCTTCCTCGGTCAGTCCCCATTGCTCGCGCAGGCCATTCAAGCGTTTGGCCGGGTGAAACAACTCACTGTCGACCCCTCGGGAGAGCAACGCCAGTCGTTCGAAATGTCGTCGTTCCAGCTCCATGCGCTGACTGACGCTGGGCACCAGGGTCATGGTCGAGCGGTTGTGGAACCAGCGCAGGTAGTGAGTCAGCAGGCGCGTGAGCAAACCAAGGCCGTACTGGTTGGAGTACTGCTGGAAATTGGTGTGGAAACCGCTGACCACGGAAATCCCCAGGCGTCGTGCCGCACGCAAGGCCGACAGGCCCAACGGACCCTCGGTGGCAATGTAGAGCACGTCCGGGCGGTGACGCGTCCAGCGCCGCAGCAGCTTGTGCATCGACGACTGACCCCATTGCAGACCGGGATAGCCTGGTAGCGGCCAGCCGCGGCACAGCAGCAACTCATCGTCGCTGCCCAACTGCTGGTCGCAGCCCTGCCGTGGTCGCACCAGTTCCACCTGATGTCCGCGTGCGCGCAAACCGTCGCACAAGCGACCCAGGGTATTGGCCACGCCGTTGATTTCCGGAGGGAAGGTTTCTGTGATCAGGGTGATATGCAGAGCTGTCGTCATGACCCCAGTGTCGGCTGGGGCCATGTCGTCAGTGTGACAACTGGATGATGGATTCATGACCTGAGTGAGTTTGCCCTGAGAGAGCGCTTTTCATGAATCCAGGCAGACTTTTTGCCACCACGGGATTGCGGGATTGAGCGATCGCACGGTCAGTCGCGGACAAGGATTTATAGCTGGGTGCTGCGTTTGGTGAGTCCAAGGTCGAGCTGCCAGTTGTAACAGGTGTCTTTGTTTTTAATTAGCGTAAAGATGGTTCTGCGTCACAGGAAATTTTGCCGGATAAAAGGAGTATTAATGATGGTAGAACAATCGAAAGTTAATCAAGGTTCAAGTGAGGCAGCAGAGGCCAGCACGCCCGTGCCGACGATTAAATATCCTTTAAGCGGAACTGTTCACTCTCCGGGGCGGGTGTTTATTGAGGGGGGGGTGTTTGCAGGGGGCAACAGTTGACGTACGAGACGAGGTGGAGCGTGAATGGATTTCTGCCGTAGTGGACGGAGAAACCTGGTATTTAAGTCGCAACTGGAATAGAGGTCGTAAGATTATAACCGCGCGCCAGAGTGTTGCTGGTGTGCCCTCCGTCACAGCTAGGCACATTTACTTCGACGTCTTTCCACCCTGGGAAGCTCCACGTATTACTTATCCAAGAGACGGGAGTAATTATTCCGAAGGTGTGATTGTCATCGAAGGCACTTGTACCGCCTTAGCGGGAACGGTTGAATTGTTGAACCATGACTTTAGTTTTTTAGGTAACGCTACAATAGGCCCTACTGGATTAACTTGGAGTTTCAGCCGGGTTTGGGATAAAGGTGTCAAACATGTCAAGGCGAGAGAAATTGTGGGAGGCATGCCTTCTGATCCAAGCGGTCAAATCGAGTTCATCGTACGGTAGAATATTCCACTAAGAACGGATAACACCAAGAGTGCACCCTTGCCATTTTCAGTTATCCACGTCCGTTTGTGGGCAAAGCATTTTTGGTGGGTGGAAAGTGAGTCAGTTGTGAGTCCTGCGGCAAGAGAAATACTCTTGCCGCAGTTTTTACCTGACTTCCCCGGGAAGAACTCTACTTATGACAGACTTTCGTCCGCAGGTAATTGCGTGACCACGCCAGTTGACTGCTGGAGCACTGACCAGTCCTGACGCATAAACTCACGAAACCGATCAGTTACCACGGTTCTGGCGGTGGATGCGCTACGGCGCGTGCGATCAGTGACAGTGATTTGTAGTCGGCAGCGCCGTTCGGAGAGTCCCAAGTGCGTTGCCCCAGTGGCAACAGCCAAGGTATCAGCTGATTCCAGGCTTCTTCCGGGGAACTGAAGGACGGCACTTCGATCCAGAACTGGATTCCGGCGCCCCCTAAAAATGGACTATCCGCGGGAATCCCCGTTATCGCGCCTCCTGCCTCGTCCATGAAATGGTTGGCTCGCCACGTATCGTAAATACCGCGAGGCGAGTGCTTGGCGTCGAAGATATTGTCCCAGGTCTTGTTAACGATGAAATAAAAATCGCCATGGGCGTTGATCACGTTGTATCCGGCATTTACCAGGTCTTGTGCGGTCATTTCTTCGCGCCGCTTGCCCCAGAGACTCCAGCACTCGATTTCTACCTTTTTATCCACAGCAATAAACGGGTTTGGTCGAACGGCCCCGTCGTTCCAGACTCGCGCGATTTTACCTCCATCCTGTATCAGGGTTGCCACGTCGTTGATGAAGTACCTGACAGCGTCTTCGGAAGTGGCATTTGGATTACCGGACATGTCACGTGCATATTTGGCTAGTTGGGGCGTGTTGCTGTGGTTGATCGGGCTGAGAAAGTATTCGTCGGCTCCTAAATGGATACGTCGGCTGCGTGGAAACATTGTGAGAAGATCAGAGAAGAGAGTTTTGATAAAGTAACGCGCCTCAGCAATGCTGAAATCGAGAGCTTTGGACACGACTGTGTCATTACTGAGACGAAGCTGGAACTGAGGTCGGTCGCGTAGTATCCGGTCCATATGTCCAGGCATGTCGAGTTCTGGTATCACCTCAATATGGTAGGAGGCGGCGGTGTCGAGGACGCGCTTGAGCTCTTCTGCGCTCCAGGCATCGGAGCTGGAGATGTCCACACAAGAAGGAAAGATAACCCTTACCCCTTCGTTATCGGTCAGGTGCAAATGCAGGGTATTGAGTTGATTCCAGGCCATTTCCTGAATCAGGTTGATTACCCAATCGGGGCTGAAATACCAGCGGCCCATATCGATCATCACTGAGCGCTCGGCATACAGGGGGGCATCAATTACAACCCCTGGATCAAGTGTGGTGGAAACGCGTGCAGCTTTATGCAGGGTGGTCAGGGCCCGGGCCATGGCCTCCAGGGTTTGTGCGGTGACCAGGACATTGCTTGAGATATCAATCCGGTAACTTTCGTTTTTCCCATTGGCAGGAATCGGGACGTCCGCCGTATTCGGTGCGGACAATTTCAACGATACGTCACCCGGTAGTGGGGGAACGCCTGCCAGCAGCGCAATGGTCGTTGGTTTGCCAAGCCCGGCGGCACCGGCGAACCCGGCTGCCAGTCGTGTTGCCAGGGGGCGCAGGCTCTCGCAGTCGATGAGAATGCGCGAGTTTTCACTGATGACAAAATCATCTCCCGCTTCTGGTTTCGCATAGAGCACTGCCGGACTCATGCGGGTCCAGGGAAAGGATACATTCTGATTCTCGGTACTGAGATTTTCGCCAGGCATCATGCAAGTCGGGGCGGGGTCATGTATTGGTGTTGTCATTGATCGGGAATTCCATAAGTTGCAGTCGTGAATAATTCCTCGGCAATTGAAGGATCTCAAATTGGGAGCTCTGAACGTATTGGATATGTTTTGCGTAGCAATCGCTGCTGTAAGAAATAACAGGGTTAAGTAATAATTTGTAAATTACGTCGTGAATCCGCTCTTTTTGTTGGTGAAATTAAGTGTTTGAGTGGTGTGCTGCAGGGGAGGCTTCGCTTGCGTGTTATTGAATTTGATGATCGTTTTTCGAAACTATCAGTTATTGCAGGTGTTTTTATGTTCAATTAACGTGAAAGTGGTTCTGCATCACAGGCAATTTTGCCGGATAAAAGGAGTGTCAATGATGACGGAACAATCGAAAGTTCAACTAGATTCAAATGAGGCAGCAGAGATCAGCACCCCCGTGCCGACGATCGCATATCCTTTAAACGGAACTCGTCACGCTTTGGGGCGAGTGTTTATTGAAGGGAGTTGTTTAGAGGGGGCAAAAGTTGACGTGCTTAACTATGACGACAGTAAGCTGGGCTCTGCCGTAGTGAACGGAAAAACCTGGTACTTCAGTCGCAACTGGGACGAAGGTGTCAAGGTTGTGAGGGCATGCCAGAGCGTTGCTGGTGTGCCTTCCGTCTCAACTGAGCAACGTCTCTTCTTTGTCGCTCCATCCTTGAACGCTCCAAGTGTTACTAATCCAAAAGACGCAACTCGTGTGCCCGAAGGCAGGATACTCATCGAAGGCACCTGTACAGCTGGAGCAGAAGCGGTTGAAGTGCTGAACCATGACTTTAGTGTTTTGGGCAAGGCCACAATAAAGCCTAATGGAACACAGTGGAGTTACAGCCGCGTTTGGGATAAAGGTGTCAAGCACGTCAAAGTGCGGCAAATTTTGGGTGGCAAGGCTTCTGACCCTAGCGGTCAAATCGAGTTTGTCGTGCAGTAAGACATTCCACTAATAACTGATAGCACCAAGCGTTACGCCCTTGCCATTTTCAGTTGTTCATGTCCGTTTGTGGACGAAGATTCTTTGGCGGGCGGAAAGTGATTCAGTTGTGAGGCCTGCGGCAAGAGAAATACTCTTGCCGCAGTTTTCATCTGACTTCCCCGGGAAAGATTAGTGCTACCAGTGACAGGCCTTCGTCCGCAGGTGATAGCGTGATCACGCCAGTTGACTGCTGGATGGCGTTTTTACTTTACGGGGGTTGTCAGCGTTTGGACGCCGCGCTCACGTACCCAGAACAGCGTCGCCCCGGCCACTGCCGCCGGCATCATCAGGATGTTGACCACCGGAATCAGCAACACCAGATAAACAATCCCGCCAAAACTCATGCTCTGCCAGCGCTTCTCGCGCAGCCAGCCAAGCATCTCGTTCCAGCCCAGCTTGTGGTTGTCCGCCGGGTAGTCGATGTACTGGATCGCCATCATCCACACCCCGAACAACAGCCACAGCGGTGCGGCGATAATGTTCACCACCGGGATGAACGAGAGGATGAACAGCCCGATCGCCCGGGGCAGGAAGTAGCCAAGCTTGCGCATTTCCCGGGCCAGGGTGCGCGGGATCATCGCAATCAGTTCGCCCCAGCTGAAGGCCGGAAAATCATCGGTGCCGCGCACAACCACTTCGACTTTCTCCGCGAGGAAGCCGTTGAATGGCGCGGCAATGACGTTGGCAAGCATGGTGAAGGTGAAGAACACCATCAGCACGACGAGGACTACGAACAGCGGCCAGAGGATGTAGCTGAGAAAACTCAGCCAGTCGGGCAGGGACGGCATCAGCGTGTCGACCCACAGGCTGAATTGATGGCCGGCCAGGTAGATCAATCCGACGAACAGCACCAGGTTGATCGCCAGCGGCAACAACACAAACAAACGCAGGCTGGGGCTCAGCACCAGCTTGAGGCCTTCGCGCAGGTATTGCGGGCCGGACAGAACAGGGGCGGGCATAAGGTGCTCCGGGCAGAGGGAAAACGCGCCGACCTTACCGGCTTTGCTACACATGCGAAAGCGCGGTGGCGGTATCGACATTCACTGTAACAAAGACGTCGATATCGTCGGGCAGATTGCATAGAGACCACCTATGAGCTGGATTGTTAATCCGTATTTCCTTAATCTTCGCCCCCTCGATACGCTGCACCCAATCTTTTTACAGGACGGTCGTGTTCAAGCCTTCCCCAAGTGCTTTCAACCGTTCTTTTTTATTCCAGCCGGCAATCCGGCGTTCCGCGCCAGGTGTTCCGGGCCGGTCAACAGGAGCAGGTCATGTCTGAAGTCCGTCATTCGCGAGTGATTATTCTCGGTTCCGGCCCTGCCGGTTACAGCGCTGCGGTCTATGCCGCCCGTGCCAACCTCAAGCCACTGCTGATCACCGGCATGCAGGCCGGCGGTCAACTGACCACCACCACCGAAGTCGACAACTGGCCGGGCGACGTCCACGGCCTGACCGGCCCGGCGCTGATGGAGCGGATGCGCGAGCACGCCGAACGCTTTGAAACCGAGATCGTTTTCGATCACATCAATGCCGTGGACTTCGCTGCCAAGCCATACACCCTGACTGGCGACAGTGCGACCTACACCTGCGACGCCCTGATCATCGCCACCGGCGCCAGTGCTCGTTACCTGGGCCTGCCGTCCGAAGAAGCGTTCATGGGCAAAGGCGTCTCCGCCTGCGCAACCTGCGACGGTTTCTTCTATCGCAACAAGCCGGTGGCTGTGGTTGGCGGCGGCAACACCGCTGTCGAAGAAGCCCTGTACCTGGCCAACATCGCCAGCAAAGTCACCCTGATCCACCGTCGCGAAACCTTCCGCGCCGAGAAGATCCTGATCGACAAGCTGAACGCCCGTGTTGCCGAAGGCAAGATCGAGCTGAAGCTGAACGCGACCCTGGACGAAGTGCTGGGCGACAACATGGGCGTGACCGGTGCCCGCCTGAAGAATAACGACGGCAGCTTCGACGAAGTGAAAGTCGACGGCGTGTTCATCGCCATCGGCCACACCCCAAACACTTCGCTGTTCGAAGGTCAGCTGACCCTGAAAGACGGTTACCTGGTTGTGCAGGGCGGCCGTGACGGCAACGCCACCGCCACCAACCTCGAAGGCATTTTCGCCGCCGGTGACGTGGCCGACCACGTGTATCGTCAGGCCATCACCTCGGCGGGCGCCGGTTGCATGGCGGCACTGGATGCCGAGCGTTACCTCGACAATCTGCAGAACGCTTGATTCTGTTTTGGTAAAAAACCGGCCTCGGCCGGTTTTTTTATGCCCACGATTTAATGCTTGATAACACTCCGGTGTGGGATAGTGTTCAGGTCAGTTTTGCAAGACAGGCTTCAAGAATATCCAGCCCTTCTTCCAGCACCGCAGCCTCGATGGTCAACGGCGCCAGCAAGCGAATGATGTGCCGCGATTTGCCACTGGGCATCAGCAGCAGGCCCGCATCCCGCGCCAAAGTCAGCAGTTGGGTCAATTGTGCCGGGGCGGGCGAGCCATCGGCGTTGATCAGCTCGAAACCACGCATCGCACCTACACCGGTAAGTCGGCCCAGGTACGGCGTCAGGTTGTTCGCGCGCCAGGTTTCATGGCGGCCGACAATCGCTTCCTCTTGTTGTGCGCCCCAGGCGTGCAGGTTGGCATCGGTCATTTCATCCAGCGTCGCCAGCGCGGCGGCGCAGGCGATGGGATTGCCCGAGTAAGTGCCACCGAGTCCGCCCTTGGGCAGGTTATCCATCAGCGATTTGCGCCCAACCACCGCCCCCAGTGGCACGCCGCCGGCGATGCTTTTGCCGAGCAGGACCAGATCCGGCTCGATGCCCAGCCGTGAGAACGCGAAGCGCTGGCCGGTACGACCGAAACCGGACTGGATTTCATCGGCGATCAGCACAATGCCCTTGTTGTCGCAAAACTTGCGCAGCGCCTGGGCGAACTCGATGTCCATCGTCAGGAAGCCCGCTTCGCCCTGCACCGGTTCGACGATAAAGCAGGCGACGTCTTCGACATCAATCTCGACGCTGAACAGGCGCTCCATGGCTTTGAGGGCTTCGGCGCAGGTCACGCTGTTGTCCGGGCCGGGAAAGGGCAGGTGATACACCGGCCCCGGCAGCACGCCGATTTTCTGTTTGTAGGGCGCCACTTTGCCATTGAGGTTGAGCGTGGCCAGCGTGCGGCCGTGGAATGCACCGTCGAAGGCGATGACCGCGCTGCGCCCGGTGGCGCCACGGACGATCTTCAGGGCGTTTTCCGCCGCTTCCGCGCCGCTGTTGGTGAGCATGCCGCTGACCGGGTAACCCACCGGCATGAACGCACTGAGGCGATCCATCAGTTCGAGGTAAGGCACATGGGGCGCCGCATTGAACGCATAGTGGGTCAGCCGCGTGGCTTGTTCGCGAATGGCCTCGACGATGCGCGGATGGCAATGGCCGAGGTTCAACACGCCAATGCCACCGACAAAGTCGATGTAGCGTTTGCCATCGATGTCCCAGACCTCGGCGTTTTTGCCGTGGCTGAGCGTGACAGGGTGAACGATGTTGATCGACTGGCTGATGGTTTCGCTGCGCATGAATGACCGGCTCGGAAGAAGGAGGACTTCTTTTTATCTAAGCCGTGAGCGGTGCTACGGGGCAAACGAAATAAAGTTGCCGGGTCAATCTTAAAAGTCGGGTTGTGCTTGTGATCAATTCCGCGCCATGAACGCAAAACCTGTAGGAGCGAGCTTGCTCGCGATGGTGGTGAACGATGACGCTGGGAGCCTGACACCCCGTGGCGTTCTTCAGTCCATCGCGAGCGGGCTCGCTCCTACAAATCAAATCAGCGGCGAGTCAGCGGCTGTTGGGTGAACTTCACACCCGCCAGGCCGTGGGCAATCAGCGCCCGGATGTTGCCATGGTCGCTGCCTTCTGGCGTTGCCAGCACCGAGCGGTAATGCTCGCCGAAAGCCAGCAGGGCTTCTTGATCGCTCAAGCCTTCGAGCAGCGCCAGACCCAGGGTCTTGCACGAGCCTTCGTTCTGCCCGGCCGCGTTTTCCACACCACCGTTGTTGAAGGCCTGAGGCTGGTAGTCGTAACCGCCAGCAATGAACGCCAGGGTGTCGGCGAAGGCGTGTTCGCCGCTGTTGAGGCTGGCGCGCAGGGTGTTCAATTCACTCATTGGGTTTTCCTTTGGCGAACGCCGCCTGTTGTTCGGCGCTGGCTTCTTGCTGATATTGGGCTTTCCATTCGGCGTACGGCATGCCGTAAACCACTTCGCGGGCTTCGTCGAGGCTGACCTCGATCTGGCGCTCATCCGCCGCCGCCTTGTACCACTTGGACAGGCAGTTGCGGCAGAAGCCCGAGAGGTTCATCAGGTCGATGTTCTGCACATCCTTGCGGCTGTCCAGGTGGGCCACCAGCCGACGAAAGGCGGCGGCTTCGAGTTCAAGGCGTTGTTGATCGGTCATGGCGGTCTCTGCGAGACAGCTTCAAGCGGCAAGCTTCAAGCTGCAAGTTGGATTGCGGTGGCTGCAAGTTTACAGCTTGGCGCCTGTAGCTTGTAGCTTGTAGCTATCGGCTCGCTGCAAGCGTTATCGACACCGACTCGGCGAATCGCAGCGCGTGGGGCTTGTCGACCTCGACTTCTGCGTAGAGCACCGATGCGTTGGCCATCACCAGGTCGAGAATTTCCTGGGTCAGGCGTTCGAGCAGCGCAAAGCGGTTGCCTTCGACGTGGGCGATGATCGCCTTGGTGATCGTGCGGTAGTTCAGCGCGTGATCGATGTCGTTGTCACGTACCGCTTCCTGGGCCGCGTACAGAATGGTGAGGTTGATCAGCACATCCTGCTTGTTGAGGATTTCATCCTCATTGATGCCGATGAAGGTACGCAGGCACAGGTCTTTGACCCGGATGCGTGCCATGCCTGGCTGAAGTTGTGGCATTGCTACTTGCTCCGTCCAATCAATTGCAGGAACTCCTGGCGGGTGTTGCTCGACTCGCGGAAGGCACCGAGCATCACGGAGGTGTTCATGGTCGAATTCTGTTTCTCGACGCCGCGCATCATCATGCACATGTGCTGCGCTTCAATGACCACTGCGACGCCTGCCGCACCGGTCACCTGTTGCACGGCGTCGGCGATTTGCCGGGTGAGGTTTTCCTGGATTTGCAGGCGCCGGGCGAACATGTCCACCAGCCGCGCAATCTTCGACAGCCCCAGCACCTTGCCGGTTGGAATATAAGCCACATGCGCCTTGCCGATGAAGGGCAGCATATGGTGTTCGCAAAGCGAGTACAGCTCGATGTTGTCGACGATCACCATTTCATCGTTGTCGGAGGCGAACAGCGCGCCATTGACGATCTCTTCGACACTTTGTTCGTAGCCATGGCAAAGGTACTGCATGGCTTTGGCTGCGCGCACCGGGGTGTCGAGCAGGCCTTCGCGGTCTGGATTTTCACCGAGTCCGATGAGGATCTCTCGATAATTCTGGGGCAGGGATAACGTCATGGAAAATCCTCGCGGGACACTTACTTGATGTGCCTTCCGCCGTTGACGGTCAGGGTGGTGCCGGTGACATAAGGGTTGTCGAGCAGATAGCGCAGGCTCTGGTAGATCACTTCGCAGCCGGGTTCGATGCCCAGCGCGGACTTGGCCAGTGCCTTGGCGCGGTAGGTCGCGTCGTCTTCAGGGTTGAACAGTAGCAGGGCGGGCGCAATCCCGTTGACCTTGATGTCCGGCGCGTACCTGGCGGCGAAGGACAGGGTCAGGCTGTCGAGTCCGGCTTTGCTGGCGCAATAGCCGATGTGCTTGCTGCTGCCCTTGCGGGTCACGTCATCGCTGATGTGCACGATGTCGGCGGGGCTTGAGCGTTGCAGCAGATCGGCGCAATGCAGGTTGATCAGGTAGGGCGCCAGCATGTGCACGCTGAACATGCGGGTGAATGCGGCGGCGTCAGTGTCCGGTGTTTCGGCCAGCCATTCGGAGGCGTTGTGGATAATAGCCCGCAAACAGTCGGTGTGGGTTTTCAGTTCACTGATGAAGGCGAGGATCCCGGCCTCGCTGGCGAAGTCCGCGAACACGGCGGTGGCCCCCAGGTCGCGCAGGGCTTGTACGCCGGGCCGCTCGCTGCGGTAACTGAAAATCACGCGATGGCCGTCTTCCAGCAATCGCCGGGCGCAGTGCAGGCCGACACGCTGGCCGGCGCCGGTAATCAGGATAGGGGCTGCGGAAGAAGTCATGAACGGCTCGCGTCGCGGTGAGAGTAAAACTATACCAGCGACGAGTCGTGCGATGCCTCTGAAAAGATCGCAGCCTGCGACAGCTCCTGCAGGGCGCGTTACCGTCCCGCATTTTTTGGAGCTTGCGATCTATCAGTGATTTTGAGGGGCTGACTCGCTGGGCAACGCGCGTGCCGGCGTGTTGTTCAGCCAGGTGGCAAGCAGTCGAGTGGACAAAGGGATGAAGAAATAAACCATCAACGGCGTCAGGCACAGGGTGCTGACGAGCACGCGGGGCAGTAGCGCCATCTCGCCCAGCAGCGGCCCCAGCACAAAGTTGAACAGCAGCGAGACCGGAAAGAACGCCAGCCAGATCGCCACGGCCTGTTTCCAGCGCGGCGGGCGTTGGCCGGCGACGCCAAACCAGCCTTCGATGCCGCTGACCCGGTGTTCTGTCGGGTGGGCGAACAGGTCGCTGCCGCGTCCGAGCCAGGCGCTGCGAGAGACGGAATGTTCCCAGGCGTGCAAGGTCTGCTCGTCGGCGAAGCGGAAGATGATCTGGAATTCGTCGTCCTCGGGTGGCGGAGCGAGCACACCGGAGCCGAGGTAGCCGGGAAAATCGGTGGCCAGTTGTTCGCCTTCGCGCAGCCAGGCGATCAGGTCCTGATAACGTCCATTGGCAACGCGGCGCGCAACCATCAGCGTGACGGGTGGGGTAGACATTGTGTATCTCCATAAGGCATTTGCGTCGCTCCGGATAGGGGCTTCGCCAGACGCAGCGCCGGGGTGGTGGGCTGCGACTTGAAACAAGCAAGGATTATTCCTGATTCTGCCCGTGGCGTCTGTGACGTTTACACGCTCCTTCGCAGTATCGATTTTTTACGGAAACTTTACGGGGCGGGGGCGTTAGAATATCGGACGGACGATACAGGGATGTTTCAACAGGATGCCCATACTTACAGACGTCGCTTCAGGATCCACGCAGGCCGTCGCGCTCGAACAGGAAGAACTCTTCCCCATTCGCGAGGTGGCGCGACTGACAGGTGTCAACCCGGTCACGCTTCGCGCCTGGGAGCGACGTTATGGCCTGATTGTTCCAACACGCACCGATAGCGGGCATCGACTGTATTCGATGTCCGATATTGAGCGCGTTCGCAGCATTCTCGGCTGGATCGAACGCGGTGTTGCGGTCAGCAGGATCGGCAAGATCCTGGCCAGGAGCGAGCCGCTCCAGGCGTTGTCGCACATCATCCCCAACAGCCTCGTGGAAGCCGATTACGCACAGTGGCAGCAGCAGGTTCTTGCAGCGGTCAACGGGTTTGACGACCTTCAGCTGGAGCAGGTCTACGGGCAAATCTTTTCCAGTTACGCCCTGCCGGTGGTGTTTCAGGACATTCTGATCCCCGTCTGGAAGCAGTTGTTGCAACGCCAGGACCAGTTCGGCGTAACCAGCGAGTGGCTGTTCCTGGATGGTTTTCTACGTTCCCGGGTAGTGCAGCGCTTGCTGTTGACGCGCGAGAAGCAACCGCATCACGTGGTCATCTGTGCCCTGGATGGTCACTGTCGGGAGCTGGAGCTGTTGGTCGCCGCCCTGTTCCTGAGTTCCGGGCCATCGACCATTGGCGTATTGAACATAGGCCAGCCATTCGAGGAGCTGGCGCTGATGTGTGAAAGGATCAAGCCCGTGGCACTGGTGCTGTTTTCCAATCATGTACCGAATGCCGAGTTGCCGCGTCGCTTGAATCGCCTGGCCATGGGCCTGGAGTGTCGATTGTTGTTGGCCGGTGATGCCTCTGACCTGGCGCAGGGCAGCCTGGCCGGGTCATCGATCGGTTGCCTGGGCAATGAAGGGAAGGTCATGAGCCAGCGTCTGAACCAGTTCCTGGCGGGAAATCTGGATACTTGAAGTTCAGAGATGCAGCGTTGGATGAGTCAGACGATGCTGTTGCAGGATGAACTGACGCAGACGCTCGGTTTCGTCCGTATCGCTCTGGTTCAGTTGATAGGCGTAGAAGCCCTGTGCGTTTTCCTTCTCGAAGGTGCCGCGCAAGGCAATCCGCTCATAGCCTGAGGGGCTGAACCACAAGGCGAAATGCTTCGGTGGCTTGGTCTTGTTGCGAACCTCCAGCAAAACCCCTTTGCACGACACTTCGTGTACCCACAGGGTGCCGGGTTGACCCTGGGCGTTTTCCAGCGCTACCGGCTCGTCCAGTACCAGACGCCAAGGCCGGGCCATGGGCCCGTCTTCATAGATGCTCGGCACGCCGAGACGCAAATGCATCGCATGAAACTCGTCTTCCACCAGGTGCAGGGGGAAGGTTATTTGCTGGTTTTCGAAGCTGGCTTGAATGGTGACCTGCTCATGGGCCGCCAGGCGGGTGAGCAGGTCACGGATTTGCGATCCACCGTTGACGAGCAGGCTCGACGTCGCATCCCGCACATTGAGTTGCGGGTTGTGTTGCATGGTCTGGATGAAATCCAGCTCATCCTGGGTCAGGAGTGCGTCACGTTGCATGGCCAGCTCGAAAGATATAATTACAAAGTCATTGGTGATTGTAATTACTGACCATTAATTCTGAGTTTCGTTTGCGCCGTTCGTCGCCTTGAGCGCAGCAAGCTCCGCCTGGAGTTCAGCCACCCGTCCCTCCAGTTGTGCCACGCGCTGTTGCGCCTTGACTTGCACGGTGACGTCTTTCTGCACACCGACAAAGTAGGTTTGCCCGTCCGCTGGATTTTTCACCGTTGAAAGGGACAGCTCATTCCAGAACGGTGTGCCGTCCTTGCGGTAGTTGCGCAGTATTTCCCGGCAGGAACCTTCTCGGTTCAAGGCGTCGCGAATCAACGGCAGGGCGTCTTGGTCGCGATCTCCCGACTGCAGGAAACGACAATCCTGATAGAGGATCTCTTCGCTGGAGTAGCCCGTCAGGCGTTCGAACGCGGGGTTGACGTAAATGAGGATTTTGTCCTGATCGCCTTCCTTTTCGGCAATGACGATGCCGTCGTTGGAGGCGTTGATCACCATTTGCAGCAGTTGAGCATTAATCATCGGAGCATCCTTTCCTGATTGATTGTCAATTGCATTCTAAAAGAATAATCACGACTGTGGTGTTAATATCCGGGTCTTTTACTCGGATTCAGGATCAAATTGATGAAAGTCGCCATCATTTCCGGCTCGGTGTACGGCACGGCCGAAGAAGTTGCCCGCCACGCCGCCAGCCTGTTGAAAGCCGCCGGTTTCGAAACCTGGCACAACCCGCGTGCGACCCTCGCCGACGTCCAGGCGTTTGGCCCCGAAGCCTTTCTGGCGGTGACCTCGACCACCGGCATGGGTGAGCTGCCGGACAATCTGCAACCACTGTATTCGACCATTCGTGACCAATTGCCTGCAGCCTGGCGCGGTTTGCCGGGGGCGGTGATCGGATTGGGCGATGCGAGTTATGGTGATACTTTTTGTGGCGGCGGCGAGCAGATGCGCGAACTGTTCGGTGAACTGGGCATTCGCGAAGTGCTGCCGATGCTGCGCCTGGATGCCAGCGAGAGCGTGACCCCCGAGACGGACGCCGAGCCTTGGCTGGCGGACCTGATCAGCGCACTGCGCACCTGACGTTACTCCGATATCCATGCCAGTCAGGGTTCTGACAGTACGGTAAAAAACTGCCTGTCAGACCATCGCTGGCGCCGGTCGTTTGACATGGATCCATGGGGGGCAGGGCGACTGACTCGTAGGGTCACCAAGCTGGCTGCCAATGCAACTACACGAACCCCAAGGGCTGACTAGACTCGGTGAACATAGGAAACACTCCATAATAAAAACACCGAGGCTTCTTGCCGTGACTGTCGCTCCCATCCAATCGCCACACAGTGTCAAAGACCAGGTCAGTGCTGCCGAGTGGCAGACTCGCGTCGACCTGGCCGCTTGTTATCGCCTGGTTGCCCAACATGGTTGGGATGACCTGATCTTTACCCACATCTCCGCCAAGGTGCCCGGCACCGAAGATTTCCTGATCAACCCGTTCGGGCTGATGTTTCACGAAATGACCGCGTCGAGCCTGGCCAAGGTGGATCAGGCCGGCAACAAGCTGATGGACAGTCCTTACGAGATCAATCCGGCGGGTTACACCATCCACAGCGCCGTGCATGAAGTCCGTCACGATGTCGTTTGTGTGCTGCACACCCACACGGCTTCAGGGGTGGCGGTCTCGGCACAGAAGCAGGGCGTGCTGCCGATCAGCCAACAGTCGTTGTTCGTGCTTTCCAGCCTGGCCTACCACGCCTACGAAGGTGTGGCGCTCAACCATGAAGAGAAGGTGCGGCTGCAGGCTGATCTCGGTGAAAACAATTTCCTGATGCTGCATAACCACGGTCTGCTGACATGCGGCAGCAGCATCGCCGATACGTTCCTGATGATGTTTACCTTTCAACGTGCCTGCGACATTCAGGTCATGGCACAAAACGGTGCGGCTGAGCTGATTGCTATCGAACCGCAGATCCTGGCCGGCGCCAAAGCCATGATCGCGGGTGTTACCAGAAGTGCTCAAGGAATGGGCGGAGCGCTGGCGTGGCCGGCGCTGCTGCGCAAGCTCGATAAACTGGACCCGGGTTATAAACTCTGATGGCACTCGCCGAGATTCCTCTGTGTGTCTGGCGCAAACGCAGCCAGACGTTCTTGTTCCGTGGCCACAGCATCCGTTACTGGACGGCGGGTCAGGGCGAGCCGCTGTTGCTGATTCACGGTTTTCCGTCCGCCAGCTGGGACTGGCATTACCTGTGGCAGCCATTGACCCAGCGCTTTCGCGTGATCGCTTGCGACATGCTGGGCTTCGGCGATTCGGCCAAACCGGCGAACCACGAATACAGCCTGCTGGAGCAAGCGGATCTGCAACAGGCACTGCTTGAGCACCTGAATGTCGAGCAACCGGTGCACCTGTTCGCCCACGACTATGGCGACAGCGTGGCCCAGGAACTGCTGGCCCGGCATTACGAGTCGCGGGTGGAGCTGGCCAGTTGTGTGTTTCTCAACGGCGGGTTGTTTCCGGAAACCCACCGTCCGGTATTGATGCAAAAACTCTTGCTCAGCCCTTTGGGCTGGATGATTGGCCGCGCCTTCAGCCGTGATGGCCTGGTGAGAAGCTTTCGGCAGATTTTCGGTCCGCAAACCCGGCCCAGTGAAAGCCAGATGGATGACTTCTGGAGCCTGGTCGAAAGCCAGCGTGGGCCACGGATCATGCACAAGTTGATCGCCTACATCCCGGAGCGACGCGTCTGGCGCAACCGCTGGGTGAGCGCGATGCAGCGCGGTGAAGTGCCGCTGCGAGTGATCGATGGCGGGGTCGATCCGATCTCCGGTGTGCATATGGTCGAGCGTTACCGGGAACTGATCCCGGATGCGGACACCGTGGTGTTGCCCGACATCGGTCACTACCCGCAGATCGAGGCACCCTGCGAGGTCCTCAGGCACTACCTGGCGTTTCGCGATCAGCTGCTTTCTCCGCCGCGCAAAGTCGCCTGCTCCTGATTCGCAGCGTGAACCTGCTGGGCTTTTGTGGCGAGGGGGCTTGCCCCCGTTCGGCTGCGAAGCAGTCGTAAACCTGCTTAACGCGTTGTATCTGAATCACTGCGCTGTATTTTGGGGCCGCTTCGCAGCCCAACGGGGGCAAGCCCCCTCGCCACAGGGTTCGTGTCCATTTCTCTATCAATCATCCCCCAGCCTTATCGCGCACCATTCAGCCTCCCCCGTGTTGATTGTGACCCGCTGCGCCGTGCCGGAAACTCGGACTCATTGTCCCTTGGCCTGCTGGAGTCCCCCATGAATGAGTCTGTGCGCTTCGAAGATAAAGTCGTGATCATCACCGGTGCTGGTGGCGGCCTGGGACGGGCGCATGCACTGCTGTTCGCCAAACAGGGCGCCAGGGTTCTGGTCAACGACCTGGGTGGCTCGACCCAGGGCGAAGGCGCCAGCGCCTCGGCCGCCGCCCGCGTGGTAGCGGACATTCGCGAGGCCGGCGGCATCGCCGAGGCCAACCACGACTCGGTCACTGACGGTGACAAACTGGTCCAGCATGCCCTGGACGTCTTCGGTCGCGTCGACGTGGTGGTCAACAACGCCGGGATCCTGCGTGACAAGACCTTCCACAAAATGGAAGACGCCGACTGGGACCTGGTTTACCGCGTCCACGTCGAAGGTGCCTACAAAGTCACCCGTGCCGCCTGGCCACATATGCGCGAGCAGAACTACGGCCGGGTGATTTTCACCGCGTCGACCTCGGGTATCTATGGCAATTTCGGCCAGTCCAACTACGGCATGGCCAAGCTCGGTCTCTATGGCCTGACCCGCACCCTGGCCATCGAAGGCCGCAAGAACAACATCCTGGTCAACGCCATCGCCCCCACCGGCGGCACGCGCATGACTGAAGGCCTGATCCCGCCGCAAGTCTTCGAACAGCTAAAGCCGGAACTGGTCAGCCCGCTGGTGGTGTACCTGGCCAGCGAGACCTGCCAGGAAACCTCCGGTCTGTTTGAAGTCGGCGGTGGCTGGATGGGCAAGGTCCGCTGGGAACGCAGCCTCGGTGTCGGGTTCGATCCACGGGCCGGCTTCTCACCGGAAGACGTGGCGGCGCATTGGCAGCAGATTTGCGACTTCGAAGGTGCGGCGCATCCGAAGGACAATATCGATGCGCTGAAGGAAATGATGGGGAATTTGCAGAAGTATTCGCTCTGACATTGTCGGCAAGGTCACATTGACTGACCTTGCCGGTTGCTGCATTTGTCGGTTGGAAAATCGTTTGCCATCGATCAGCCGGAAAAGTATTTGAATACCAGTGCCTTCAGATTGGCGGCTGTCTGCGCATCCATTTTTCCGTCGAATTTTTCCGGGCGAAAATGCATCTGGAATGCCCGTACCAACTGTTGAAAACCACCTTCCGTCGAGGCGCCCGAAACATCGTATCCATAGGACTTGAACAGCCCCAGCAATTCACTTCGGCCTGGAACACCCGATGTGGTGTATTGGCTCAGATACTGGTCCCGAGTGGCTTCATCGAACCAGGCGCCGACGCCTTTCAGGTACAGCGCCTGCCAGGGAAACATTGGCCCCGGGTCACTTTTGCGGCCGACTGAAATATCGGAGTGGCCCAACACCTGCGTCGGCGTGATATCCGGGTAGCGCTTGAGGATGTTCAGCGCCAGTAGTTCAATCGCGGCAATCTGCTCGGGGTGATACGGCGGGAAGGTGAATTGGCCTTTGTTGTCAGTCGCCAGGTTGACCACTTCAATGCCGATAGACGTGTCATTCAAATTGCCGCGGTTGCCCCACTGGCTGACGCCCGCGTGCCACGCGCATTGGCTTTCATCCACCAGGTTGAACACTTCCTGCCCGGTATAACCGGCTTTCAGATAACTGGGGTCGGTGATATCCGGAACCAGATAGTGCGCGCTGACATTCGGGCCGGTCAGGGCACTGACAGAACTTGAGAAGTTAGCGGCGGTGTAATGAAGAATCAGAAAGCGTATTCGGCTGTTGAAGCTTCTGGCTGAGCGATACTTGTTGTAGTCGATGGGCTTCATGGTTGCACTCGCAATAAGTAAGTTTGCAGTCGGACGAAGATCAAGGTTGGTCGCCGACTTGCTGGTCAACTTAATGGCCCGAGTGCGATAGATGTTTACCTATGCTTGTAGGTTCTTTCTGAGAGAAATGTAGGAGCCAGCTTGCTGGCGATGGACTCAAGTGCGCCGCGTTTATCCAGACCACACGCGTCATCGTTAACGACCATCGCCGGCAAGCCAGCTCCCACAAAGGACCGCGCCCACGCTGAAACTGTAGGAGCCAGCTTGCTGGCGATGGACTCAAGTGCGCCGCGTTTATCCAGACCACACGCGTCATCGTTAACGACCATCGCCGGCAAGCCAGCTCCCACAAAGGACCGCGCCCACGCTGAAACTGTA
>NZ_JAVAJJ010000010.1:0-233286 GCF_052112305.1 Pseudomonas sp. QLc11A
GTGCCGGGGGAGGGGCGGGTGGCGCTGACGCTGCAGATGTTGATGATCGCGCCGCCGTCGACCTGGGCCTGCATCACTTGGTTGGCCTGCTGGCACAGGTTCAGTGGCGCGATCAGGTTCAAGCGAATGATCGCTTCGCTGAAGCGAGGAGACGCGGTGGCCGCGTCGGCATTCGGTGAACCGCCGGCGTTGTTGACCAGCACATCGAGGCGGCCGAAACGCTCGACGATCTGTGCGATCAAACGCCCGGATTGTTCGAATTCCCGCAGGTCGCAGGGCACGAACAGCGCCTCGCGCCCGCCGCTGGCAGGCACGGATGGCGGGGCTTCGCGCCCGCAGATCACCACCTCGGCGCCGCACTCGAGAAAGCGCTGGCTGATGCCGCGGCCCACACCTTTGCCACCGCCGGTGACCAGTACCACTTTGCCGCGAAAGTCCATTGGGTCAAGCATGGGAGTTCTCTTTTTGCCGCTCGGGAATGCCGTCGATGCTAGGTCTGTGGTCCCTGTAATCCAACGTCCGATGAGACTAGGAACGGTGTAGGAGCGAGCCTGCTCGCGATGGACGTCAACGATAACGCGTAAAACCTGATGCCCCACGGTGTCCTGGCGTTTTTCGCGAGCAGGCTCGCTCCTACAAGGGCGTAGTCCTGTCGGACGATGTTGCGCAGCCGGCCCGTCTGAATAATCCAGCTACAACAACAGGCCGGGAGGACACCTTATGGGCGCTTCAGCGCAAGGGCACTTCGTTACGCTGCCGGATGGTTTGCAGCTGCGCTATGTGGATACAGGCGGGAAGGATGGCGGCAACGGCGAGCCGGTGATCTTCATCCATGGCAGCGGGCCGGGCGCCAGCGGTCACAGCAACTTCAAGCAGAACTACCCGGTGTTTGCCGAGGCCGGTTACCGGGTGATAGTCCCGGATCTGCCGGGCTACGGCGCCTCGGACAAACCCGACACCCTCTACACCCTGGATTTTTTTGTCGCAGCCCTGAGCGGTTTGCTCGATGCCCTCGACATCCAGCGTTGTGTGTTGGTCGGTAATTCGTTGGGCGGCGCGATCGCGATCAAACTGGCCCTCGACCAACCGCAGCGTGTCAGCCGTCTGGTGCTGATGGCCCCCGGTGGCCTGATGGAAAAGGAACAGTATTACCTGCAGATGGAAGGTATCCAGAAAATGGGCGCGGCCTTCGCCAAGGGTGAGCTGAACGACGCGGCGGGCATGCGTCGCCTGCTGGCGCTGCAGCTGTTCGACGAAAGCCTGATCAGCGACGAGACGGTCAACGAGCGGGTGGCCGTGGTGCAACAGCAGCCGGTGTGCGTGCTGTCGACCATGCAGGTACCGAACATGACGTCGCGCCTGGGTGAGTTGCGGTGCCCGATCCTCGGTTTCTGGGGCATGAACGACAAGTTCTGCCCGTCCTCCGGTGCCCGGACCATGCTCGAGAACTGTTCCAGAATCCGTTTCGTGATGCTCAGCGAGTGCGGGCATTGGGTTCAGGTCGAGCACCGTGACTATTTCAACAGCCAGTGCCTGGCGTTTCTTCAGGAGGCCCGCGGATGAGCGTGCAATTGCGCCGTGAGTTCGGCGAAGAGCTTTATCAGGCGCTGCTCAGCGGCTCGACCCTGGCGCCGCTGACCGAGCGTTGGCCGTCGATCAGCATCGAAGACGCCTATCACATTTCCCTGTACGCCATTGAGCGTCGGGTGGCGGCCGGTGACCGGATCGTCGGCAAGAAGATCGGTGTGACCTCGGCGGCAGTGCAGCAGATGCTCAACGTGCATCAGCCGGATTTCGGCTTCATCACGCGGCAGATGTGGTTCGATGACGATGCGCAAATTTCCCTGTCGGCCAACAAACTGATCCAGCCCCGTGCCGAGGGCGAGATCGCCTTCAAGCTCAAGCGCGACCTGGTCGGCCCGGGCATCACCGAAGCCGATGTGCTGGACGCCACCGAATACGTGATGCCGTGCTTCGAGATCGTCGACTCGCGGATTCACGACTGGCGCATTCGCATCCAGGACACGGTCGCTGACAACGCCTCCTGCGGCGTATTCGTGCTGGGCGACAGCAAGGTCGACCCGCGTGAGCTGGACTTGCCGAACTTGCGCATGCGCGTGTTCAAGAACGGTGAACCCCTGAGCGAAGGCCTGGGTTCGGCGGTGCAGGGCAATCCATTGACGGCGGTGGCTTGGCTGGCCAACACCCTGGGCGCCTTCGGCATTCCGTTCAAGGCCGGGGAAATCATCCTGTCCGGCTCCCTGGTGCCACTGGAACCGGCCCGTGCCGGCGACCGTTTTTCTCTGACCATCGATGGCCTGGGCAGTGCCCGGGTGTCTTTCTGCGCCTGACTTTTGGAGTTTGACCCCATGAGCAAAAAACTCAGAGCGGCCATTATCGGCCCGGGCAATATCGGCACCGATCTGCTGATGAAAATGTGCCGATCGCAATGGATCGAGCCGGTATGGATGGTTGGCGTCGACCCTGAATCCGAAGGCCTGAAACGAGCCAGGGAAATGGGCATCAAAACCACCGCCGGCGGTGTCGATGGCTTGCTGCCGCACGTGCTCGACGATGATATTCGGATCGCTTTCGACGCCACCTCGGCCTACGTGCATGCGCAAAACAGCCGCAAGCTCAACGAGCTCGGGGTGATCATGATCGACCTCACGCCGGCGGCCATCGGCCCGTTCTGCGTGCCGCCGGTCAACCTCAAGGAGCACGCGTCGAGCCTGGCAATGAACGTCAACATGGTCACCTGCGGTGGTCAGGCGACCATCCCGATGGTGGCGGCGGTGTCGCGGGTGCAACCGGTGAGCTACGGCGAAATCGTTGCCACCGTGTCGTCCGGTTCGGTTGGCCCGGGTACCCGGCAGAACATCGACGAATTCACCCGCACCACGGCCGGTGCGGTGGAGAAGATCGGCGGCGCCCGACGCGGTAAAGCCATCATCGTCATCAACCCGGCCGAGCCGCCGCTGATGATGCGCGACACCATCCACTGCCTGACCGATGACGAGCCGAACCAGGATGCGATCCGCACCTCGGTGCTGGACATGGTTCGCGAGGTGCAGCGCTATGTGCCCGGCTACAAGCTGATCAACGGGCCGGTGTTCGACGGGCGCAAGGTGTCGATCTTCATCGAGGTCGAAGGCCTCGGCGATTTCCTGCCCAAGTCCGCCGGCAATCTCGACATCATGACCGCCGCCGGTTTACGCACGGCCGAGATGTTCGCCGAAGAAGCCCACAAGGGCACCCTGCAACTGCCTGTCCGTTGAGTGGAGATGAGTATGAATTTGCAAGGTAAGAGCGTCCGTCTGCATGACATGAGCCTGCGCGACGGCATGCACGCCAAACAGCATCAAATCAGCATTGAACAAATGGTCGCGGTGGCCACCGGCCTTGATGCGGCTGGTGTGCCGCTGATCGAAATCACCCATGGCGATGGCCTGGGCGGTGCGTCGCTGAATTACGGTTTCCCGGCCCACAGCGACGAAGAGTACTTCGCTGCGGTGATCCCGCAGATGAAACAGGCCAGGGTTTCGGCCCTGTTGTTGCCGGGGATCGGCACCCTCGACCACCTGAAGATGGCCCATGAGCATGGGGTCTCGACCATTCGCGTGGCGACCCATTGCACCGAAGCGGACGTGTCCGGCCAGCACATCGGCATGTCGGCGAAGATGGGCCTGGACACCGTCGGCTTCCTGATGATGGCGCACATGGTCAGCCCGGAGAAACTGCTGGAGCAGGCGCGGCTGATGGAAAGCTACGGCGCCAATTGCATCTATTGCACCGACTCGGCCGGCTACATGTTGCCCGATGAAGTGACGCAAAAGATCGGTGCCCTGCGCGCCGGCCTGAACGCCGGGACTGAAGTCGGCTTCCACGGCCACCACAACATGGGCATGGCCATCGCCAACTCCCTGGCCGCCATTGAAGCTGGTGCTGCGCGGATCGACGGGTCTGTTGCGGGCCTTGGTGCGGGCGCGGGCAACACGCCGCTGGAAGTGTTCGTCGCGGTGCTGGAGCGCATGGGCGTTAACAGTGGTGTGGATCTGTACAAGATCATGGACGTGGCCGAAGACCTGGTGGTGCCGATGATGGACCAGCCGATCCGCCTTGACCGCGATGCGCTGACGTTGGGATATGCCGGGGTTTACAGTTCGTTCCTGCTGTTCGCCAAACGGGCTGAGCAGAAGTACGGGATTGCGGCGCGTGAGCTGTTGGTGGAGCTGGGGCGGCGTGGGACTGTGGGGGGGCAGGAGGACATGATTGAGGATCTGGCGTTGACCTTGTCGCGGGCCCGTGGGGTATTGCCAACCTGATCCTGGAAGCGACGAAAAAACCACCGATGATTCGGTGGTTTTTTTATTGCCGGTGAAATCTTGCGCTCAAGGCAACAGATTACGTACCAGCGGTGGATAGCAATTGATCGCCGCGCTCGCACAACTGAAATACGTCGTGGTCGGTCGATAGGCTTCGTTTTTGAACAGTTGGCACAGGCTGGTGGACGCGCCTGTACAGACGATGATGAACAGAGCACAAGTAGATTTGCGCATGATGAGTCTCGACACAGTTTTATTGTTGTAGAGACAGGTTATGGCTGTAGCGCGAGGGTGACTTCGTCCGAATGGACTAGCCGATCAATTTGAAGCTGCCCCGTCACCTTGTGGGAGCGAGCTTGCTCGCGATGGCGGCGTGTCAGGCACCATGGATGTTGGCTGTGCCGGCCTCTTCGCGGGCAAGCCCGCTCCCACAAGGTTATTTGGTGTTCCCGGGATTTGCGTCAGGCCGTGACCCTCTGTGTGGTGTCAGGTTCTTCGGGCGAGGGTGCCCATGGCCATGAACAGTGCGGCGATCGCCCGCGCTTCGTGCAGTTCGCCGCGGGCTACCAGTTCAGGGATCTGCGCCAGGGGTACTCGCAAGCATTCAAGGGGTTCGGGTTCGTCGCCTTCGAGTTGGCAGGGGCTCAGTTGTTCGGCCAGTACCACCCGGTAGCGATGGCACAAATGCCCCGGTGCCAGGGTCAGTTCGCCCAGTTCGGTGAGGCGTGCGGCGCGCAGGCCGACTTCTTCGCTCAGTTCGCGCTGCGCCGCCTGCAAATAGTCTTCATCGGGCTCGGCGCCGCCCTTGGGCAGGCCGAGTATGGTTTTTTCCACACCGACCGCGTATTCGCGCACCAGCAGCACATGCGCAGGATCAGGCATCGCCACCAGCATCACCGAGCGATAACCGGTGCCGCGCAGGCGTTCGTAGACCCGCTGCTGGCCGTTGCTGAATTGCAGGTGCAGGGCTTCGATCTGAAAGTGGCCGCTTTGCGCCAGCAGTTCAGTCTTGAGGATGGTTGGGCAGTTGCGCATGGGGCAGTCCCCTGTTTGGGATGGGGACACTGTGCGCTGTACCACGGGGGCCGCCATCGTCCGAGCGGACGAGGGCGGCAATGAGGGTCAGCCGAGGGTCGCCACGCTGCGCAGGATCAGGCGCACCAGCATGGTCTGGCGGGTCACGCCGGTCTTGGAGAAGGTCGAGCGCAGGTGGGCCCGCGAGGTGTTGCGGCTGATGCCCAGCTCTTCCGAGGCTTCGTCGAGGGTCAGACCGTTGGCCAGCAGCATCGCCAGCTGGGTTTCCGCCGGGGTGAAGTCGAACAGCGCGCGCACGATTTCCTGCGGCGCGGTGGACTGTTGTTCCGGGTCGCTGATGAAAATCACCACGGTCGGGCACTGTTTGCCTTCGCTCCAGTCGGTCAATGGCACCGAGCGCACGATGATCCCCAGGTCCGCTTTGCCGGACGGGCGCTGCACGCGCAGGGCTTCGACCACGGACGGGTTGCTGCTCTTTTGCGACAGCAGCGACTGCTTGACCAGGCGGCGGAACTCCTGGGTGTCCCGGGCCGTACCCACCTGCAGGCCATCGTTGACCAGTTTGATGCCGTCCTTTTCCTGGATCAGCCGGTCGGCGACCTGGTTGGTCTGCAGCACCTTGCCGGACTCGTCGAGGATGATCGTGCCGACTGCCATCTGGTTCACCGCACCGGCGTACAGGTTGCGCTCGGCTTCGATGCGGTTGAGCTGCATGTGGATCTTGATCGACCGCTCCAGGTGCGGAATGAAATGCGTGAGCATGGCCTTTTCTGCATTGCCGAAAGGCTTGTCGTCACGTCCGCGGCTGATGCGAATGCGGCACTGGGCGCCGTCGACGGTGTTGATGTCGGCACCGAGAATGTGGAACACGTCCACCGGTTCCAGGAAATTCTTGTAGAACTCGGAATTCTGCCAGTCGTCGTTGGAGACAAACTCGGCGAGGGTCACGACCTGGCGGTTGGGCAGGTCGACAAAGGGGTCGAGGCTGAAAAAGTGTTTGTTGTACGACGCGGTCGCCTCGGTCGAAGTGCCGGTGGTGTTGACCATCAAACCGTCCACGTGGGCACTGGGCGGACGCAGGATGAAGGTCACGTATTTGCTGTTCAGATGCACATTGAGCTGATTGAGGAACGTCGCCCAGGGAATGTTTTCCAGCGGACCCTGATAGAGGTTGCCGATCAAATCACTGAACGTATCGAGGCTGAGGCTCTGCTGCATAGGGAAAAACCGTTTTTATTATTAGCGTTGGCGGTGGCCGAGAATAAGCGCCGGTATCGACTCCTTGCAACGCTCGGGCTCAGGGCCTGACAGGCGGCTGCCAATCAGGCCCGGGGCGGGCGAAAAGCCGCTGGCGTCAGACCCGTTCGCTGGCGCGCACGACATACTTCTTGTGTTCGGCAACGTCTGCCGACAGCGCCTCGACGTCGGTGTAGAACTGCTCGTACCAACGGCGCAACTGATAGACCGGACCGTCGCCGTCGCACAGCAGCGGATTGTCGACGCGGGTCTTGCTGTGCCAGATGGCCACGTCTTCGTAGAAGGCTGCCTGGGCCTGTGCCACATAGGCCTTGGCCATCGCCTGGTTCTGCTCTTCGCTGAGCCCCGGGATTCTTTTCACCAGCACGCCGTAGCGCAGGGTGAAGCTGTCCAGATCGATTGGCACGTGGCAGTTGAGCAGGATCGAATGGATCGGCTGGCCGTTCATGGCGCCGTTCATTTCAGTGATCTGATAGGCCGGGCCGAAGTAGGTGGCTTCGGTGGTCAACACGCTGTCGCCGGACAGGCGTTCGCTGCGGGCGCGCATGATCTGGGTGGCCAGGTGGCCTTCGAAAATATTGATGAACTCATCGACCGGCGCGCCGTGCACGGTGCCGAAGTGCGCCATGTCGGCGATGTTGTCGATCAGTTCGCGGCAGTTGGTGCCAATCTGCAACTCGGCGACTTCCCACTCGGCCCATTCGTCGCTGTAGCAGGCGTCGATGCGCGGAATGCGTTGTTCCGGCAGCGGCGGGTTGCCTTCGGGGTCATTCCAGACGAACAGCAGCTGGTTCTCTTCCATGATCGGCCAGCTTTTGATTTTGGCCCGTGGCGGGATGCGCTTGGCGTAGGGGATGTCATCGCACACGCCGTCGGCGCCCCAGCGCCAGGCGTGGAACGGGCAGCGGATCGAGTTGCCCTCAACGCAACCGGTGCTCAGGTCGGCACCCATGTGCGGGCAGTAGCCATCGAGAATATGCAGTTCACCGTCTTCACCCTGGAACGCCACCAGGCGGGTGCCGAACACCTCCAGGCGATGGGCCTTGCCGTCGCGGTATTGCGCAGCCAGGCCCAGGCAATGCCAGCCACGGGCGTAGCGGTCTTCCAGCAGTTTGGCTTCGATGCGGTGCAGGGTACTCATCTTATTATTCTCCCAAGGGATCACGGGGTTGGCGCATGTAAGGGATTCTGCCGCCCCTGTAAAAGCGGGCATCGTCTGAATGGACGATGGCTGCTTTAAGTAGGCCCGCTCTACTGGCGCCATTGGACCCATGGCAGGAGTTGGCGATGAGTAATGAACAAGGGCCGGTCGCGGTGATTACCGGGGCCGCCAGTGGTATCGGCCGAGGCCTGGCCGAACATGCGGCGACACTGGGCATGCGCCTGGTGCTGGCGGATCGGGATGCGGCGGGCCTGCAAGCCCTGTGCGACGAATTGAAGGCCGGTGGTGCGCAAGCGATTGCCTGCGTCACCGATGTCGGTGAGGTCAAGCAGGTCGAGCGCTTGCGTGACCGGGCTGTCGAGCACTTTGGCGGGGTCGACCTGCTGTTCAACAACGCCGGCGTCATGCAGACCGGCTTCAGCTGGGAAATCACCGAGGCGCAATGGCAGCGCATGCTCGACGTCAACCTGGGCGGCGTGATCAACGGCATTCGCAGTTTCGTGCCGCTGTTGCTCAGTCAGGGCCGGGCAGCCCATGTGATCAACACCGCGTCCCTTGCCGGGCTGGTCAGCAGTCCGCTGATGGCACCGTACAACGTGACCAAGCAGGCGGTGGTCGCGCTTTCGGAAACCCTGCATTACGAACTTGCCATGCTCGGTGCGCCGGTGTCGGTTTCGGTACTGTGCCCGGGGCCGGTGGCCAGTGAAATCATGGCGTCGAACCAGGTGGTGGACAGCGCCGGATCGGACTTCAGTCAACTGCTCGACAGCACCATTCGCCAGGGCATGACCCCGGCGGAGCTGGCCGCGCTAGTGTTCGCCGCCGTCGCGCAAAAACGCTTCTGGATCCTGCCCCACAAGGGTTTCAAACCGGCCCTTGAGCGCCGGGTACAAAGCATCCTGGGCGAGACCAATCCGCAATTTCAAATGACCGACGTAGAGGACGATGCCCATGCCGCTCGATAAGCAGATCGCCGGGGTTCTCCAGCAATTTCGCGACCTCCCGGAACCCGATTTCAGCCAGGTCGATGCCGCTCAGTACCGGCAGTTCTCCGACAATATGTTGCCCGCCATTCCTGGCGAGCCGATGAGCGAGGTGCACGATCTGAAAGTGGCCGGCGCGGACGGTGATCTGGATGCACGGCTGTACCGGCCATCGGAAGCGCCCGACCTGCCGTTGCTGGTGTATTTCCATGGCGGCGGATTTGTCATGGGCAATCTCGATACCCACGATAATCTTTGCCGTTCGCTGGCGCGCCAGACCGAGGCGGTGGTGGTGTCCGTGGCTTATCGATTGGCCCCGGAACACCCGTTCCCGGCGGCGCCCCTCGATTGCTATGCGGCCACCTGCTGGCTGGTTGAGCACGCGGCTGAACTGCGCGTCGATGGCAGCCGGCTGGCCGTGGCCGGCGACAGCGCCGGTGGCAATCTGGCGCTGGCGGTCAGCCAGCTGGCGGCGCAAGGCAAGGGACCGACGATCAGCTATCAGTGCCTGTTCTACCCGGTCACCGATGCCGGATGCGACAGTCAGTCCTTCGAGGCATTCGCCGAAAGTTACCTGCTTTCCGCCAAGGCGATGCGCTGGTTCTGGCAGCAATACCTGCAAGAGGATGGACAGGCGGATGATCCGTTGGCCTCGCCATTGCGAGCCGAAAGCCTGGCAGGCTTGCCGCCGACCACATTGTTCAGCGCCGGGTTCGATCCGCTGCGGGACGAGGGCGAAGCGTTGGCCGAGTGCCTGCGCGAAGCCGGTGTGGCGGTGCGTGTGCAGCGTTACGAAGGCATGATCCACGGCTTTATCAGCATGGCGCCGTTTGTTGAAGCAGCAGCACAAGCGTTGACAGACGCTTGCGCCGATTTGCGTGGAGCACTCAAATGAGCGGCCTGGCTTTCAACACGGTGCCGCAACTGATCGAGGCCATCGGCGCCGGTCAAATGGTGGTGATTACCGACGATGAACACAACGGCGAAGGTTCGCTGCTGATGGCCGCCGAACAGGCCGGGGCCCAGGCCGTCACCTTCATGGCGGTGCAGGCACGCGGGCTGATTTGCCTGGCCTTGACCGAGCAGCGCTGCCGCGCGCTGGGCCTGGACCTGATGGTGCCCAACTCCCGGGCGCAACATGGCGTGGGGTTTACCCGCTCGATCGAAGCCGCCACCGGGGTGTCCACCGGCATCTCAGCGGCGGACCGGGCGCGGTCGATCCAGGTGGCGGTCGACCCGGCCAGCGTACCGGCGGACCTGGTGCAACCGGGGCATATCTTCCCGGTGCAGGCCTTGCCCGGCGGCGTGATGCAGCGCGCCGGACATGTCGAGGCCGCTTGCGACCTGACACGGCTGGCGGGGCGGCAACCGGCGGCCACCCTGGTGGGCATTCTCAACGAGGACGGCGAACTGGCCCGTGGCGCCGAGTTGCATGAATTCGCCCAGCGTCATGGCTTGCGGATAGGCACCATTGCCGACCTGATTCACTACCGCATCCTGCATGAAGGCACGATCGAGCGCGGCGGTGAGTATCCGTTACAGACACGCCATGGCGAGTTCCAGGTGACGACCTATCAGGACACCTACCAGGGCGCGTTGCACCTGGCACTGGTCAAGGGCCGGATCGACAGCACGCAACCGGTGCTGGTGCGGGTGCAAAGCATCGAGACGTTGCGTGACGTGCTGGGGTGTGAAAGCGAAGGCGGGACACAGCAGTGGACCCTCGAACGCTCGCTGGCGAGCATCGCCGCCGCCGGTAACGGCGTACTGGTATTGCTGGCACAAAAGGAAACCGCCAACGGCGTGCTTGAACAACTGCGCCAGCGCAGCGGCGGCAAGCCGCGCACACCGCAGTTTCCGCAACGGACCCTGGGCATTGGCGCACAGATCCTGCGCGACCAGAACGTGCGCAAAATGCGCCTGATGAGCTCGCCGGTGCCGTACAAGGCCGTGTCCGGGTTTGATCTGGAAGTGACCGAGTTTGTGCCGTTCCAGCCGGTAGTCTGAAGCCAACACCTGAACCTGTGGGAGCGAGCCTGCTCGCGAAGGCGGTCGGTCAGTCAACATCAATGTTGAATGTGCCGGCCTCTTCGCGAGCAGGCTCGCTCCCTCAGTGATTTCGGTTGGTTGCATAGTTTGTGTACACCCACAAACCCTGTGGGAGCGGGCTTGCTCGCGATGACGATCTATCAGGCACATCCAGTCAAAAGCTGACCCAACTCTCAAGCATCCACCGGTCTAGCCTTTCTCCTGAACTCACCATGTAGAGGGCAAAGGAATGCCGGATTTACCCGCCTCACATCGCCTGCGCACAGGCCGCTATCCTGAACCCAACAGGATTTACCTGCTGACGAGCAACACGCTGGGCCGAGAACCGGTTTTCAAGGATTTCGGTTTGGGCAGGCTGGTCGTCAAGCAATTTCAATATGCACAGGAACAATACTGGGCGAACTCTTTAGCCTGGGTCGTCATGCCCGATCATTTTCATTGGTTGATCGAACTGCAGCAGTGCTCACTCAGTCAACTGATGCAAAAAACCAAATCATTGAGTACGCGAGCCGTGAACATGTCCGTCGGACGTAAAGGCAGTCTTTGGCAACAGGGCTATCACGATCGGGCGTTGAGGCGAGATGACGATCTGGTAAAGCTTGCTCGATATGTCGTCGCCAACCCGCTGCGCGCGGGATTGGTGGGGAAGCTGGGCGATTATCCGCTGTGGGACGCGATATGGGTTTGATCCGTAACCGCGTTGCCACTATCGCGAGCAAGCTCGCTCCCACAGTAGATTTGGTTGCCCGCAGATGTTGCGTACACCCGCTAACCATGTGGGAGCGAGCTTGCTCGCGATGGCGGAGTGTCAGTCGACATCTCTTTTGAATGAGTGCGCTTAAGGCTTGATCCCTCGCAAGATTTTCTTCGCCTGATCCTGCACCGCCTCCTGTGCCGTCATGTTGCCGTCGATCACGGTGATCACTGCATGTCCTTGCCACAGTTGGTACGCATCGGCCTTTTGCTGGACGTCGGTCGGTGTCGACGGCGGGGCCAGGTTGACGTGGACCACGCCGTCGGCGCCACGTTGTGAGGTGAAGTTCACCCGGTCCCAGTTGCCGATCGAGGCAAAGCTCACGCCCTTGACCTCATCGGGTTTCAGCGGTGGGTAGTTGAGGTTCAGGCCGCTGACACCCGGCAGGCCCAGCACGTTCAAATCGCACTGATGTTTACTCCTGGCACAGGCCTGTCTGGCTTCTGTACCGGCCAGGCTCGCCTGTTCGATCACTTTCACGGCAAAGTGCGCCGTGTCGTCCATCGCACCGAGGGTCTTGCGGTACCCGGCCTGCTGGTCGCGGATGATCAGGTCCATGTCGATGGCCGTGGACACCGCCACCGCCGGAACCCCTTTGAACATCGCCCGCACAGCCGCGTTGAGGGTGCCGGACATCTGCGTCAGCGGGCCGACGTTTTCGCCAAAGTTGCTGCCCGAGACCACCAGGTCCGGCGGTGAGTCCTTGAGGATCACGTCGAGTCCGACGTTGACCGCATCGACCGGCGTGCCAATGGCGGAAGTCTTGCCGGCAGGCGGCGTATAGCCTTGCGGCGGCCCGACGCAAAATTTCCCCGGCGCCAGTTCGGTCACCGCCAGGGCCTGGCCGGGCACGACCACGCTGGCGGCACTGATGCCGCTGCTGTCATTCAACGGACCGACCAGGGTGACTGTGTGTCCGGCAGCGGTCAGGGCGCGGTACATCGCATCGATGCCGGGTGCGCGGCAGCCATCGTCGTTGGTCAGCAGGATGTTCAGGGCGCTGGCTTGCATCGACAGGCCAACGCTGGCCAAGGCAATGACGCCGGTGAGGAGTTTGTTCATGGGGACTTTTCCGTGGGAGGCGCGGATTTTACAAAGCACAACGCCCCGACCGAAGAAATCGGTCGGGGCGCGGTGAGTTTAGCGGGTGCCGAGTTTGCGCAGGTTGCCAGGGGTGAATTCGTCTTCGGTGAAGGCGGTGGCGTTGAGCTTGGCCGGTTTCTGATCGACCAGCATGCGGTCAACCAGGTAGGAGCCGGCGATCAGGTCGTGGTAGATGCCGAGGCGAGCGTGGTAGCGCTGCATCTCGTAGGCGTAGATCGAGGTCTGCATGTTGGTGCGCCACAACTGGCCACGGCTGTCGTAGTTGTCGGCCATGGTTGCCGACCAGGTGTCCTCGTCGAGGTACAGCACGCGCTTGGCGTATACGTGGCGGGCACCTTCCTTGAGGTTGGCCTGCAACACCCAGACGCGGTGTTTCTCGTAGCGCATGTACTGCGGATCGACGTGACCGGTGGAGTCCAGGATCTGGTCGACCGTTACGCTCGGGTCGTCGATCTTGTAGTTGTGGTACGGAATGTAGATCTCTTTCTTGCCGACGATGGTCCAGTTGTAGCGGTCCGGCGCACCGTTGAACAACCGGTCTTCGTCGTACACGCGGAAACCTCCCGCGCCGGTCGGCGAGTCGTAACCCACGGTCGGTGCGCGACGTACCCGGCGTTGGCCCGGGCTGTACTGCCAGGCCTGGCGCGGAGAAGCGGTCGGGTTGATGAACTCGTGGCCGACCACGATCTCGCCTTTCTTGCGCACCGGCTCCAGGGTGGTGATCAGGAAGTGGGTGAATACACCGTTGGCGGTATCCAGGGCTTTGTCCGGGCTCGACCAGATCGAGAAGATCTTGTAGTCGACCTCTTCCAGTACCTTTTCCTTGTTGGAGTACACCACCGCCTGGCCGTAGGTGGCCTCTTCAGTGCTGGCGCGCCCCTGCAAGGTATGGTTGAACATCAACTCGCTGCCGTTCTTCGGGATCGGGAACGGCGAGGCACCCCAGGCGTTTTTCGTGTCGTTGTTGTCATTGTCGAGTTCGGCAGTGACGGCGTTTTTCTTGACCTGGTCTTCCAGGCGCTGATCCAGGCGGAAGTCGCGATGGCTCGGGTACACCGGGATCTTGAACGTGTCAGGGTAACGCTTGAGCAACGCTTTCTGGCCATCGGTCAGGTTGTCGGCGTACTTGTCCATGTTCTTAGAATCGATCACGAACAGCGGTTTTTCCGCGGCGTACGGGTCCGGGTACGGGGTGCCCGGGCCGGCGTATTTGAGGCCGGGTGGCAGGCCGCGCCATTTGCCGGTCCAGGCCGGGATGCTGCCGTCGGCGTTGCCGGCTTTTTCGGCACCCATCGGGGTCAGGTCCTGGCCCAGGCGGGCGGCTTCTTCGGGGTTGACCTTGGCGTAGGCCAGGCCACTGCCGAGCAGGCTGACGGTCAGCGCCGTGCTCAATAATGTTTGGGTGAATCTGGACATGCTGTGCTCCTCCGACAGGGGAATCAGAACCGGTACTTGAAGTTGAGCGCGACGTTGTCGCGGTCGGCCAACGGGCTGTTGTTGGCGTTGCCGAGGTAAGCGTTGTAGCGGGCCTCGACGGTGAAGTTGCCCAGGTAGCGCCACGAACTGCCGATGCTGGCGCGGTTATCGTTCTGGCCGGCGTTGATCGAGCCGACCATCGAACTGTCGCCGTGGGCGGCGGCGCTGAAGGTGACAGGCACCGACATGTCCCATCCGCTGAACACGTCGTTGTAGTCAAAGTTCGCCTGCACCGTGTAGCCCCAGGCATCGCGGTCATAGACCAGGCTGTCGGTTCCCGGCAGCGCGAAGCCCGGCGCCAGGGTGACCGGCTGCGACTTGTCGTTGCTGACCACGGTGTTGTAGACCAGCTCACCGGTCAGGGTGGTGTTGTCGGCGAAGGAGGTTGGGCCGAGCACGTAGATCATCGACGTTTGCGCCTGCACGGTCTTGCCACGCACGGGGCTGGAGAAACCGTTGTCGACCATCACTGGCGTGCCGTCGCGGTAGCTGACTTCACCGGCCCAGCTGACGTCGCCCAGCACGGTGGCGAAGCTCGCGCCGAACAGGTCGATGTTGTCGAAGTAGCGCACCTGGTAGCGACCCAGGGTCGAGGCGAAGTCCAGGGACGGGGTCTTGTCGTGATAGCGCGAGTAGTAGATGCCGAACTCGGTGTTGTTCAACGACTCGGCGGCGTAGGTGAAGGCCAGACCGTACTGGCCGCTGTCGCTCGGCTTGTCGTCCTTGAGGCGGGTGACGAAACCGGAGGCGTCGTTGAAGCCGCCCTCATCGATGAAGTCGGTGGTGGAGAAGTAGCTGCCCACGCCGAACAGCTCGGTCTTTTCCCACTTGTATTGGTAGTACGCCTGGACACCCAGGCTTTCGGTCAAGGCGAACTGGGTGAACAGTTGGCCGACCGGCAGCAGGATTTCCTTGACCTCGACGCCCGGCGTGGTCGCCTTGGTCGCGTCGACCGGGCTCTGCGCTGCGGAAATGCCCGGGTAGAACAGGCTTTCACCCCAGCTCACCACCTGATTACCCAGGCGCGCGTTGAGGGCGTGGCCGCTCACGTCCCAGGTACCGTAGGCATAGTAATCGAGCATGCGCAGTTCATTGCGATGCTGGTCGATGGTGTCCTGGGAGAAGCGGTCGGGTTGGCTGCAATGGCCACCGGCGAAGCAGTTCGAGGTGCCAGTGGTGTTGTCGTTGCCCTGATCGTAGACGTTGTCGTAGAAACCGGTCGCCCGGACAAACACGCCATAGTCGTCCTGCCACTTGATGTTGGCTTCGGTGAGAAAGCCACTGCGGTTGTTGATCAGGCTGCCTTTATCGAACGCGTTGTCGCCGTCGTTGCCGTTGGCATCGGCGGTCAGTTTGTGATCGCGAGACTCGGTCCGCCAGGCGAGGCTGTACGTCAGTGTGGTGTCCCAGTCGATGCTCAAGTCTTCGCTCGGCTGAAAGCTCATGGCGTTAACGTGAGCGCTTAATCCGCCAGCCAGCATCAATAGAACAAGCTGTGTGCGAGGGTGCTGTGTTGGTGGGGCGATTATTGTTTTTATCATGTCGTCCTCATGGCCCAGGTCAGACCTGCCCGACCTGCATTTCAGGGGGGGATTGGTGTTGTGGGCGACTATGGAGTCACGACTTGCGCGCAACATCGTCCAAGCGGACTAAGCGATTTGTACGGGGCTGTCGCAGTCTCAGCCTTAGTCCCATCGGACGATGAACCCCCGGCGCGTGCGGCGAACAATCCCGAGACCGACTGCACCGGGCGAAGATCCGGCGGTGGCGGTTTCTGCCTGATGGGCGCTGAACAAGGGTGATCGCATGAACGCTGCCGGGATCAAATGGGACGAGTGTTGTGATGTGTTGGTAGTTGGCTCGGGAGCCGGAGGCATGACCGCTGCGCTGCGTGCCCACGACCTGGGCTTGAATGCGCTGCTGATCGAGAAGAGCGGCGAGTACGGCGGTACGTCGGCGGTGTCCGGCGGCGGCATCTGGATCCCCAACAACCATCGGATCAATGCGCTCGGCGGCAGTGATTCTGCAGCCGAAGCGATTGCCTACATCCGCGCCGTGACCCATGACGAGATCGACGACGGGCGCATCGAAGCCTATGTCGAGCACGGCCGGGAGATGGTCGAGTATCTGGAAAAACACACCCGGGTGCGCTTCGAGGCGCAACCGCGCTACGCCGATTACTACCCGGAAGTCGCAGGCGGCAAACCGGGCTATCGCTCGATGGATCCGCAACCCTTCGATGCCGCTGAGCTCGGCGAAGAATTCCTGCGCATGCGCGCACCGTCCCCCGGCACCCTGATGATGGGGCGCATGGCGATGACCATGAAAGAGGCGCAGGTGCTGCTGTGCCGTGGCCCCGGTTGGTTGCGCCTGACACTGCGGGTGATGTGGCGTTACTGGCGTGACCGCGAGGGGCGGCGCTTGTCCCGTCGCGACCGCTACCTGACCCTGGGCAATGCCTTGATCGGTGCCTTGCGCTGTTCGCTGCAGGATCGCGGCAAATCCCTGTGGCTCAACTGTGCACTCGAAGAACTGCTGTTGGTCGGCGACCGGGTTGGCGGTGCGCGGGTCAATCGCAACGGTCAGTTGCTCCACGTCAAGGCGCGCTACGGGGTGATCATTGCCGCCGGTGGTTTCGAGCGCAACCAGGCGATGCGCGAGCAGTACCTGCCGCAGCCGTCCCGGGCCAACTGGAGTGCCACGCCGCCGAACAATACCGGCGACGGCATCCGCGCCGGCCAGGCCATCGGCGCGCGTACCGCGTTGATGGAGCACAGCTGGTGGGCGCCGACCACTTTCGTCAAGGGCGAAGAGAAGCAGCGTGCGTTGTTCGTCGAACGAACCTTGCCGGGGTGCGTGATGGTCAACGCCGCGGGCGAACGTTTCGTCAATGAAGCCGCGCCCTATACCGATATCGTTTATGCGATGTACGCCAACAACCGCGAGGGCGCCGCGAGCGTGCCGTGCTGGCTGGTGTTCGATGCCGAGTTCCGCCGCAAATATCCATGCGGTGCCTTGCTGCCGGGCTATGCCCAGCGCGACTGGCAATTGCCCGAGCATCTGCGTGACTACTTCCACAAGGCGTCGAGCCTGGAAGAGCTGGCGACGAAAATCGGCGTCGACGCTGCCGGACTAATGCGCACTGTGCAGCGCTTCAATGGCATGGCCGTGCAGGGCGTCGACGAGGATTTCCACAAGGGTGACTCATTGTTCGACCGCTACTACGGCGACCCGAACGTGCAACCCAATCCGTGCCTGGCGCCGTTGCTCAAAGGGCCGTTCTACGCCGTGCGCATCGACGCCGGTGACATCGGCACCAAGGGTGGCCTGCTGACCGACGTGCACGCCCGCGTGTTGCACGAAGACGGGCAACCGATCAACGGCCTGTACGCCATCGGCAACAGCGCCGCCTCGATGATGGGCCGCACCTATCCAGGTGCCGGCTCGACCATCGGCCCGGCCATGACCTTCGGTTACCTGGCCGCCAATCACATCAAGCGCCAGAGCGAAACCGCTTCGGCGAAAACCTTGTTCGGGAGTGTCGAATGAACAATCAGCGTCCACAGATCGCCGTAGTGACCGGCGCCAGTCGCGGAGTCGGGCAGGGCATTGCCCTGGCCCTCGGGGAGGCGGGCATGACGGTGTATGTCACCGGTCGTGCCCCGGCGCAGGGCGGCTCGAATCTGTACGGGCATGCCTTGCGCGGCTCGCTGGAGGACACCGCCGCGGCGATCACCGCCGCCGGCGGGCGCGGTATCGCGGTGGTCTGTGACCACGCCGATGACGCGCAGGTTCAGGGTTTGTTTGCCCGCGTAGAAGAAGAGTGCGGGCAGCTGGATTTGCTGGTGAACAACGCCGCCTTCATCCATGACCAGTTGATCGAACCGGGGCCGTTCTGGGCCAAACCGCTGGAGCTGGTCCGGATTCTCGACGTCGGCCTGCGCTCGGCCTACATCGCCAGCTACTACGCCGCGCCGCTGTTGCTCAAAAGTGCCCAAGGGCTGATCTGCTTCACGTCGTCGTTCGGGGCCGGGTGCTACATGCACGGCCCGGCGTACGGCGCGCAAAAGGCCGGCGTCGACAAACTGGCGGCGGACATGGCCATTGATTTCGAGGGGCAGGGTGTGGCGGCGTTGTCGCTATGGCTCGGCCCGCAACTGACCGAACGCACCCGGATTGCCGGCGAGCAGCACGGCGAGCAGTACCAGGCGTTTCTCGCCCATGCCGAAACCCCGCAATTCAATGGGCGGGTGATTCATGCCTTGCTCAATGATCCGCAGTTGATGGCGTTGTCCGGACAGACCTTGATCACCGCCGAAGTCGCTCCCGGCTATGGCATCAGCGAAGCCGAAGGCCGCCAGCCGCCGTCCCACCGCGCCATGCTCGGCGACCCGCGCCAACAGCACCCGGCGCGGGTGGTCTGAATTCACAGTCGTCAGGCACACACACAAACCTGTGGGAGCGGGCTTGCCCGCGATGAGGGCGTCAGCTTCAACATTGATGTTGACTGACACACCCCCATCGCGGGCAAGCCCGCTCCCACAGGTAATGTGGCATTAACCAAATATCGCCGACGCTTAACTGACCGGCCGCAGTGCCCACTCGCGCAACACATTCTTCGTCACTTTCCCCGCCGCATTGATCGGCATGCTCTGCAGCACCTGCACCCGACGCGGCACCTTGTAATTGGCCATCTGCTCGCGGCACCAGGCGAGGAACCGCGCCTGCTCGATTTCCATTCCGGGCGCAGGCAACAGGAACGCCATCGCCACCTCACCCATGCGCTCATCGGGAATACCGATCACCGCGGCCTGGGCTACGCCCGGGTAGGTCAGCAGACACTGTTCGATCTCCGCCGGGTACACGTTGAAGCCACCGGTGATGAACATGTCCTTGAGGCGGTCGGTGATGCGCAGGTAACCCTGTTCGTCGAGCATGCCGATGTCGCCGGTGTGCAGCCAGCCGTCGGCGTCGAGAAGCTCCTGGCTGGCCTCGGGGTTGTTGAGATAGCCCTGCATCAGGTTGTAACCGCGGATCTGCACTTCACCGGGAGTGTTCGCCGGTTGGCTGCGGCCAGAATTGCCGACACACCGCACTTCCACCCCCGGCATCGCCCGGCCACTGGTGTTGGCGACCAGTTCCGCGGAATCACCGGAGCGGCAGATCGTGGCGAAACCGCAGACTTCCGTCAGGCCATACGCGGTGACGATGGTGGCGAATCCGAGTTCGTCGCGCATGCGGTGGATCATCTCCACGGGGATCGCCGCCGCCCCGGTCACCGCCACGCGCAAGGAGCTCAGGTCGAACTCGCTGCGTTGCGGATGGGCCAGCAACGATTGATACAGCGTCGGCGGTCCGGGCAACACGGTGATGCGTTCGCGCTGCACGCATTCAAGCACGGCCTGCACGTCGAACACTTGCTGCGGCAGGAGGGTGCAGCCACGCATCAATGCGGCCAGCCAGCCGGCCTTGTAGCCGAAAGAGTGGAAGAACGGATTGACGATCAGGTAGCGATCACTTTCGCGCAGCCCGACGATGTCGCTCCAGTCCCGTACGATGCGCAGGTTCTGGCCGTGGTTGGTCATTACGCCCTTGGGCTTGCCGGTGGTGCCCGAGGTGAACAGCACATCGGACAAGGCTTGCGGGCCAACGCTCTGTTCGCGGGTGCGCAAGGCCAGTTGCGGCACGTCGGCCGCCAGATCCATAAAACGCTCCCAGGCCAGAGTGCCCGAATTGGCGCCGCGCAGGCTGACGATGTGGCGCAGCTCAGGCAGGTCTTCCGACGCCAGCATGCCGGGGTAGTCCGCGCCGAGGAATTCGCCGATGGCAAACAGCACGCAGGTGCCGCTTTCGCGCAGGATGTAGCCGGCTTCGCTGCCCTTCATCCGGGTATTGAGCGGTACCAGGGCGGCGCCGACACTTTGCAGGGCGCCGGCGGCGACGATCCATTCCCAGACGTTGGGCGCCCAGATTGCCACGCGGTCCCCGACCTGTACGTCGAGGGCCAGCAGTGCGCGGGCAGCCTGGCGACGCAACTGGTCGAGTTGTCGGTAGCTGATGCTGTGGCCCGCGTCCTCGATGGCCGGGCGGTCGCCGTAGGCCTGGGCAGCGTTGGCGAACAGTTGAGCGATGGTCAGTGCGGTGGCGACAGGCGGCATGGGGCCTCCCCGGTTAGAAGACAGTTGCGAAAAAGGGAGTAGGCCGGGCAGGGCGCCCGGCCGGATTGCGAATTACTGGGCGGGCGGGGCGAAACGGCGACCGGCGGAGAAACCACCGTCCACGGCGATCATCTGGCCGCTGACAAAGGACGCTTCGTCCGAGGCCAGGAACAGCGCGACGTTGGCCACTTCTTCCGGTTGCCCGGAGCGGCTGAGCATGTGCTGCGAGGCGAAGAAGGCGTGGAACGCATCGTTGTCACGGACCATGCTGGTCATCGGCGTTTCGATCAGGCCCGGGCACAGGCCGTTGACGCGAATGTTGGCGTAGCCGTAGTCGATGGCCATCGAGCGGGTCAGCTGGTTGATGCCGCCCTTGGACACGTTGTAGGCCACGTTGCCGTCGCAGCCTTGCAGGCCGAAGATCGAACCGACGTTGATGATCGAACCACCGCGCTGTTCCACCATCGACGCCAGCGCGTACTTGCTGGTGAGCATGCTGCCGGTGAGGTTGATGTCCATCACCCGTTGCCAGTTGGCGGTGGTGGTCTGGGTCACGCTGCCCTGGTCGGCGACGCCGGCGGCGTTGACCAGAATGTCGATGCGCCCGAAGCGGCTGATGACGTCTTGCATGACCTGCTGGACTTGCGCTTCGTCGCGCACATCGAGAGTCATGAACAGGCCGGGGAAATCCGCCGGTGCGCTGCCGATGTCCAGCCCGACCACTTGCGCGCCTTCGGCGGCGAAACGGCGCACGCAGGCCAGACCGATCCCCGAAGCGCCGCCGGTGACCACCGCGACCTTGTTCTGCAAACGAGCCATAACTGCACCTCTTTATTGTTGTGGGCTAATGCTGGGGCCGAGTCTAACTGCAGACTTGGCCTGAGTGATCGTCCAATGAGACTAAGCAACAGTTCTCCCGTCCGGCACATTTCAACTGTAGGAGCGAGCCTGCTCGCGAAAAACGTCTGGGCACCACGGTCATTCAGACAGGGCGCGTTATCGTTGACGTCCATCGCGAGCAGGCTCGCTCCTACAGGGTTATGTGTAGCCTTAATCCGGGAATTTCAGGCGTACCCGGGCACCCGTCGGGCGGCTCTGGCAGGCCAGCGTCCAGCCGTCGGCGAGTTCCTTGGGGGTCAGCACGTCGTTGCGCGCCAGTTGGGTCTGGCCTTCCTTGACCACGCACATGCAGGCCCCGCAAAAACCTTCTTCACAGGAGGATGGCACGTCGAGGCCAGCCGCTTTGCAACTTTGCAGCAAGGTGTCGCCGGGTTTACAGGCAATTTCGTGTTGCTGGCCGTCGAGCTCGACGATCAGTGCTTCACAGTGCGAATCCATGGCCGCCGCTCGTGCCAGCGTTTCTTCGGCCAGCAGTTCATCGGGGTCCGGTGGCGAGACGAAACGTTCGACATGAATGCGTTCGGCCGCTTCGCCCAGTGCCAGCAGCGTGCGCTCCACGGTGTCCATGAAGGGGCCCGGCCCGCAGATGAAGTAGTCGCCGCCGGCCGATCCGTGCAGCAGATGACGGACCTGATGGTCCGTCAGGAAGCCCTGCACCGAATCGAGGACGTGCACCACGTGCAGTTGATCAGGATGCGCCTTGATCAGCTGGCACAGCTCGTCCTTGAAAATCACCGACGCCTCATCGCGGTTGGCGTAGATCAACTTGATCGGCCGCCGGCTGCCATGGAGCACTGATTTGAGAATGGAAAACACCGGTGTGATGCCCGAACCGCCCCCGAACAGGACCAGGGGCTTTTCGGTGTCCACCTGCGGGTCCAGGCAGAAATGCCCGGCCGGTGGCAGCACTTCCAGCCAGTCGCCGACCTGCACTTCGTTCATCCAGTTCGACACCCGACCGCCGTCGACCCGTTTCACCGTGACCTTGGGCAGTGGGTCCGCGAGGGGCGAGCTGGCCATGGAGTAGCAGCGGGTCAACAGTTTGCCGGCGAAGGGCACGCGAAAACTCAGGAACTGGCCCGGTTTGTAGCGAAAGCGCTCACGCAGGGTTGGCGGTACGTCCAGCACCAGCGAGCGCGCGTCAGCGGTCTCGTCGATCACCGCGCACACTTGCAATGAGACGCTTGCCGTCGTGTGTTCGGCCGGGGTCAGGTTCTGTTGTTGCGTGCCCATGTTCACCTCGACCTCAGAGCCCGCTGATCAGTTGGGCGTTGTCGACGCGGATCTCGGCACCGTTGACGAACCGCGACTCGTCGGTGGCGAGGAACAGCACCACGTTGGCAATGTCCCGTGGCGCCGCCATGCGGTTCATCGGGTCCTGGTCCAGCGCTTCCTGCGGGATCGGCTGACCGCCGGCCAGGGCCTGGGTCATCGGCGTGTTCACGCCATCGGGGTGCACGCTGTTGCAGCGGATGCGGTAGCCCTGCTGCTTGCAGTGCAGCGCAATGGAACGGGTCATCGCCGCCACCGCGCCTTTTGATGCCGAGTAGGCGCAGAACATCGGCATGGCGCCCAGGGCGGCGACTGACGACATGTTGATGATCGAGCCGCCACCGCTTTCCTTCATCGCCTGGATGGCGTACTTGCAACCGAGGAAGTAGCCGTCGCCGTTGATCTTCTGCACCTTCTGCCACAGCTCCAGGGTGGTGTCTTCGATGCTGCCCAGGGCCAGGATCGCGGCGTTGTTGACCAGTACGTCGAGGCGGCCGAAGTGTTCGACGGTGGTCTTGACCACGTGTTGCCAGTCGCTTTCGCTGGCGATGTCGTGGCGGATGAACAGCGCGTTGGCGCCGATTTCCGCAGCCGCCTGGCGACCGGCTTCTTCGTTGAGGTCGGTCAGTACCACTTTGGCACCTTCGCGGGCCAGCAGCAGGGCGTCTTCGCGACCAATGCCGCTGGCGGCGCCGGTGATGATGCAGACTTTGCCTTCTACACGTTGCATTGTTGTTCTCCTGATCGTGCGGTTTGAAGTGCGAATTGGTCGGCCACGTGGGCGGCAGCCCGGCGACCGGAATAGATGCAATCGGCCAGTGACAGGCCGGAGACATACAGGTTGGAGGCGACCCCGACCGCATTGCGGCCGGCGCTGTACAGGCCGTCTATTGGCTGGCCGGCAGGGTCCAGCACCCGACCGCTGGCCTCGCAGACTTTCAACCCGCCCAGGGTGATGACCGGGCAGGGGAACAGTTTGCTGGCGAATGAAAGATCGAGGGCGTACCACGGGCCCTGGTCGAGGTTGGCGAGCATCGCTGCGGACTTGCCGAATTCGTCGGCCACCTCGCCCCGTGCCGCGCGGGAATAGCGTTCGACACTTTGGCGCAGCAGTTCCGGCGGCAGGTTGCAGCGCTTGGCCAGGCCGGCGAGGCTGGTGCTGCGCTTGGCGTTGAACAGCAGGTTGAGGAGCACCGGCAGGCGCTGGAAATTCCATACCTTGCCGGGACCGACCTGACTCAATGCCTCACGTACCAGTGCGCGGTTGAGCACCAGAATGGCGCGGCCATCCTGTTCTTCGACCATGGCGTGGCCGAGGGTCGCGCCATAGATTTCTTCGTTGGCGTAACGTTGTCCGCGGGCATTGACGATCAGCCCGCGGGCCCAGGCCAGCGGCGGATTGATGAAACGCCAGGCGCTGATCTTGTCCATCCGTGCCACGCTGGCCCCGGCGCTCTGGCCCAGGGCGATGCCGCTGCCGTTGCACCCGGTGGCGCCCAGCGGCAGACCGGCCAGGTACTGCGGCGCGTGTTGGCGCACCAGATCACGATTGAAAATAAAGCCGCCACTGCTCAACAGCACTGCCTGTTCGGCGCGAATCAATTGGCGGATGGCGCTGGTCTGTTCGATGCGACGCTGACGGGCGCGCAAGCGGTCGGCCAAGGCCGGAGCGTACATATGAATGGCCGCGGCCCAGCGCGACAGGCGCGCATGTTGTTTGGCAGCGCGACTACCCGACGGCAACTGCCAGGCTTCGACGCCGAGGACCTTGTCGTCGAGGTCGAGCACCAGCCGCCGTACTTCGCACTGGCTGCGCAGGCGTGCGCCGTGGCGCAAGGCGCTGGCCTTGAGCGGGGCGAACAGACTGGCGCCGGACATGCCGGGGCCTTTGGTGCGGTGACCGCGGGGCGCTGGTTTGGCGCTGGCGGCATAGGCCGGCACGGCTTCGTTGCCCGAGTAATAAAGGTAGTACTGGTCGCTCGGGTACGAGGTTTTGTGCGGCGGCACGCTGGCTTCGAAGGCCGCGCCTTGTCGTTCCAGCCAGGCCAGTTGTTCACGGCTGCCTTCGCAGAACGCCCGCAATGTCTCGTGGCTGACGGCTTCGCCGACTTCCTGGCGCAGGTAGTTGAACATGGCTTCGCTGGTGTCTTCATAGCCAGCCTGGTGCTGATACGGCGTGCCACCACCGGCATAGACCACGCCACCGCTGAGTGCCGTGGCGCCACCGCCTTCGAAGCGATCCAGGGCGAGCACCGACAGGCCGCGAGTGCTGGCTTCGATGGCGGCGCAGGCGCCGGCTCCGCCAAACCCGACGATCAGCAAGTCGCAGCGGTCATCCCATGGCAACTGGTCGGCGCTGTTCACTCGCAACGCCGTCAACCGGTTCAGGCTGTCCATGTTCGGGCCTCAGCCAGCGGCTGCGAGAGAAGGTGCGGGTTTGGCGGTGGTGGTGTAGCTGCCGTCGAGGTAGACCAGCGGGGTGATGGCATCAGTGGTGTGGATCTGCAGGATGCGTCCGATGAACACGGTGTGGGTGCCGTAGCTGAAGTGGCCGTCCTGGCGGCAGAGAATCGCCGACTGGGCGTCACCCAGGTACGGAATGCCGCCGGGGCTGGTGAGCCAGTTGCCACGGTCGAAGCGTGCTTCGCCCTTGATCGCGCCGCTGCACAGGTTGGCCAGGTCTTGTTGGTCGACGCCGAGGATGTTGACGCAGAAGTCGGCGCCGGTCGCCAGTGCGGCGTGGGGCGAGGCGGTCTTGTTCACGCAGATCAGCAGCGATGGCGGTTCGGTGCTCAGGGAGTCGACCGCAGTGGCGGCCATGGCGAAGCGTTCGGAGCCGTTGCTGGTGCTGATAATGGTGACGGACTTGGCCAGGCGGCGCATGGCCTGGAGCATGTCGGCTTTGAGATTGGCGTCGTTCATCGCACTGGGCCTTTTTTGTTGGGGGTGGAGTGCGATGGATTCTTGCTCCGACGTCCAGTCGTCACATCGTCCGAGGGGACTAGGCCTTGGCGGCCTCTGGGTCGACCAGGCTGGTGGTTTGGGTTGTGTACATATCCGTTTCTGCGGTAACGGCGGCTGGCGGTTTCGCCCTTACGGCGAGTCACTTTTTTTACAAGCGCCTAAAAAAGGAAGCAAAAAACGCTCGCCCCTTACGTACGGCCCCTCGCTGAGGCTCGGGGTTCCTTCGCTCCGGTATTCATCCGGGGGCATTGCCCTCCGGTCGGCTTCGCTTCGACCTACATGCAATGAGTTCGACTGCGTCGAACGGCGCTGCGCGCCCATCCCCGGATGAACACCTGCGCTCAGCCTGCCGAGGGGGCGGGTGGATCAAGATCAAGAGCTGCAGGCGAGCTAACGCTCGGCCTGATGAGTGGTGAGAAGCGGCGCGGTGTGGGCTGCTCTGCTTTTGCTCTTCTGTGGGAGCGGGCTTGCTCGCGAAGGCGGTTGATCATTCAACATCTCTGCTGGCTGATACTCAGCTTTCGCGAGCAGGCTCGCTCCCACATTGGATCTGTGTTGCTCACAAATGCTGTGAACAACCCGGTTCCCTGTGGGAGCGAGCCTGCTCGCGAAGGCGGCCTGCCAGCAAACACCTCCCTTTCAGATACACCCCCCAGAGACCCGTTCCGCAATCCCACATGGTCCGTTTGAGGGATGCCCGCCGCTTTGCGCATTGTTTGAATGCCAGCGTAGGGGCACTACACCCGCCCCGTTGCACGCGCGCCCCGGCGGATGGGGTGAACAAAGGAGAACAATAAAAATGCTCAACCAAGACCTGATTCGCCAGCGTCTGAGCCAACGTGCCCGTGAGTTGGTGCCGATCCTGCGTGAACGCGCCCTGAATGCCGCGCAAGCCGGGCAGTTGCCTGAAGAAACCCTGAAGGATTTCCACGACGCCGGGTTCTTTCGCATCCTGCAACCGTCCCGTTGGGAAGGCTATGAGCTGGAGCCCAAGGATTTCTTCGACGTGCAGATGACCCTGGCCGAGGGCTGCATGTCCTCGGCGTGGGTGCTGGGGGTGGTGGCGATCCACAACTGGCAGCTGGCGTTGTTCGACGACCGCGCGGCGCAGGATGTCTGGGGTAGCGATTCCAGCGTGCTGATCTCGTCTTCGTACATGCCGGTGGGCAAGGTCGAGCGGGTCGACGGTGGTTTCAAGTTGAGCGGCCGCTGGGGCTTTTCTTCCGGCAGCAAGCACTGCGACTGGGCGTTTCTCGGTGCGCTGGTGCCGCCGGAAGAGGCGGGCGGTGCGCCGGATTATCGGACGTTCCTGGTGCCGCGCAGCGACTACCAGATTCTCGACAACTGGAACGTCATGGGCCTGGAAGCCACCGGCTCCCACGACATTCTGGTGGAAAACGCCTTCGTTCCCGAGTATCGCACCCATCGTGCGCTCGACGGTTTCATGCAGAACAGTCCGGGCAATGCGGTCAACACCGCGCCCCTATTCCGCCTGCCGTTCGGGCAGATTTTCGTGCGAGCGGTGTCGTCGTCCGCCATCGGTGCCCTGCAAGGCGCGGTGGATCAGTTTGTCGAGCACAACCGCGCCCGGGTCGGGGTCAATGACGGTCGCAAGATGGTCCAGGACCCGGCCGCGCAGTCGTCGCTGGCCAATGCCATGGTCTGCGTCGACGAGTGCAAGACCGTGCTGCATCGCAACTTTGCCTTGATGCTGGAGCGCGCGCAAAAGGGTGAGCCGTTGAGCATGCCCGAGCGGGTGAAGATGCGTTACGACTCGGCGCTGGTGGCCGACAAGTGCGCCAAGGCCGTTGGCGACCTGATGTTCAACAGCGGTGCTTCGACGATCTTCCGCAGTCACGCGATCAACCGTGCCTTCCGCGACATTCACACCGGTCGCGCCCACGTTGCCAACAGCCCGGCTAAGTACGCCTGGAACCTTGGCGGCGTGAGCATGGGGCAGGAAAGCAGCGACTTTTTCCTCTGACGCTTCCCTACAGCTCTTTTTCTATGAAACGGGCTAGTCCGTTTGCGTGATTCGAGCGCCCCGTCGATGCACGAGCATTGGCGGTAAGGCGAAGGTCTACGGCGCCGACTGCGCATCCAAATAAGCACAAGGATCAACCATGAAATTTTCCCTGATTTACGAAGCCCAGACGGTGGACTCAAGCCGCGAAGGCGACCGCAAGATTTTCGAAGACACGGTCGAGCAGGCCGTCCTCGCCGACAAGCTCGGCTTCGACACTTTCTGGTGCGTGGAACATACCGCGCTGAGCAACTACTCGCACATGTCCGCGCCGGAAACCATGCTGGCTTTCGTGGCCGGTAAAACCGAGCGCATCGGTATCGGCCACGGCGTGGTCTGCCTGCCTCCGGCGATGAACCACCCGGTGAAGGTCGCCGAGCGCATCGCCACCCTCGACCTGCTGTCCAAGGGCCGTGTGCACTTTGGCGTCGGCAAGGGCGGCACCCAGCAGGAAGCCGGCACCTTCGGCTACGACCTGGCGACCTTGCAGCCGCAGATCGACGAGATGATGTACTTGATCCCGAAAATGTTCGTGCAGGACGAGATCGAGCACAACGGCGACTTCGTGCAGATCCCCAAGCGTCCGATCCATCCAAAGCCTTACCAGGACCCGCATCCGCCGATGTACCTGGCGTGCACCAACACCGAATCGCTGAAGAATGCCGGCGGCCGTGGCATGGGCGCGTTGGTGTTGGGTTTCGGTGGACCGGAAGAAATCGCCAAGAAGGTTGAGGTGTATCACTCGGCCTACGACAACCGCGATGAGAAGAAGCAAGTGGGCTTCCGTCCTAACCGGCACATCGCCGCGCTGTGCCCGGCCATCGTGCTGGACGACAACGAAGAAGCGCGCCGCATCGGTATCCGTGGCCAGCGTTACTTCATGGAATCCCTGGGCTACTGGTACGGCGGTGGCGAGCGCCCGGATCCGCAGAAGTGGAAGGACGACACCTTCGTCGACGGCAACGGCCAGAGCGTGATCAAGTCGCGCTTCGCCTCCGAAGAAGTCAGCGTCGACTTCTCCGACCCGACCATGGCCATGATGAACCCGAACCACGCCTACGGCACCGTCGAAGATTGCATCGGCTACGTGCAGCGCCTGATCGACGCCGGCGCCGACGAAATCCTGTTCATCTGCCAGATGGGCACCGTGCCGCAGTGGGCGCAGCTCGAGACGCTGAAGAACATTGGCGAGAAGGTGATTCCGCACTTCCGCAAAGGTTGATGCCGGACAAGGCCTGTTGGTTAACGAATGTTCTCCATTCGGACCGAACCTGTGGCGAGGGGGCTTGCCCCCGTTCGGCCGCGCAGCGGTCGCAAAACAGGGTTGCACGGTTTTTCAGACATTCCGTGTCGCCTGGATTTTGGACTACTTCGTAGTCCAGCGGGGGCAAGCCCCCTCGCCACAGGATGCAGCACAAGGCTATCAATCCCATATGTTTCAGGCCTGGCACGGACGTCAGGCCAACTTTCCAACGGGTCCCCAAGGCCCGTTTTTTTATGCCTGCCGAATAAAGATTGAACACCGCATACCCCTTGTAGGAGCGAGCCTGCTCGCGATAAACCGGAGAACGCCGCGGGGTGTCAGGCTTTCAGCGTTATCGTTGACGACCACCGCGAGCAGGCTCGCTCCTACAGGTTATTGCGCAAGTTCGCGGCACCGATTTGGCCTTTAAACGGAGGTTGTTTAACGGCTGTCAGTGTTACTTGATGAAAGCTACACCGCCTTGCGTCGTTGCCTACAGGTACGCCAGAATCCGCCGGCTTGTGCGCCTTGGGGCCCCTCGGTAACTTGATTCGCGTCACTGCCCATCAGTGATCGGGTTTAGTCGCCCGTGGTCAATCGAAGCGCATTTGCATCCAGACAGTCAGGTCATTTCATGCCTGCACTTTATGGTAGCTGTGCGCAGGGCGCCTTCGGGCGCGCCGGTTTCGATTCTCCCCGGTCGACTAACCTGCGTACAGCTGCCACCTCTCGTTTAGTCGCAAGTCGGTGACGGCTCCACATTATTGGAGAGTCGTAAATGTTCAAGGTAACGCCCAATCCGCCGGACACCGATCCGGCATCCCCATACGAACCCGATTCCAAAAAACTAAACGAGGCCGCCGAGCGAGCCCTCGCTTACCACTTCCCTTCAACCGCCGACATCAAAGCCACCCCTCGAACCATCAGCACGCTGTTCAGCGTCGACCCCGGGGCCACGACCGAAACCCTGGTGGTCTATCTGGTCGAGACCCTGGCCTCGGTCGATGTGATGGTGCATCAACTGGTGGATCATCTGGAGGGCGGAGACCGCAATGCCCTGCTGGGTATTTCCAACAGCGTCATGCTCGCCGAACTCGCCGCGAACCGCGTGCTTGATCAAATCGAACCAGCCGCATAAACCCGCAACACCATTGCCCCCTGTGGGAGCAACCTCAATCCCACAGGTACTGCGGCACGGTCAAAATTGCGTAATCACAGCGACTCTTCCTACAGGGATTTCTGCACCTTGACTGAGTGGTCTATAGGCTGTTTATTCTGCGACCCTCTACAAGGAAATCGGCGCCCACCAATGTTGTTGGAGTGCGTCGTTATTAAGGAGGATGGTTTATGTGGATGCGCCTTATTCATCAGCGAGACCGCGAGCGTCAAGGTATTGGTTTCAATCAAATCGAATCGCCATTCTTTGCCGTGTCCAGAGTGCGAGAGGCGCTTCTGAGCCGCCGTGACGAGTTCTTGGGGCTGAATGATTTTTTACTGGCTCATGGACGTTCGCGTGGTCAGCTGACGTACGACGTTATTGAACGAATACTGACTACGGTGAAAGACGGCGATTGGCTGTTGGTTTGCAGTGACCCTTTCAGCCCGCTGAGTGAAGACACAACAGGTAACTATTCACGCATTGGAGTGCGCTGTCGTGTGGAGTCGTGGGATTATCCTCTTGTCGCTTCTGCCGACCAACGCAAGCCACCGTTGCCAAAAACCGAACTGGTCGCAAGCCCGCTACCTCAAGAACGCTCAAACATGGCTCAACAATTTGCTATCAAGGCGAAGGCGAGCGATGTCCTCTCCGACGAGCCAGCAACCCTTACTGCCATTACTGTCAACGATAGAGCTGCGATGAGAGAAACAATCATTAGGCTCGCCCGAAAAAATGGTCATGAATTTGTAGAAAGATCGTCCTGGGGAGCTCAAGAAGTAAAAGGCGAAATGGTCGACGACTGGGACTACTCGATGATCGCACTTCACCATGCGGGTAGAAGTGTGGGCTGTGGTTTCGGCGCAGGACAAATGCTTGCGATTCAGAGCGAGCATCAGGCCAAATTTGATGACATCGGTTACCACTACGGCATCGACTGTATGGGTAAAGTTTTTGAGGGACGGGACATCCGGTTCAAAGGCTCAAGCGTACATAACTACAACACAGGTGTTATTGGCATCGTTTTGCTGGAAAACCTGACAACCGCGGAAGAAGGTGGCGATATGGTTTCTATTGCCCGTCAGGCTCTTGAAACCATGCATGGCAATATGGACCAGGAAATCCCTGCCGTACAAATCGACGCGCTACTGAACTTGATTCAAGCTCTGACCAGTGTTTTCAGGGTGACTACTTTGGGTGGGCACCGTGAATTCCCCATGCAAGCCGGCGAAGGAAAAATTTGCCCTGGCAACATCGGGATGGACCTGGTGAGAGTCCTTCGAATCAAAACCCAACTCATGCAACCACCTTCATCATGAAACCGCTGCTTATTATTTTTCCGATCGCACTCTTCGCTGTCCTCTACATTGGCTTTTACGAAAAGATGGAAGACGCTTACCCGGAAAAAGTATTTTTCATCAAGAAAAGTCCGACACTACAGATGAAGTTTGAAAATATTTTCGCGTACGAATCAGATGACAAAAAATTGAGTGAGCTGAGCGATACGGAGCGACAGCTGGTCATCCAGTACTGCAAGTATCGGTTAGGTATAGCTACGATTTTGAAAAGCCAAAACGAGCTTGAAGAATGTAAGAAAAGATAAGTTTCATACCTTCGAACCTTCCTCAAACGGGCCTGTATGGCCCGTTTTCTTAGCCTGCACCAATGCCCTGTGGGAGCGAGCTTGCTCCAGGCGGCGATCCGACGATGGGGCCCTGTCATCAAACATCTCTGTTGACTGACACGCCGCCTTCGCGAGCAAGCCCGCTCCCACAGTTTTTAATGCGTGTACCCCGTCATTTCCGCTAGTCCCATCGGACGATGTTGCCCCTCCCCGAACCCGTTTGAATAGCTCCTACAAATAGCCCTTACATAAAGTCTCCCCCGGCACCAGCCGAAGGGCGGCACGGCCTGAGTAAAACGAGGAGTGCATCCATGGATATCCGCGGTCTGGGTTACGTCACCCTGTTATCCAGCGACCTGGCGCAATGGCGCCACTACGCAAGCCAGGTGCTGGGCATGATGGTCAGCGGCGACGATGAGCTTTTGTACCTGAAAATGGACGAGCGTCATTACCGCGTGCTGGTGCAGAACAGTGCCGAGAACGGTTTCGGTGCCTGCGGCTGGGAAGTGGCCGGCAAAGCGGCCCTGGAGCAGGCGGTCAGCGAGCTGCAACAGGCCGACGTGCAAGTGACCCGTGGCACAGCGGCCGAGGCCGAGCTGCGCAAGGTCCAGGAGCTGGTGCACTTCAGTGATCCGGATGGCAATCGCCACGAAATTTTCTGGGGCCCGCTGCAGGACTTTGCTCGCTTCGTTTCGCCGGTGGGCGTCAAAGGCTTTGTCACCAACGACCTTGGCATGGGCCACGTGGTGTTGCCGGCGCCGGCCTTCGAACGCTGCCGCGACTTCTACGAACAAGTGATGGGATTCGGCCTGTCGGACCTGATGAAAGTCCGCTTCACCCCGGACCCGGCCGAGCCACAAAAGCGCATCCACTTCCTGCACTGCAACAACGGCCGCCACCACTCGCTGGCGATTTTCGAGTGCCCGATGCCCCATGGCTGCGTGCACATGATGGTCGAGGTCAACGCGCTGGACGAAGTCGGCCGTGCCCTGGACCGCGTCCACGCCAACGGCGTGAAGCTGTCGGCCACCCTCGGCCAGCACACCAACGACCAGATGATTTCTTTCTATATCAAGACCCCGTCCGGGTTTGACCTGGAATACGGCTGCGACGGCCTGGTGGTCGACTGGGAACGCCACACGCCGTTCGAAAGCACCGTGGTCAGCCACTGGGGCCACGACTTCAGTGTCGGTCGCCAATGAGGAACAAGACGATGGACAAGCAAATGAGCACCGCCGAGATCGTCGGCCAACTGCGTGACGGCATGACCATCGGTATCGGTGGCTGGGGCCCGCGCCGCAAGCCGATGGCGCTGGTGCGCGAAATTCTGCGCTCCGACCTCAAGGACCTGACGGTGGTTGCCTACGGCGGGGCCGATGTCGGCATGCTCTGCGCCGCCGGCAAGATCAGGAAACTGGTGTTCGCCTTCGTCTCCCTGGATTTCATTCCGCTGGAGCCGTACTTCCGCAAGGCGCGCCAGGAAGCGGCGCTGGACGTGATGGAGATCGACGAAGGCATGCTGCTGCTCGGCCTGCGGGCGGCGGCGATGAATGTGCCGTTCATTCCGACCGCCGTGGGCTTGGGCACCGATGTGCTGCGCCACAACCGCCAGATCAAGTTGATCGCCTCGCCCTACGCCGATGGCAAGGATTGGGTGGCGATGCCGGCCCTCAAGCTCGACGCGGCGCTGGTACACGTCGACCGTGCCGACAAACGCGGCGTGTGCCAGATCAGCGGCCCGGATCACTACATGGACGACCTGTTCGTACGGGCCGCAACCCACAGCTACGTGACCTGCGATGAACTGGTCGACAGCGACTACTTCCATCAGGACAGCGCCCATGCCCATCAAGTGTTCTGGGAACGCAACCTGACCACCGCCGTGGCCCACGTCCCGGGCGGTGCACATCCGTCGTCCTGCGCGCCGCTGTACGGTTTCGACGTCGCGCACTTCAAGGCCTACAACGCCACGGTGCAGGCCGCCGATGGCTGGGAAGGTTACGTGCGCGACTACGTCGACTGCACCCACGAACAGTACCTGGACAAGGTTGGCGGCCTGGCTGCGATCCGTGAACTGCCGTTGCCGATTTTCTAAGGGAGCCTTCCGATGAGCACTACCACTTACAGCCTCGCCGAACTGATGATCTGCGCCGCCTCCGAAGCCTGGCGCGAAGACGGCGAAGTGTTGGCCAGCGGCATCGGCGTGATCCCGCGCCTGGCGGCATCCTTGGCCATGCTGACCAGCAACCCGCAACTGCTGATGACCGACTCCGAAGCCTACATGGTCGCCGAACCGGTGCCTTTGGGCGCACGCAAGGGTTACGAGCCCAAGCGTGACAGCTGGATGGGTTTCTCGCGGATTTTCGACAACGTCTGGGGCGGCAAGCGCCATGCACTGGTCGGCCCGACCCAGATCGACCGCTTTGGCCAGGCGAACATTTCCTGCATCGGCGACTACGCCAAACCCAAGGCGCAGATGCTCGGTGTGCGCGGTTTCCCCGGCAACTCGATCAGCCACGCCAACTCGTTTTGCGTGCCGAGCCACAACCGTCGGGTGTTCGTCGAAGGCGAGGTCGATATGGTCGCTTCGGTCGGCTACAACCCGGCCCGCCTGGCGCGTGGCTGGAAGCTGGACGACATCGACATTCGCCTGATCATCACCGACCTCTGCGTCCTGGATTTCCAGGGCCCGCAACGGCAGATGCGCATCCGTTCGCTGCACCCCGGCGTGACGGCGGCGCAGGTCCAGGACAACACCGGCTTCGAGTTGCACGTGCCGGACGACTGCCCGACCACCGCAGCCCCGACCACCGAGCAATTGCAACTGATCCAGCGTCTGGACCCGCACAACCTGCGCGCCCTGCAGCTTAAAGACAACCCGCCAGGCCAGCGCTGAGCGCCCGCGTTTTCGGAGACAAGTGATGGCTGAACATAACGACAAGAACGAGGCCGAAGTGGTCCTGTACGAAGTGCGCGACGCGGTGGCAATCGTCACCATGAACCGTCCCGAGTACCACAACGCACAGAACTCGCAGATGACTTATGCGCTGGACGCGGCGTTTCGCCGGGCCTGCGATGACGATGAAGTGAAGGTCATCGTGTTGCGCGGCGCCGGCAAGCATTTCTCCGCCGGGCATGACATCGGCACCCCGGGCCGCGACGTCGACAAGAGCTTCGATCGCGCCAGCCTGTGGTACGACCACACCAACAAACCGGGCGGCGAGTTTCTCTATGCCCGTGAGCAGGAAGTCTATCTGGGCATGTGCCGACGCTGGCGCGAGATGCCCAAGCCGACCATCGCCATGGTCCAGGGCGCGTGCATTGCCGGTGGGCTGATGCTGGCCTGGGTGTGTGACTTGATCGTCGCCAGCGAGGATGCCTATTTCGCCGATCCGGTGGTGCGCATGGGCATTCCCGGGGTCGAGTATTTCGCCCACGTGCATGAATTGAACCCGCGCATCGCCAAGGAATTCCTGTTCCTCGGCGAGCGCATGCCGGCACCGCGCGCCTATCAGATGGGCATGCTCAATCGGGTGGTACCGCGCGACGAGCTGGAACAACAGACCCTCGACATCGCCGGGCGCATCGCCCAGATGCCGCGCCTGGGCCTGCAATTGAGCAAGCAAGCGGTGAACAACGCCGAAGACCTGATGGGCAAGCGCGCAACCATGGACATGGTGTTCGGCCTGCATCACTTCGCCCACGCCCACAACGAACTGGTGTCCGGCGACCGCCTCGGCGGCTACGACGCCAAGGCCATGGCCAGTTCCCAGCGCAAAACGGGCGAGGCGTGAGCATGGCGATTTCGTTGAATACCCGCCTGACCGAGCTGCTCGGTTGCCGCCATCCGATCATCCAGACCGCCATGGGCTGGGTCGCCGATCCGAAACTGGTGGCGGCCACGGGCAATGCCGGTGGTTTCGGTTTTCTCGCCGGGGCGACCATCGAACCACAGCACATGGAAGCGGCGATCCTCGAAACCCGGCGCCTGACCGACCAGCCGTTCGGGGTGAATTTCCACATGTACCAGGCCAATGCCGGCGAGATCGTCGATTTGGTACTGCGCCACAAAGTCCGTGCGGTCAGCTACAGCCGTTCGCCGGGCAAGCAAATGATCAGCCGCCTGAAAGATGCCGGGGTGGTGTGCATTCCCACGGTCGGCGCGCTCAAGCATGCGCAGAAAGCCGTGGAAATGGGCGCCGATGCGGTGACCGTACAGGGCGGCGAGGGCGGTGGGCACACCGGTTCCGTGCCGACCTTGATGCTGCTTGATCAAGTGGTCAATGCGGTTTCGGTGCCCGTGGTGGCGGCCGGTGGTTTCAAGGACGGCAAAGGCCTTGTGTCGGCCCTGGCCTACGGTGCTGAAGGCATCGCCATGGGCACGCGTTTTCTGATGTGCGCCGACAGCCCGGTGCCGCAGGCGACGTTGGCGCGTTACCTGGCGGTCAAGGACCCGGCCGCGATCATCATCAGCCGCGCCATCGACGGCATGCCGCAACGGATGATCCGCAACGAATTGCTCAACCAGCTGGAAAACAGCGGTGGTCTAAAGCGCCTGTTGCTGGCCTTGCAGAGTGGTCTGGCCTACCGTCGCCACACCGGCATGAGCCTGACGCAACTGCTGACCAGCGCGTTGAAGATGCGCGGTGCCGGAGAGCTGACCGCCGCGCAAAGCATCATGGCCGCCAACGCGCCGATGGTGATCCAGAAAGCCATGGTCGACGGGCAACCGGCCGCGGGCGTGTTGCCTGCCGGACAGATCGCCGCATCCATCGACAGCTTGCCCAGCTGCGCCCAATTGATTGAACAGATCGTCCGCGACGCCGAAGCGCGCCTGGGCGAACTGTGCTGCCGTGTGTCGTAAGGGGCCATGCATTGTGAAGGAAGGAAACCATGAAACCATTTAGCGTCAGCATCGAACACGGCATTGCCGAACTGGTGTTCAACCGGCCACCGGTCAACGCCTTCAACAACCAGGGCTGGGCTGATATCGCCAGCGAGATCGAGGGCCTGGGCCGCAACAACAACGTGCGGGTGATCGTGATTCGCGCCGAAGGTCGCGGCTTCTGTGCCGGGGTCGATATCAAGGAACTGGCGGCCGACGGCAACCTGATCATTGCGGTGAACAAAGGCAACTACGACAGCTTCAAGGCCATTCACCGCAACCCGAAACCGGTGATCGTCGCCGTGCACGGCTTCGTGCTGGGCGGCGGCATCGGCATCTGCGGCGCTGCCGACATCATTGTCGCGTCCGAGTGCGCCACCTTCGGCGTGCCGGAAGTGGATCGCGGGGCCATGGGTGGCGGCGCGCATTTGCAGCGGCTGTTCCCGGTGCAGAAGGTCCGCCACATGTACTTCACCGGCGAGCCGATCGACGCCGCCGAAGCTTACCGCCTGGGCGCGGTGGAGCAGGTGGTCAAGCGCGAAGACTTGCGCGAAGCCGCGTTGCAGATCGCCCGCACCATCGCCGCCAAGAGCCCGGGCATGATCAGCCTGGCCAAGGAAGCGCTGACCGGCATCGAAGACGGCAATCTGGAAGACAAATACCGCTGGGAGCAGGGCTTCACCCTCGAAGCCTACCGCTCACTGGACTCTCAGGAAGCACGCGACTCGTTCGTCGAGAAACGCGATGCCCGATTCAACGGCTGAAGGCATATCCATGGACCTGACCTATACCCCGGCCCAGCAGGCCTTTCGTGCCGAGGCGCGGACCTGGCTGGCGGCCAATGTACCGAGTGAACCGCTGCAATCGTTCGACACCGAACAGGGCTTTGCCGAGCACCGCGCCTGGGAAGCCAAGCTCAACGAAGGCCGTTGGGGCATGGTCACCTGGCCGACCGAGCTCGGCGGGCGTGGCTGCGACCTGATCGAATGGCTGATTTTCGAAGAGGAATACTACCGTTCCGGGGCACCGGCACGGGTCAACCAGAACGGCATCTTCCTGCTCGGCCCGACCCTGATGGAGTACGGCAGCGAAGAACAAAAGGCTCGGTTTCTGCCGCGCATGGCCACCGGCGAAGACATCTGGGCCCAGGCCTGGTCCGAGCCGGGTGCCGGTTCCGACATGGCGGCGATCCGCTCCAAGGCGGAACGGGTGGGCGACCACTACGTGATCAATGGCCAGAAGACCTGGTCGACCCGCGCGGTGTGGGCCGATTGGGTGTTCGGTATTTTCCGTACCGATCCACAGTCCCAGCGCCATCACGGCCTGACCTTCATCCTGCTGCCGCTCAATACGCCGGGCATCACCGTGCGGCCGATTCCGCAGCTCAACGGCTTGCCCGGGTTTGCCGAAATCTTCTTCGACGACGTCAAGGTGCCGGTGGAGAACGCCCTCGGCGGCGAAGGCATGGGCTGGCACGTGGCGATGTCCACCGCCGGTTTCGAGCGCGGTTTGTTGCTGCGCTCGCCGGCGCGTTTCCAGGAAACCGCCAAGCGTCTGGTGCAGCTGTACCTGGCCAACCGCGAGCAGGCCGACCGCGACCCGGCCATCGGTGAGGCGGTGATGCGCGCCTGGCTCGATGCCGAGGCCTACACCCTGAGCACCTACATGACCGCCTCGCAACTGGTGCAGGGCGGCAAGATCGGGCCGGAATCGTCGACCAACAAGATCTTCTGGTCCGAACTCGACCAGCGCATGCACGACACCGCCATGAGCATTCTTGGCCTGCGTGGTGAGCTGCTGCCGCAAGCCCCGGCCGCCGGTGACGTCGGCCATTGGCTGGACGGTTTCCTGTTTGCCCAGGCCGGGCCGATCTACGCCGGCACCAACGAGATCCAGCGCAACATCATTGCCGAACGCATGCTCGGCATGCCGCGTGCCTGAGGAATAGACCATGGACTTTAGTTTCAGCCGCGACCAACTGCTGTTTCAGGACAACGTCCGCAGCTTCCTGATCAACGAAGTCACCCCGGAACGCATTCGCGAACTGTGGCAGAGCGACAGCGGGCGCAGTGAGCGACTCTGGGCGCAACTGGTGGAACTGGGCCTGACCGCGCTGACCGTGCCCGAGGCGCAGGACGGCATGGGCATGAATGAACTGGATTTCGTGCTGATTGCTCAGGAATGCGGTTACGCCGGTCTGCCCGAACCGCTGGTGGACACCATGCTGGTGGGCGTGCCGATGCTCGCCGCCCTCGATGAGCAACACGCGACGCTCAAGCAATACTGGTTGGCGCGAGTTGCCGAGGGCAGTGCACGTCTGACCGTTTCTGAACCGGGGAACCCGCTGGTCAGCGATGCCCATGTTGCCGATCTGCTGTTGCTGGCCCATGGCGATGAAGTGCATGCACTGGAGCGCGATGCCGTGCGCCTGACCCGCAACGAGTCGGTCGACCCGAGCCGTCAACTGTTCCAGGTCGAATGGACGCCGACTCCCGCTACTTGCGTGGCCAGCGGCGAACAAGGAAGGCAACTGTGGGCGGCCGCCTTCAACCGAGGCGCTCTCGCCAGCGCTGCGCAATTGCTGGGGCTGGCCAAACGCATGGTCGACCTGGCGGTGGACTACACCTTCGAGCGCAAGCAGTTCGGCAAGCCGGTCGGCTCGTTCCAGGCGGTCAAGCATTTGATGGCCAACGTCGCGGTGCAGATCGAGTTCGCCAAAGGTCCGCTGTACCGCGCCGCTTATGCGCTGGCCGAGCAGCAACCGGGGCAGGACGTGCTGGTGTCCCACGCCAAGCTGGCAACGGCGGAAGCGGCCATGCTGGCGGCGAAGAACACCATCCAGGCCCACGGCGCCATGGGTTACACCTGGGAAGTCGACCTGCATCTGTTCATGAAACGCGCCTGGGCGCTGGACAAGGTCTGGGGCGATCGCGGCCATCACAAAGGGCGGATTCGCGCGGCGTTGTTCGACGGCAAGCCGACGCTGGGTGCGGGCAGTACGTTTTAACCCGTCAGTAAGGGTGACTACATCCCTGTGGGAGCGAGCTTGCTCGCGATGGCGGTGCGTCAGATGGCATCAATGTTGGATGTGTCGGCCTCATCGCGAGCAAGCTCGCTCCCACAGGTTTTTCGGCGCTCTCAATACCAGATTTCAATTTTTTCACCGAGGTAGACCATGCCTGAAGCCTATATCGTCGACGCCCTGCGCACGCCCACCGGGCGGCGCAAGGGTGGTCTGAGCCAGATTCACGCCGCCGATCTGGGCGCGCATGTTTTGCGCGCACTGGTCGAGCGCAATGACATTCCCGACGAGGATTACGACGACGTGATCTTCGGCTGTGTCGACACCATCGGCCCGCTGGCCGGTGACATCGCCCGCACCAGTTGGCTGGCGGCCGGCCTGTCGCAATCAGTGCCGGGCACCACCATCGATCGCCAGTGCGGTTCGTCCCAGCAAGCGGTGCACTTCGCCGCCCAGGCGGTGATGAGCGGCACCCAGGACGTGGTCATCGCCGGTGGCGTGCAGACCATGACCCAGATCCCGATTTCCTCGGCGATGATCGCTGCCGAGCCCTTGGGCTTCACCGATCCGTTCAGCGGCTCCGAAGGCTGGGTGCGGCGCTACGGTGCGCAACCGCCGACGCAGTTCCGTTCGGCGCAGATGATCGCCGAAAAGTGGGACCTGTCCCGGGCGCAGCTCGAAGCCTACTCGCTGGAGTCCCATCGACGGGCCTTGCAGGCCATCGAGCAAGGCCGCTTCAATCGCGAGATCGTGCCGTTGGCCGGTGTGCTGCATGACGAAACCCCGCGCCAGACCAGCCTGGAAAAAATGGCCGAGCTGGAGTTCCTGTTCGGCTGTGACCGGGTCACCGCGGCAGTGTCGAGCCAGACCTGTGACGCGGCCAGTGCGATGCTGATCGTCTCGGAGGCGGCGCTCAAGCGTTACGGCCTGACGCCACGGGCACGCATCCATCACCTGAGCGTGCGCGCCGAAGACCCGATCTGGATGCTCACCGCGCCGATCCCGGCCACGGCTTATGCGCTCAAGCGTGCGGGGATGAAACTGCAAGACATCGACCGGGTGGAGATCAACGAAGCCTTCGCTTCGGTGGCCATGGCCTGGCTGAAAGAGACCGGCTATCCGCACGAACAGACCAACGTCAACGGCGGCGCGATTGCCCTCGGCCATCCGCTGGGCGCCACCGGCACCCGTTTGATGTGCAGCCTGCTGCATGAACTGGAGCGCAGCGGCGGACGCTTCGGTATGCAGACCATGTGCGAAGGCGGTGGGCAGGCCAATGTGACCATCATCGAACGTTTGTAATCAGGAATCACACCGATCCTGTAGGAGCGAGCCTGCTCGCGATGGACTCAAGAACGACGCGGTGATTCAGATACCCCACGTATTCGTTAACGACCATCGCGAGCAGGCTCGCTCCTACAGGGGATTGTGTCGATTAGTGAAGAATTTGAAGGAATAGACTCATGAAAATCTGTGAAAACCGCGTCGTGATCATCACCGGTGCCGGCGGTGGTCTGGGCCGGGCCTACGCGATGGCTTTCGCTGCCGAAGGCGCGAAGGTGGTGGTCAACGACATCAACCGCGAAGCGGCCTTGGCCGTGGTCGGCGACATCCTCGGCCAGGGCGGCAGTGCCGTGGCCAACAGCGACGATATCACCCGCTACGATTCGGCAGGGCTGATCGTGCGCCAGGCCATCGAAACCTTTGGCGAGCTGAACGTGGTGGTCAACAACGCCGGCATCTGCCGTGACCGCATGTTCGCCAGCCTCAGCGAATCCGACTGGGACGCCGTGGTGGCGGTGCACCTCAAGGGCCACTTCTGCATTTCCAGCCACGCCGTGAAGTACTGGCGTGAGCAGGCCAAGAGCGGCGCCAAGGTCGATGCGCGGATCATCAACACCAGTTCCGGCGCCGGTTTACAGGGTTCCATTGGACAGTCCAACTATGCGGCGGCCAAGGGCGGTATTGCTTCGCTGACGCTGGTGCAGGCGGCTGAACTGCGCCGTTACGGGATCACCGCCAACGCCCTGGCGCCGGCCGCGCGTACCGGAATGACCGAGCAGGTGTTCGCCGACACCATGAAAAAACCTGAAGCGGGCTTCGATTACTTCGCCCCGGAAAACGTCGCGCCGCTGGTGGTGTGGCTGGGTTCCGAGGCGTCCGCCGAGGTGACCGGACAGATGTTCGAAGTCGAGGGCGGCAAGTTGTCGATCGCCGATGGCTGGCGCCGTGGCCCGCAACTGGATCGCCAGGGCCGCTGGGCGGTTGGCGAGATGGGCGATGCCGTCGCGCAACTGCTGACGCAAGTGGTACCGGCGGCCAAAGTGTACGGCAGCTGAAAAAGACCGGTCTCGGGAGGGCGGCACGCGGCTATAATCGGCCCCTGATGCTGATCACCTGTAGGAGCGAGCCTGCTCGCGATGGACTTCGGCGCAACGCGTTCATCCAGACAGGACGCGTTTTCGTTAACGACCATCGCGAGCAGGCTCGCTCCTACAGATGCACATGACCCACGTTCCTCCACACGAGACCTGCCATGACCATTTCCCTGTACGACGCTTCCGTGCCTGTTTTCCAGCAAATGCTCAACGCCCTGAGCGATGTACTGAAAAAGGCCGAGGCTCACGCCGCCGAAAAAAACATCGACCCTAACGCCTTCCTGCAAGCGCGCCTGTTCCCGGACATGTTCCCGCTGGTGCGCCAGGTACAGATTGCCGTTGATTTCGCCAAGGGCGTTTCTTCCCGTCTGGCCGAAGTTGAAGTGCCGAAGTACGACGACACCGAAACCACTTTCGCCGAACTGCAAGCGCTGCTGAGCAAAGTTCTGGCTTACATCGGCGAGTTCACGCCTGAGCAGATCAACGGCAAGGAAGGCATCGAGATCGTCACCCGTCCGGGCACGCCTAAAGAGAAGCGCTTCAGCGGCCAGTCCTACCTGCTGACCTACGGCCTGCCGCAGTTCTTCTTCCACGTCACTACCACTTATGCACTGCTGCGCCACAATGGCGTGGAAGTGGGCAAGCGCGACTACATGGGCGCGTTCTAAACCGCCCGGGTACAAAAAAGCCCGCCAAGGTTTACGCCTTGGCGGGCTTTTTCATACACGCATATGTTTCAAATACACCGCCGACCCTGTGGGAGCGGGCTTGCCCGCGATGGCGGTGTAACCTTCAACATTGATGTTGACTGACCCACCGCTATCGCGAGCAAGCTCGCTCCCACAGGGATTTGTGTCAGGCCAGGCGCTCTGTTTTTGCCTCTTCACCCAGGCAAGCCGCCGCCGTGAACAGCACATCGGTGGAGGAGTTCAGTGCGGTTTCCGCCGAGTCCTGCAACACGCCGATGATGAACCCGACCGCCACCACCTGCATGGCGATTTCGCTCGGGATGCCGAACAGGCTGCATGCCAGCGGAATCAGCAACAGCGAACCGCCGGCCACACCCGAAGCACCACAGGCGCAGATCGCCGCGACCACGCTCAGCAGGATCGCGGTGGGAATGTCCACGGTGATGCCCAGGGTGTGTACGGCGGCCAGGGTCAGCACGGTGATGGTGATCGCCGCGCCGGCCATGTTGATGGTCGCGCCCAGCGGGATCGATACCGAGTAGGTGTCTTCGTGCAGGCCCAGGCGCTTGCTCAATTCCAGGTTGACCGGAATGTTCGCCGCCGAACTGCGGGTGAAGAATGCGGTAATGCCGCTTTCGCGCAGGCAGGTCAGCACCAGCGGATACGGATTGCGGCGCACTTTCCAGAAGACAATGATCGGGTTCATCACCAGTGCCACGAACAGCATGCAGCCCAGCAGCACGGCCAGCAGGTGCGCATAACCGATCAAGGCGCCGAAGCCGGAGGTGGCCAGGGTCGAGGCCACCAGCCCGAAGATGCCCAGCGGAGCGAAACTGATCACCAGGCGCACGATCACGGTCACGCCGTTGGACAGGTCGCCCAGCACTTCACGGGTGGTGTCGCCGGCATGACGAATGGCGATGCCCATGCCGATGGCCCACGCCAGGATGCCGATGAAATTGGCGTTCATCAGCGCGCTGACCGGATTGTCGACCACACTCAGCAACAGGCTTTGCAGTACTTCGCCAATCCCGCCCGGTGCTGTGACCGCGACGTCCTGGGTCGACAGCACCAGGCTGGACGGGAACGTCATGCTGGCAACCACCGCGACCACCGCGGCGGCGAAAGTGCCCAGCAGATACAGGAACAGAATCGGCCGGATGTGGGTTTCCTGGCCGTGCTTGTGGTTGGCAATCGACGCCATGACCAGCACGAACACCAGAATCGGTGCAACGGCTTTCAGTGCCGAGACAAACACTTTGCCGATGAACGCCGTGGATTTCGCCACATCGGGGGCAATCAGCGCCAAGGCAATACCGGCGATCAGGCCGATCACAATTTGTGTAACCAGGCTCAAGCGTTTAAGGCGGTGTAATAGAGAAGGGGATGAAGCAGTCATAAAACAGCATCTCTGATTTTTTATTAGTGCGAGGTTTCACCGCGCATGCAGCCCGCTGGAAACCGAAGAGGATCGTGACATCGACGCCAAAATGACCGATGAACACAGGGTGTACGTTTTTCAGGGCGCGGACTTTATCACAGCGCAGGACCGATCTTTCAGACCTGTGACGAACTGCCGCCCTGGTCTTCAACGCGAATTGCAGGTTCGTGCAACCGCATCCGAAAACACTCTGTTAAGATTCGCCATCCTCATTTTCATGTCTGCCAGTGGGCCTTCGGGCTATCGCTGGTGTTTTCGTTTTTCTGGAGTTGTGCATGCGGTTGTTGCCCATTCTTCTGTTGTCTGCCGCCGGTTTCACGGTGCTGACCACGGAATTCATCATCGTTGGCCTGTTGCCGGCTATCGCCAGGGACCTGGAGGTCAGCATCCCGCAGGCCGGTTTGCTGGTGACCTTGTTCGCGTTTACCGTGGCCGCGTTCGGGCCGTTCCTCACGGCTTATTTCGCTCGCTTCGAGCGGCGCAAGCTGTTCATCTCGGTGCTGATCCTGTTTGGCCTGGCCAATACGCTGGCGGCGCTGGCGCCGAACATCTGGGTGATGGCGTTTGCCCGGTTGATCCCGGCGCTGGGGCTACCGGTGTTCTGGGCGCTGGCCAGCGAAACGGCGGTGGACATCGTCGGGCCGGATTACGCCGGTCGCGCCATCGCCAAGATCGGCTTCGGCATTGTCTGCGCCACGGTGTTCGGCATTCCGGTGGGCACGCTGATTTCCGATGCGTTCGGCTGGCGCAGTGCCTTTGCGATTCTGGCGGTCATCGCCTTTGCCAAGGCGCTGCTGCTGTTTATCTATCTGCCCAGGACCAACCTGCACCAGCATCAGGTGAGCTTTGTGTCGCAGTTCAAGATCCTGCGCAGCCCGCTGATGCTCGGTCATGTGTTGCTGTCGGTGATCGTGTTCAGCGGCATGTTCACGGCCTATACCTATCTGGCCGACATCCTCGAGCGTCTGGCCGGCTTCAACGGCACCCTGGTCGGCTGGTGCCTGATGGGCTTCGGCGCGGTCGGGTTGATCGGTAACTCCCTGGGCGGCCGGGCAGTGGATCGGCACCCGCTGATGGCGTCGATGATGTTCTGTGCGTTCATGATTGCCGGCCTGGTGGCACTGGTGCCGAACATCCATTCACCGCTCGGTCTGGCGGCGGCGATGGGCATCTGGGGCGTGACTCAGGCGGCGTTGTTCCTGGTCAGCCATGTGCGCCTGATGAAAGCCGCGCCCGAAGCGCCGGCATTTGCCGCGTCGCTGAACATCGCCGGGGCCAACCTCGGTATCGGCCTGGGCGCGATGATCGGTGGTCGGGTGATCGACAGCGTCGGCCTGCAAGGCCTTGGCTTTGCCGCCGCCGCTTTCATTCTGGCTTCGATCCTGCTGGCCATCGCCCTGATGACGTTCAAGCCGCGCGAAGCGGTTACAGCGCTGTAAACAGCTCGCGTCGGGCACCTTCGGTAATGGCGACAATGCCGGGGTGCTTGACCTTGCGCTCCACTGAGATGGCATAGAACGACTCGCTCACCGCATCGGTCTGGCCGATCACTAGCACGCCATACTGGCGCCGCACTTCATCGGCAATCACGCTCGGGCCGATGAAGATCCCGCTGCCGGATTGGCCGAAGGCCTGCATCAGGGCGCTATCGTCGAACTCGCCGACAATCTGCGGCTGGATCTGCTGCTCGGCGAACCAGCGCTGCAAACGGCTGCGCACCACGGTTTCCGGACCTGGAATCAGCAGTGGCGCACCGTGCAGGTTGCGCGGGAAGTCCTGACCGAAGCGTGCCGCCAACTCAGGGGTGGCGAAGAAGCTGATCCCGCACTCACCCAGTTTCTGGCTGTAGCCCTTGATGTCCAGGTGCGACGGCATCGGGCTATCGGAGATCACCAGGTCCAGGCGCTGGATCGCCAGGTCGGCCAACAAACGTTCAAGCTTGTCTTCGCGGCAGGTGATGCGCAGCGGTTCGCTCAGCTCCATGGTCGGTGCAATCAGGCGATAGACGATGGACTTGGGCACCACGTCGGCCACCCCGACACGAAACAGAATTTGCTGCTCATTGGGTTGTGCCCGCAGCATCAGTTCCAGTTCGCCACCCAGCTGGAACATTTGCTCGGCGTAGGGCAGTGCCTGGCGTCCGGCCTCGGTCAGTTCGAGTTGCCGTCCGACGCGCCGAAACAACTCGATGCCAAAGGTCTGTTCCAGCAATGAAATCTGCCCGCTGATGGTTTGCGGTGTGAGGTTCAGTTGTTCGCAGGCGCGCACGATGCTGCCGGTCTTGGCCACCACCCAGAAATAATGCAGTTGTCGATAATTCAACATAGGTACGGTCCCTACATCTAAAGCAAGAAAGTATGGGTTCGTAAAAAACGAAGTATATACCGCAAAAATACGAATTTTCCTGAAGTGTTCGCTTCCCTAGAATGCATCGCTATCAACGGGCCATCGTTTCGGTCCCGTTCGTTCTATCGAGGGAGCATCATGAAAATTAAATCCACGGCGCTGTTGATCACATCTTTACTGGTATTGGCCGGTTGCGACCAGGCCGAGAAAAGCGCTCAACAGTTGATGGGCAAGGCCGCCGAAAGCGCCAAACAGGCGATTGACGATACCCACAAGGCTGCCGAACAGGCACTCAGCGATGCCACCAGCGGGTTGATCAGCAAAAAAGAATCATCGGAAAAAGAATCGGAAAAAACCGAATCTTCCTCCCAGGAAATCTAAACCGTATTACAACGAGTCAGGACTGACCCATGGACTACCTTTTACAACTTGCCGCCAGCCCCACTGCCTGGGTTGCCCTGGCCACCCTGGTGGTGATGGAAATCGTGCTCGGCATCGATAACCTGATCTTCATTTCGATCCTGACCAACAAGCTGCCCGAGCAACACAGGCAGAAGGCACGGCGCATTGGTATCGGCATGGCGCTGATCCTGCGATTGGGTCTGCTGAGCACCATCGCGTTCATCGTCCAGTTGACCGCTCCGGTGATCGAGATTCTCGGCCACGCGTTTTCCTGGAAAGACATGATCCTGATCGCCGGTGGCCTGTTCCTGTTGTGGAAGGCGACCACCGAGATCCATCACAGCATGGACCCGGCGCCGGATGATCCGACGTCCAAGACATCCACCGTGACCCTGGGCTTTGCTGCGGCGATCGGCCAGATCCTGATGCTGGACATGGTGTTTTCCATCGACAGCATCATTACCGCTGTCGGCATGACCGAGCATTTGCCGATCATGATCATCGCGGTGGTGGTGTCGGTGCTGGTGATGTTGTTTGCCGCTGATCCGTTGGCCAAGTTCATCAACGACAACCCGACGGTGGTGATGCTGGCCCTGGGCTTCCTGATCATGATCGGCATGACGCTGATCGCCGAAGGCTTCGGCGCCCATGTACCGAAAGGCTACGTCTATGCGGCCATGGCGTTCTCGGCTTCGATCGAGGTGTTGAACATGATGTCTCGCCGGGCCCGGCAGAAGCAGGTAAACGCTGACGCTTGACGGTAGATGAAAGCAAAACGGCCGCCTGAATCCAGGCGGCCGTTTTTGTTTGTTCGAAGAAAATATCGGTCAGTGAGCGTTGGCGTGTTGGCTGCGCGTCTCGTCCGCTTCTGGCGCCGTTGCGGGTGGGGCAGGGTGATGGTGGCGGCGAGTGATGCGCAGCACGCCCCACAGCATGGCAGCGGCTACCGCCAGCCAGCTGCAAATCAACATCGCAATGATCATGGTCAGGCTCATCTGCGCCTCCTCTTTGCCCTGCTGCGGGCACACACGCTTCACTGTCGTCTCTTAGAACACAGTCTAGCCGTTACTGCATTTCAGACTATTGACCGAAAGTCGGCAGTCACCAACCAGTTCGCTCTATCGAATGAACGCGTCTGCCGTTTAAAGCTATACCCTGGCAGCGCGGCGACCTATGATCGACGACCGAGCCGGGAATGGGATTGCCTGGCGTCTGAACCTGAACAAGAGAGAGCTGATGGTGCGGGTATTTTCTCGAATTTTGTCGGCCATGCTGATGGCCGGTTGCGTGGCAAGTCTGGCGGGCTGCGCCGGGAGTGTTGCGCCCGAGATCAAGCGTTTGCCGGAGCGAGTCGAACTCAGCGGCCGATTCTACCGGGGCGATGCGTATCAAAGCGGGCCGCAGGTGCTGGCCAGCATGCTGTCCCAGCAGGGCATCGTGATCACCCCGGGCTTGCTCGAAAAGCCCTTGCATTTGCCGGGGGGTGAAGCGCAGTTGCAACAGAACATGCAGAACCTGGCCCGCGAGTACGGGATGGTGGTTTATCCCCTCGACAGCAACCTTGCGGCTTTGTTGACGCAGGTCGCCGCCGGTTATCCGGTGATGGTGCGCTTCACCGAGGGCTCGGCCATGTGGGCCGAACCGCGTTACGCCATTCTAGCCGGCTACAACCGCCAGAAGCAGACGGTCCTGTTGCGCGCGGGGATGGATCGCCGCGAACTGATGAGCTTCAGCGCCTTCGAGTCGGCATTCAAGGACGCCGGTGGCTGGGCCGTGCTGATCCAGAATCCGACGCAGATCCCGTCGCAGGTCGATCAGCAGCGATGGCTCAATGCCGCCAACGAGCTGGCTCAAGCCGGTCAGGAGCAGGCCGCCGCCAAGGCGAAAAAAGCCCTGGCCGCACACTAAGTCCGTTGGTCACCCGACGGGCACCATCGTTCGCCGCCGGCCTCTGATCTTCAAAGGCCCGGATCATTGTTCCGGGCCGAGATCAGGAGGCACCCATGGCTCACTCCACAACGCCCGTCGGTCCGCACTCGTCTGAACATTCCTCTGGCGATGAGCTGGGTTTCGACCCCGATTCCCCGGACCTTGCCGATCCTCAGGTCGACCCGATCGGGCCCGCCAAGGCACCGAGGGACGTGAAGCCGGGTGACAACCCCAAGGCTCCGGCCAAGCCCTACGATCCACTGGGTGATCTGAAACCTTAGGTTCAATGGAGGTGTGTATGTCTACCGATTCCAGTTTCGACGACAAACGTCCGGAAACCGTCCCCACGACCCCGGAGCAAAGCACCGATCCGGTGATGGATCCGGACAGCCCGTTGAGGGATCCCATGGCGCGGCCAACGGTGGTGCCCACTGAAAAACCGAAGGGGTGGAGAGATCCAAGTACCGGCGACGGCATCCCGGACGACGACCAGATGCCGCTGCCCAATGACTGAATAGCCGGAAAAAAGGTTCATCTGTAGGGGCCTTCGGCAGTTCCTACAGATATTTCGTAATCTGTGTTCCGTGAATCACCAAAAAAAAGCCCCGAGTGATCGGGGCTTTTTTTAATGTGTTTGCAGCAAGGTTACTGCGACGCTTCAACCACGCCGCTCTGCCGCTGCTTGAGGTTCTTGTCTGCCTTGTACTGCAAGGCTACGGAAGGCACGTCTGCGCTCTTTCCGCTCTCTACCCAATTACGCATGCGCGTGGCATCGGCAAAATGGGTGTACTTGCCATAGGCGTCAAGGATCACCAGGGCCACCGGGCGGTTACTCATTCGGGTCACCAGCACCAGGCAGTGGCCTGCTTCGTTGGTGAAACCGGTTTTTGTCAGCTGGATGTCCCAGTCCGGCTTGCGGACCAAATGGTCAGTGTTGCGAAAACCCAGGCTGTAGTTGGGTTTACGGAACGAGACGGTTTTTTCCTTGGTCGTGCTCAGCTCGGTCAGCAGCGGGTACTTGTGCGCGGCGATCAACAGTTTGCTCAAATCGCGAGCGGTCGAAACGTTGCGCGGGGAGAGGCCGGTCGGCTCGACGAAATGCGTGTTGGTCATGCCCAGTGCCCGGGCCTTGGCGTTCATGGCAGCAATGAACGCGGCATAGCCTCCCGGATAGTGGTGGGCCAGGCTTGCGGCGGCGCGGTTTTCGGATGACATCAGGGCAATCAGCAACATTTCCCGGCGCGGCAGTTCGCTCTTGAGCTTGACCCGGGAGTACACGCCTTTCATTTCCGGTGTGTCGCTGATGTTGATGTTGATGTATTCATCCATGTTCTGGCGGGCTTCGACCACGACCAGGCCGGTCATCAGTTTGCTGACGGACGCGATGGGGACGACGACGTCAGGATTGCTGGCATAGATGACTTTGTTGGTTTGCATGTCCAGCAGCAGGGAGCTGCCGGAAGCGAGCTTGAGTGTCTTCGTATCTCGCGGCGCTGCGGTGGTCTCGTCAGCACTGGCGATTGGCGTGAGGAAAGTTCCTGTAACTGCAAAAAATAGGCTCAGGATGGAAAGACGGATTTTCACGCTGGCAGACTCGCAAAGTGTTGATAAGCCGTTCTGTAACGGGCTATTTCGTTAAAAGCGCGACATTCTGGAGTATGGCTGAATAACTGTCGATGGTTGTTCAAACAACAGGCGAAAGTCCTGAGAAACATGAAAAAAATGTCATTTTCCGTCGGGTGGTCGAGTGTGTTTCGCAGGCAAAAAGAACCCCGCCAAGGGCGGGGTTCTTCGATTCGCTGTCAGCGTCTGCGGTGAAACTCAGCTGTGCAGGGTTTCAGCGGCGTAGAGGGTGTTTTCCAGCAGGCAGGCACGGGTCATCGGGCCAACGCCGCCCGGCACCGGAGTGATCCAGCCGGCGCGGGGCAGGGCGGTTTCATAGATCACGTCACCGACCAGCTTGCCATCGTCCTGACGGTTGATGCCGACATCGATCACGATCGCGCCTTCCTTGATCCATTCGCCCTTGACCAGTCCCGGCTTGCCGGCGGCGACGACGACCAGGTCCGCACGGCCGACATGCCCGGCCAGGTCCTTGGTAAAGCGGTGGGTGACGGTCACGGTGCAACCGGCCAGCAGCAATTCCATCGCCATCGGGCGGCCAACGATATTGGACGCACCGACGACCACGGCATTCATCCCGTAAAGATCGACCCCGGTGCTTTCCAGCAGGGTCATGATGCCTTTGGGGGTGCATGGGCGCAGTAGCGGGATACGCTGGGCCAGGCGACCGACGTTATAAGGATGGAAACCGTCGACGTCTTTGTCCGGACGAATGCGCTCCAGCAGTCTGGAGGCGTCCAGGTGTTCGGGAAGCGGAAGCTGAAGCAGGACGCCGTCGATCGCAGGATCGTCGTTCAGGCGATCGATCAGCTCGGTCAGCGCTTCTTGAGTGGTTTCGGAAGGCAGGTCATAAGCTTGGGACAGAAAGCCGACCTCTTCACAGTCTTTACGCTTGTGCGAGACATAAACCTGAGAGGCAGGATCGCTACCGACCAGGATCACCGCAAGGCCGGGCGTGCGCAGGCCTTGCTGGCGACGCTCGGTGACACGTTGGGCGATCTGCTGGCGCAGGCTGGCGGCGATCGATTTGCCGTCGATTAGTTGTGCAGTCATTGCGCGTGATTAACCATCGAGAGGGGAAAAAAAGAGAACGCATTCTCGCATGTCATGCGGTGAGGGCAAAGGCGCTTGGTCTGCAAATTCCCCTAACTCCTTTAATTAAATGAATTTTTTTTAAAAAGGATTTGACGACCTTCGGGTGGCTCTATACTATTCGTCGCACTTGTCGGGCACAGCCTAGCACTGGTTAAGAAGGTTGAGCGGGATTACGGTTCTGCGAGACTGGAAAGCACTTAGTTTGTAGTCCTCCAAGGGTACAGCTAACAAGGCGCCCGTAGCTCAGCTGGATAGAGCATCCGCCTTCTAAGCGGATGGTCGCAGGTTCGAGTCCTGCCGGGTGCGCCATTAGGCAGCTTTGGCACAAGTAGCGCGATATGGTGGGCGTAGCTCAGTTGGTAGAGCACGGGATTGTGACTCCCGTTGTCGTGGGTTCGATCCCCATCGTCCACCCCATATTTCGAAAGGCGCCAGATTAACAGTCTGGCGCCTTTGCTTTAACGGCTTCATCCGCGGATGTGGTGGAATTGGTAGACACACTGGATTTAGGTTCCAGCGCCGCGAGGCGTAAGAGTTCGAGTCTCTTCATCCGCACCAAATAAAGCTTCGATCAGGCTGTTGGCCTGGCTGGAGCTTGATAAAGAAGTTGTTTGGCTTCTTTAACAGGCAATATGGTGGGCGTAGCTCAGTTGGTAGAGCACGGGATTGTGACTCCCGTTGTCGTGGGTTCGATCCCCATCGTCCACCCCATATTTCGAAAGGCGCCAGATTGAAAAGTCTGGCGCCTTTTTTGTTTCGGCGGCCGCAAGTTCCGGGTCGCAGGGGCGGGGCGTTTCGTCGTATTTATGTTTCTCGATGATGCTGTCCTGTCCGCCGGTCCTGCTTGCGGGGCCGGCTGTCAGGGAGATGATTGGCGGCCTCTTCTATATAGGAAGGGTCGGCGCAGAGCCCTGGCGTGATTGGTTGTATTTGCCATCGGGGCGAGGTGCACTCGTGCATTCGCACCTATAAATTGCCTGCTGCTTTTTTACCCGTTTTCAGTAGGGTGACTTCTTGAGTTTGACCCACTAGAATGCATGCCCTTGATTCTGGGGTCGGAAACGGCCGGCTAACGTCTGTGCAACGAGGAATATCCATGCAAGTTTCTGTTGAAAATACTACTGCTCTTGAGCGCCGCATGAGCGTCACCGTGCCGGCTGAGCGCATCGAGAGCCAGGTCAACAAGCGTCTGCAGCAGACCGCCCAAAAGGCCAAGATTGCTGGCTTCCGTCCAGGCAAAGTGCCAATGAGCGAAATCAAGCGCCGTTTCGGTGCTGACGCTCGCCAGGAAGCTGTAGGCGACGTGATCCAGTCTTCCTTCTATGAAGCTGTGGTTGAGCAGAAGCTGAACCCGGCTGGTCAGCCTTCGATCGAACCAAAATCCCTGGAAGCGGGCAAGGACCTGGAATACGTAGCCGTATTCGAAGTGTTCCCTGAGTTCACCGTTGCCGGTTTTGACGGTATCGCCGTCGAGCGTCTGAGCGCTGACGTGACTGACGCCGATCTGGACAAGATGCTGGAAATCCTGCGCAAGCAGAACACCCGTTTCGAAGTGGCCGATCGCGCTGCCCAGAACGAAGACCAGCTGAACATCGATTTCGTCGGCAAGGTCGACGGTGAAGTGTTCGCCGGCGGTTCCGCCAAGGGTACCCAGTTGGTTCTGGGTTCCGGCCGCATGATCCCTGGTTTCGAAGATGGCCTGGTTGGCGCCAAGGCCGGTGAAGAGCGTGTTCTGAACCTGACTTTCCCAGAGGACTATCAGAACCTGGACCTGGCTGGCAAAACCGCCGAGTTCACCGTGACTGTCAACACCGTTTCCGAGCCAAAGCTGCCAGAACTGACTGAAGAGTTCTTCGCTCAATTCGGCATCAAGGAAACCGGTCTGGAAGGCTTCCGTGCCGAAGTTCGCAAGAATATGGAGCGCGAGCTGCGTCAGGCGATCAAATCCAAGGTCAAGAATCAGGTAATGGACGGTCTGCTGGCCACCAACCCGATCGAAGTGCCAAAGGCTCTGCTGTCCAACGAAGTTGACCGTCTGCGCGTGCAGGCTGTCCAGCAGTTCGGCGGCAACATCAAGCCTGACCAGCTGCCGGCCGAGCTGTTCGAAGAGCAAGCCAAGCGCCGCGTAGTGCTGGGCCTGATCGTGGCTGAAGTGGTCAAGCAGTTCGACCTCAAGCCAGACGAAACCCGCGTTCGCGAGATGATTCAGGAAATGGCTTCGGCCTATCAGGAGCCTGAGCAAGTTGTGTCCTGGTACTACAAAAACGACCAGCAACTGAACGAAGTTCGTTCGGTTGTGCTGGAAGAGCAAGTTGTGGATACTGTTCTGCAGAAAGCTAGCGTGACCGACAAATCGGTCTCTTACGAAGAAGCGGTCAAGCCGGTAGAAGCACCACAAGCCGACTGATCACTTTTGCGGTAAGAAGCAAACACCATAAGCCAGCCTTCGTGCTGGCTTATGCGTATTCAAGACATAACTATTTGGGAGTGACTGCAGAGCATGTTCCGTAATTCGTATATTCAGCAGAACTCTGATATCCAGGCCGCAGGCGGCCTGGTCCCGATGGTTGTCGAGCAGTCCGCTCGTGGCGAGCGCGCCTACGACATCTACTCGCGCCTGCTCAAGGAGCGAGTGATCTTTCTGGTTGGCCCGGTAGAGGACTACATGGCCAACCTGATCTGTGCGCAATTGCTGTTCCTTGAAGCGGAAAACCCGGACAAGGACATCCATCTCTATATCAACTCCCCGGGCGGTTCGGTGACGGCGGGCATGTCGATCTACGACACCATGCAGTTCATCAAGCCCAATGTGTCGACCACCTGTATCGGTCAGGCGTGCAGCATGGGCGCATTCCTGCTGACGGCTGGTGCCCAGGGCAAGCGTTACTGCCTGCCGAACTCGCGTGTGATGATTCACCAGCCACTGGGCGGTTTCCAGGGTCAGGCGTCGGATATCGAAATCCACGCCAAGGAAATCCTCTTCATTCGTGAGCGTCTCAACACGCTGATGGCCAAGCACAGCGGGCGCACGCTTGAAGAAATCGAGCGTGATACCAACCGCGATAATTTCATGAGTGCGGACGCTGCGCGTGAGTACGGGTTGATCGACGAAGTGATCAGTCAGCGCCCTGCTTAAAATAAGCAGCTCAAAATAAGGTTGGTCGGCGGGTCCGACACCTGCGGGCTTGAAAAAGCCCGCAATAGCCTTCATCTTGTGTTGCAAGCCTATCGGATTTGGATCGAACGAATGACTGACACCCGCAACGGCGAGGACAACGGCAAGCTGCTCTATTGCTCCTTCTGTGGCAAAAGCCAGCATGAAGTACGCAAATTGATTGCCGGCCCCTCGGTCTTTATCTGCGACGAGTGCGTCGACCTGTGCAATGACATCATCCGCGAGGAGGTGCAGGAAGCACAGGCCGAAAGCAGCGCGCATAAATTGCCTTCGCCTAAAGAAATCAGCGGCATCCTTGATCAGTATGTGATTGGTCAGGAGCGTGCGAAAAAGGTTCTGGCCGTAGCGGTGTACAACCACTACAAGCGCCTGAATCAGCGTGACAAAAAGAATGACGACGTCGAACTCGGCAAGAGCAACATCCTGCTGATCGGCCCGACAGGCTCGGGTAAGACCCTGCTTGCCGAAACCCTGGCTCGCTTGCTGAACGTTCCGTTCACCATCGCCGACGCAACCACCCTCACCGAGGCGGGTTACGTGGGTGAAGATGTCGAGAACATCATTCAGAAGCTGCTGCAGAAATGCGATTACGATGTGGAAAAAGCCCAGATGGGTATTGTCTACATCGATGAAATCGACAAGATTTCGCGCAAATCCGACAACCCGTCGATCACCCGGGACGTTTCCGGTGAAGGCGTGCAGCAGGCCCTGCTCAAGTTGATCGAAGGCACGGTCGCTTCCGTTCCGCCTCAAGGTGGTCGCAAGCATCCGCAGCAGGAATTCCTTCAGGTCGACACCCGTAACATCCTGTTCATCTGCGGCGGTGCGTTCTCCGGTCTGGAAAAGGTTATTCAAAACCGTTCCACCAAGGGCGGTATCGGTTTCAACGCGGAAGTGCGCAGCAAGGAAGAAGGCAAGAAAGTCGGTGAGTCCCTGCGTGAAGTCGAGCCTGACGATCTGGTCAAGTTCGGTCTGATCCCGGAATTCGTCGGTCGTCTGCCGGTACTCGCGACGCTGGACGAGCTAGACGAGGCTGCGTTGATGCAGATCCTCACCGAGCCGAAAAATGCTCTGACCAAGCAGTATGCCAAGCTGTTCGAGATGGAAGGCGTTGATCTGGAATTCCGTTCCGACGCTCTGAAATCGGTCGCCAAGCGTGCCCTGGAGCGTAAAACCGGTGCCCGTGGCCTGCGTTCGATTCTCGAAGGTGTATTGCTCGACACTATGTATGAAATCCCCTCGCAATCCGAGGTGAGCAAAGTAGTGATCGATGAAAGCGTGATAGAAGGCAAGTCCAAGCCACTGTATATCTATGAAAACAGTGAGCCGACCGCCAAGGCCGCGCCAGACGCTTAAGCGTCACGCAGCTCGAACAAAGAAGGGGCCTTCGGGCCCCTTTGCTATTTGGGGCTGGCTCGCCGAAACGGCGGCCTGGCTTTTGTAGGAGCTGCCGCAGGGTTATGCGAAGTATCCAGCCCCCTGCAGGCTTCGATCTTAAAAGTCGTTCCTTTATCCGCTTGTTTTTTTCCAAACTAGCCCCCATCTTGGTTTCAAGCTTACTTCCATCTGTTTACGGCCTTACGGCCGCCGTAGAGGCGAAATCATGAAGACCACCATTGAATTGCCTCTCCTGCCATTGCGTGATGTCGTGGTTTATCCGCACATGGTTATCCCGCTGTTCGTGGGGCGCGAGAAATCCATCGAAGCCCTCGAGGCTGCGATGACGGGTGACAAGCAGATTCTTCTGCTGGCCCAGAGAAACCCTGCTGACGACGATCCCGGTGAAGAGGCTCTGTACCGCGTTGGTACGATTGCCACCGTTCTGCAGCTGCTGAAGCTGCCTGACGGCACGGTCAAGGTCCTGGTCGAAGGTGAGCAGCGGGGCGCCGTTGAGCGCTTCAGCGAAGTGGACGGCCACTGCCGTGCTGAAGTCTCCCTGATCGACGAAGTTGATGCACCAGAGCGCGAGTCGGAAGTGTTCGTTCGCAGCCTGCTGTCCCAGTTCGAGCAATACGTGCAGTTGGGCAAGAAAGTCCCGGCTGAGGTCCTCTCGTCGCTCAACAGCATCGATGAGCCAGGCCGCCTGGTGGACACCATGGCTGCGCACATGGCCCTGAAGATCGAGCAGAAGCAGGAAATCCTCGAAATCATCGATCTGTCAGCCCGGGTCGAGCACGTCCTGGCGTTGCTCGATGCCGAGATCGATCTGCTGCAAGTCGAAAAACGCATTCGCGGCCGCGTCAAGAAGCAAATGGAGCGCAGTCAGCGCGAGTACTACCTGAACGAGCAGATGAAGGCCATTCAGAAAGAGCTCGGTGACAGCGACGAAGGTCATAACGAAGTCGAAGACCTTAAAAAGCGTATCGACGCCGCCGGCCTGCCGAAAGACGCGCTGGCCAAGGCGACGGCCGAACTGAACAAGCTCAAGCAGATGTCACCGATGTCCGCGGAAGCAACCGTGGTGCGTTCGTACATCGACTGGCTGGTTCAGGTGCCGTGGAAGGCCCAGAGCAAGGTGCGCCTGGATCTGGCGCGTGCCGAAGACATTCTGGATGCCGACCACTATGGTCTCGAAGAAGTCAAAGAGCGCATCCTCGAATACCTCGCCGTGCAAAAACGCGTGAAGAAGATTCGTGGTCCGGTGCTGTGCCTGGTCGGTCCTCCGGGGGTGGGTAAAACATCCCTGGCGGAGTCGATTGCTCATGCCACCAACCGCAAGTTCGTACGCATGGCTCTCGGTGGCGTGCGTGACGAGGCGGAAATTCGTGGTCATCGCCGTACTTACATCGGTTCGATGCCAGGAAGATTGATTCAAAAGATGACAAAAGTGGGCGTGCGCAACCCGCTGTTCCTGCTCGATGAAATCGACAAAATGGGCAGCGATATGCGCGGCGATCCGGCATCGGCGTTGCTGGAAGTGCTCGATCCCGAGCAGAACCACAACTTCAACGATCACTATCTGGAAGTCGATTACGACCTGTCCGATGTGATGTTCCTGTGCACCTCGAACTCGATGAACATCCCGCCGGCGCTGCTGGACCGAATGGAAGTGATCCGTCTGCCTGGCTACACCGAAGACGAGAAGATCAACATCGCCGTGAAGTACCTTTCGCCGAAGCAGATCACTGCCAACGGATTGAAAAAAGGCGAGCTGGAATTCGACGCCGAAGCGATTCGCGACATCATCCGCTACTACACCCGTGAAGCCGGTGTGCGTGGCCTTGAGCGGCAGATTGCCAAGGTGTGCCGCAAGGCCGTCAAGGAACATGCGCTGGAAAAACGCTTCTCGGTGAAGGTTACTGCAGACATGCTGGAGCACTTCCTGGGCGTGCGTAAATTCCGTTATGGCCTGGCCGAGCAGCAGGATCAGATCGGCCAGGTGACCGGGCTGGCGTGGACTCAGGTGGGTGGCGAACTGCTGACCATCGAAGCCGCCGTGGTACCGGGCAAGGGCCAGTTGATCAAGACCGGTTCCCTGGGTGATGTGATGGTCGAGTCGATCACGGCCGCATTGACCGTTGTTCGCAGTCGAGCGAAGAGCCTGGGCATTCCCCTGGACTTCCATGAGAAGCGCGACACGCATATCCATATGCCTGAAGGGGCAACCCCGAAAGACGGTCCTAGCGCTGGCGTGGGCATGTGTACGGCCCTGGTTTCGGCATTGACCGGCATTCCGGTACGCGCGGATGTCGCCATGACCGGCGAAATCACTTTGCGTGGCCAGGTGCTGGCCATTGGCGGCTTGAAAGAAAAACTGCTGGCTGCCCATCGTGGCGGGATCAAGACCGTGATCATTCCTGAAGAGAATGTGCGCGATCTCAAAGAGATTCCGGACAATATCAAGCAGGATCTACAGATTAAACCGGTTAAATGGATTGACGAGGTCCTGCAAATTGCGTTGCAATACGCGCCGGAGCCCTTGCCGGACGTGGCTCCGGAGATAGTCGCGAAGGATGAGAAACGCGACGCGGATTCTAAGGAAAGAATTAGCACGCATTAGTACGTATTTGCCTGGGGGGCTTCCTTGACAGTTTTTTAGAGCCCTTGTTATAAAGCGGCTCTTAAGTGTCTGTAGGCCATTCAGCACTCGTTTTTGCTTTCACCAAAAAAACTTAGAATCATACTCAAATAGATATAAGGGGACTTAGAGTGAACAAGTCGGAACTGATTGATGCTATCGCTGCATCCGCTGATATCCCGAAAGCTGCTGCTGGCCGTGCGCTGGACGCTGTAATCGAATCCGTCACTGGCGCTCTCAAGGCTGGCGACTCTGTTGTTCTGGTAGGTTTCGGTACTTTCTCCGTAACCGATCGTCCAGCTCGCATTGGTCGTAACCCACAGACCGGTAAGACGCTGGAAATCGCAGCAGCCAAAAAACCAGGTTTCAAAGCCGGTAAAGCACTGAAAGAAGCTGTCAACTAAGTTCGATTCAGGTTTTTACCCATCCGGGTCGGGGTCATGCCTGACTTGGCAGCGGAGCGGCAGTCCTGACTGCAGGTCGCCGGTTCAAGACACCAAGGGTCGCCAGTTCGAGCCTTTGATCCGCTCCGCCAGTTACGAGAAGGCGCATCCTCGGATGCGCCTTTCTTCTATCCGGATTCTACCCACGCTCCACGGTTGCCTAATTTTGAAGTTCAACCGTTTCTGGGGGACGCATGCTGCAGAATATCAGGGACAATTCACAAGGCTGGATTGCCAAGACTATTATCGGTGTCATCGTTGCGCTGATGGCCTTGACCGGTTTCGACGCCATTTTCCAGGCCACGACGAGCAAGAATGAAGCGGCGAAGGTCAATGGTGAAGAAATCAGCCAGAACGAGCTGAGTCAGGCGGTGGATATGCAACGCCGCCAGCTCATGCAACAGCTGGGCAAGGATTTCGATGCTTCCTTGCTGGATGAAAAAATGTTGCGCGAATCGGCCCTCAAGGGCCTGATCGATCGCAAGCTGCTGTTGCAAGGCGCAGAACAATCGAAGTTTGCCTTTTCCGAAGCGGCACTTGATCAGGTCATCCTGCAAACACCGGAATTTCAGGTTGATGGCAAGTTCAGCTCCGAGCGTTTCGACCAGGTGATTCGCCAGCTCGGCTATAGCCGCATGCAATTCCGCCAGATGCTGGCTCAGGAAATGCTGATTGGCCAGCTGCGTGCCGGTCTGGCCGGTAGCGGCTTCGTGACCGATGCGCAGGTGCTGGCATTTGCCCGTCTGGAAAAACAGACCCGCGATTTCGCTTCGCTGAACATCAAGGCTGACCCGTCGGCTGTGAAGCTGACCGACGAAGAGGTCAAGGCCTATTACGACGAGCACGCCAAGGAATTCATGACGCCGGATCAGGTGGTCATCGATTACCTCGAGTTGAAGAAGGCTTCCTTCTTCGACCAGGTCAGCGTCAGCGACGAAGACCTGCAAGCGGCCTATCAGAAAGAAATCGCGAACCTGTCCGAGCAACGCCGGGCTGCGCACATTCTGATTGAAGTGAACGAAAAGACCACCGAGGCGCAAGCCAAGGCGAAGATCGAAGAGATCCAGGCCCGTCTGGCCAAGGGTGAGCAGTTCGAGGTGCTGGCCAAGGAGTTCTCCCAGGATCCGGGTTCGGCGAACAACGGCGGTGACCTGGGTTATGCCGGTCCTGGCGTCTACGACCCGGCGTTCGAAAAAGCCTTGTATTCGTTGGCCAAGGACCAGGTTTCGACGCCGGTTCGCACCGACTTCGGTTTCCACCTGATCAAGCTGTTGGGTGTGGAAGCGCCTGAAGTGCCAACTTTCGCCAGCCTGAAAGACAAGCTGACCCGTGCGCTGAAAACCCAGCAGGTCGAGCAGCGTTTCGTTGAGGCGAGCAAGCAGCTGGAAGACGCCTCGTTCGAAGCGTCCGATCTGGCTCAGCCGGCGCAGGACCTGAAACTGACCGTGCAGACGACCAAGCCGTTCGGCCGCGAAGGCGGAGAGGGTGTTGCAGCCAACCGTGCCGTGATCACTGCCGCGTTCAGCCCGGAAGTCCTGGATGAGGGTGCAAACAGCACCGCCATCGAGCTCGATCCGGAAACCGTGATCGTGTTGCGTGCCAAGGAGCACCTGAAGCCTTCGCAGCTGCCGCTGGAAAGTGTTTCTGCTGCGATCCGGGTACAGCTGGCCAAGGAGCACGCCAGCGCCGATGCCAAGACCAAGGCTGAAGCCTTGATTGTCAGCCTGCGCGATGGCAAGACCCCGCTGGATCAGGCAGTCGACGGCCAGGCCTGGAAAGTCACCGAAGCGGCGACTCGCGCTCAGGAAGGGGTCGACCCTACTGTGCTGCAAGCGCTGTTCCGCATGGCGAAGCCTGTGGCCAAGGACAAGCCGACCTTCACGAGCGTGACGCTGGCGGATGGCAGCCTGATGATCGTGCGCCTCAATGGCGTGAACGAAGCAGCGGCACCGACCGAAGAAGAGAAAGCGCAGTACCGTCGCTACCTCGCTTCGCGCATCGGCCAGCAAGACTTTGCGGCGTATCGCAAGCAGCTGGAAAGCCAGGCAGACATCAAGAAATACTGATGCCTTTGCAGGTTTAGCGCTACACAGAAGACCCCGGCCGAAACGCCGGGGTCTTTTTGTTGTGCCGTACGTCATTTGCCGCGGTGACTTTTGTGCAAAACCGGGGTCAATCAGCCTGTAACCGTTTTAAGACACAATCGATACTCCGCTAAGCATCGATCTGTTGCACAATATGCCCCGAACCGTTTTCCTCAGGATGTTCAATGTTTAAATCATTTCCCATGCGGATTGTCGGCGTGGTTGCCGTGCTGGCCGTTGCAGCCGGTTGTTCATCGAACAAGGCTGCCATCTACGAGCATGAGAACTTCGACGATTCCGGCACCTTTTCCCGAAACTATCCGGTCACCGATATCCAGACCTGTGAAGCCGCCCGCCGCGCCTTGCTCAGCCAGGGTTACATCATCACCAGCAACGATCCGAAGCTGGTCAGCGGTCACAAGAGCTTCCAGCAGACCGGCGAGAACCACATGGAGATCAGCTTCAATGTGGTGTGTGCCGATGACGGTAGTGAAGGGCACCACGCGACCGTGTTCGCCAACGCCCTGCAGGATCGTTATGCGCTGAAGAAAACCAACAACTCCGCCAGTCTTGGTGTGGGTGTGCTGGGCTCGGTGTCGATGCCGATCGGTTCCTCTGACGACTCGATGGTCAAGGTCGCCAGCGAAACCGTATCGTCTGCCAAGTTCTACGAGCGTTTCTTTGCACTGGTCGAACTGTTCCTGCCGCCAGAAGCGAAGAAGGCTGCGCATATCCCCGAAAAGCCGAAAACAGACCTGGGGATGCCTGAAGCCAAGGCAGTACCGGCTCCCCTGGCGCCTGCAGCGACCACTGCGCCGATCGCAGAGCCAGCCCCGGTAATCCCAGCACCGGCTCCAGTGGAACCCGCTCCAGCGGCCTCTGAGCCGGTCATGCCGCCGCCTGAAGCGGCACCGATTACCCCGGTTCAGAACATGGAACCGGCACCGTCGGTTGAAACCATCACGCCACCGACAAACCCGACAGACATGCCGCCACCGAGCGAGGCGATTCCGGCGATGCCTGTCACCGGCCAGTGATTGTTCGCGTTACGGGATCGGCCAACGAGTAACGATCCCGTAGCGAGCGGATGGATTGATCCGCGTCAAACAAGGCCGCTGTCCTGTGGCCTCCCGCGAAAAAACCCATGATAAATTCCTGACCAGCTGCTACGTTTTATTCAGTAGCGACGGAGTGTCGTGTCCGCGTCATTTTTCCTTCACGCGGGCACTTTATGCTCAAGGGGCTGGTCATTTATTCAGGCTTTTTTCAATACGGTTTGGGGGATTCAAAAATGGACGATTATCAAGAAGAACTGCTCGAGTACCAGGCTTTCGAACTGGACCCAATTGAGCCGGCGGAAGACGCTACCGAGCTGTAGGCATCAGGCGGACTGGCGATGGCTGCGGCGAAACTCGCCGGGTGTCTGCCCGTTCCAGCGTTTGAATGCGCGTTGAAACGCTTCGGCTGAAGCAAAGCCCAGCAGGTAGGCGATTTCCCCGAACGCCAGTTCGGTGTCGCGTATGTAGGTCATGGCCAGATCGCGACGGGTTTCATTGAGGATTGCGCGAAATTGCGTGCCTTCCTCGGCAAGTTTGCGGCGCAGGGTCCAGGTGGGCAGCTTCAGGCGTGCCGCCACTTCTTCCAGGTCGGGCTCCCGGCCACCATTGAGCAAGGGGCCCAGCAGCGCGATGATGCGCTCACGCAGGCTGCGGGTGCGTGTCAGTTGTTCCAGCTCTTGCTCGCATAGTTGCAGCAAATGCCGCCAGGTGCTCGGGCAATGCTCGGGGTTGCGCTGGGCGAGGCTTGCCAGGCTCAAGCGCAGTTGATTGCGTTCGCTGCCAAACTGGATCGGACAGTCACCCAGGACGTCATAGGCCGCGCGGTAACCGGGTTCGTCGAATTCGATCTCGATACGTTCGGCGCGCAGCGGGATGGGGCTGACACTGGATAATTGCTGCAACCAGCCAGCAATGATCGAATCCACCACGAAGCGGTTGTAGGCGTTATAGGGGCTGATCGAATAGAAACGCAGCCAGGCGCCCTGGGCGTCTTCGTGGAAGCTTGATTGGCCGCGATAATTGGAACCATACAAGGCTTCGAAGCGGATCAGGCAGCGTGCGGCTTCACGTACTGTGGGTGCCTGGGCAGCGGTGACCCCTGCGAGGCCGATCTGGCTCAGGCGACTGAGTTGACCCATGCGCAAGCCAAGGGCCGGGTTGTCGGTCAGTTGAATGGCGCCGTGGCCCAGGCGCATGTAGCGCGGTATTGACAGGCGGGCACCGGCCTCGCTCAGTCGCGCTGCATCGAGGCCGTATTGATCGAGCAGTGGCTGCGGATCGACGCCATGGCTGCGCACGGCATCGGCCAGGCTATGAACAAAGCCCACCGACAGATCGCCGAGGCGCATCGGCTGCGGTTTCATGGCCTACAACCAGAGGTTCAGCAAACGCGCACCCTGGGCGTTGCCGTCGGCAAACTGCTGGCCGTTGCGACTGAGGAAACTGTGCCCGGCGCTGCCCTGATCCCAGAACTGACCCCGCAGGAACACACTCATGCCCGCGACAGCCTGGCTGGCCGGTACCCGGGTCGTGAGGGTCAGGCGCTGCCAGGCCTGGCCTTCGCTGACTTCTCCGGGCTTGAGGTTGACCGACGCCGGCTCCGATGCCCCCCTGTAGCCACGCCACGGCTGCTCCCAGGTGCCGCGGCCGGGAACAAAGGCTGGTACCGCAACCAACTGTACGCTCTGGTCGTTGAGCTTGAGGTAGTTTTCCGGGTACCAGCTGTCGTGGCCGATCAATACGCCCAGCTTTCCTGCGGGGGTATCAACGACGTTGAGCGAGTGGTCGGCGTTCGCCTTGATCCCGTTCTGTTCTGCGAAGAACGGGTGCATCTGGCGCTGGGGCTGGCCGATCGGCAGGCCATCGTTGTTGAACACCACGCTGCTGTTGTACAGCGCGCCGCGACCGATTTTCAAGGTACCGTCGATGATGCTTGGTTCAGGCAGCACGATGGAGCCGGCGACCAGCGTCACGTGGAATTCCCTGGCCAATCCACCGAACAACGCCTGGTAGTCTCTGGCCATCGCCTTGGCTTTCATGCGCAGGTGGGCATCGTCCAGGCGGTTGCCACCCTCGGCGCTGATCAATGCTCTGGCGAACTTGAGGGGATTGCTCACCGCCAGCCAGTTCATGGCCTCCTTGAGGGTGCTGGCCTGATACAACTCATCTTTTTCGCCGCTGACCATCAGCCAGGTACCGACGTGTTCCGGCAACACGACGACGGTCTTGCCGTTCAACAAACCCTGGTCCCGGGCTGCTTGCAAATAGGCCGCGAGCTTGCGGTGCAAACGCTCGGGGCTTTGATAATCGGTAGGAAACAGTTCGGGCTGAATGCCCAGCAGATTGCCACGATCGGCAGGCGTACCCTGGTCGACAGCCAGGTTGATCCGCAGGTCCGAAAGGTAGTGACCCACCGGCCGGTCCGCGGCCCACATCGCGTAGGTCGTGAGGGCGGCGAGCAACGCCATGGAGAATGTCAGGTACAAAAGTTTGCGCATGGGGACACAGTTTACAGCCTGGAGCCGGGCGTGGCTTTTCATTTGGAACCGGATTAAGCATAAAGGGAATCAAGGGCTTGGTGGGCAAATTTCACGCTGACGGTTTTATGCGGTCGGCGGCCTTTCTGCATCGAGATGCAGCAATGAATGACCGGGTTAAACGCCAGGGGAATTGAGGGGGGGGGGGGGGGCACCGGTCAGCCACCATTTTGCTCGACCGGCCGGCAGGAGAACGTTAGTTGGTGACCAGCAGTTCCGGGCCGAGGTAGTCGTTGATCTGGTCGATATCGTCGTCGCCCAGGCTGCCCACCGAAGAAGCCAGGCGCAGACGCGACATCAAATAGCGCAACTTGGCATCGAACAGGTCGTGACGTGCAACGAAGAGCAGTTCTTCGGCATTGAGGACGTCCGAGTTGGTGCTGGTGCCGCCTTCCTTGAAGCCCTTGCGTGTCGATGCCAGTGAGCGTTCGTTGGACGCTACTGCCTTCTCCAGGGCGCGAATGCGTTTGGCGCCGCTGAGTATGCCTTGATACTCACGGGTGGTTCCGGTGATGACTTCCTGACGCGCGGCATCAAGCTCATTCAGGGCCTTGTCGCTATTGGCGCTGGCCTGGCGCGTCAGTGCGCTGACGCCGCCACCGCTGTACAGCGGGATATTGACTTCCAGCCCGACCGAGCCGTAGTGGTTGCGTTGGTTCAGCTCGGAGAGCGATTGGCTCTCACCCGCGGTGTAGCCGGCGATGAAATCCAGTGTTGGCCAGTGGCCGGCGCTGGCGCGCTTCACTTCTTCTGCGGCAAGGTCGCGGCTATAGCGGCGCGCATGGATCAGCGGGCTGTCGGTCTGGGCCTTGACCAGCCAGTCCTGCAGGTTGCTCGGCAGCAGCGGCGGTGTGTCGAAGCTCGGACGCAAGGTGGTCAGCGATTCGGGCGTTTCACCGATATATTCCTCAAGCTTGGCGCGCGCGTTGACCAGATTGTCCTGCGCTTCGATCACTTCGGCTTCGGCGAGGTCGCGGCGGGCGGCCGACTCGTCGATGTCGGTGATGGTGCCGGCCCCCAACTCCATACGCCGTTTCGCCGAGGCGAGTTGCTCGTCGAATGCGTTCAGCTTGGACTTGGCCAGGGTGATGGTTTCGCTGGCCAGGAGCACGTCGAAATAGCTTTCGGCCAGGCGCACCGCGGCGTCCTGGCTCTTGGCATCGAATACCGCGTTGCTGTAGTCGGCACGCTGCTGACCCTGGCGGTACTCAGCCATCTTCTGTTTGTTGAACAACGGCTGGCGCAGGCGCACGTTGGCGCCCTTGGAGTCGTAGTGCAGATCCCTCTCGATGCCGCTCTGGCTTTGGGAGCCATTGACCTTGTTGTTGTAAGCCGAGGCGTTGATCTGCGGCAGCAGGCCGGCCTTGCCGATGGCGCGGTTTTCGCCGCCGGCTTGTTTTTCATGCACGGCGGCCTGGTAGATAGGGCCCTGGTACTGCAACAGATCCCAGGCTTGCTTGAGGTCCATGGCGTCAGCCGGCAGGGCCAACCCCAACAAGCAGAAGAGCAGGCAATGACGTTCCATTTCATTGTTCCTTGAATGAGCTGTCCACGCGTTCGAGCATTGGTTTAAGAAGATAGCTCAACATGTTGCGTTCGCCGGTCTTGATGGTGACGGTGGCGGGCATGCCGGGGCGAATGTGATTGGTGCCGAGCAGGTTCATGCCGTCGGGCGTGACTTCCACTTGGGCCAGATAGAAGGGTTCCTTGCTTTCCTCGTCCATCAGGCGGTCGGCGGAGATGGTCAGCACGCGACCTGGGATGTTTGGCGTCTGGGCATGGTTGAAGGCCGGGAAGGAAATGTCCACGGGCAAGCCGGTGACCATCTTGTCGATGGCCTGCACGGGAATCATCGCGTCGACCTGCAACGGTTCGTTGAGCGGAACGATTTCCATGATCTTGAAGCCGGGCTGAATGACCCCGCCGACGGTGGCAATGCTCAGGCCCTGGACCATGCCATCGATTGGCGAGCGAATTACCGTGTGGGTCACTTCATAGTCGAGCGCGCGCAAGCGGTCGGCCAGGGTGGTGTTTTCCTTGGCGGTTTCAGTCAACTGCGATTCGACTTCCTTGAGGTAATCGTGCTGGCGCTGGAGGATGCGCAGCTTGATTTCGGTGGTCTGGCTACGCACGCGGGCGATGTTGTTGAGGTTCTCGGCCTGGCCGGCGGAGAGGTCGGCGTTGCTGCGTTCCAGCTCGAGCAGGCGATTGCGCGGCACATAGCCTTCAGCCGACAGCACGCGGGTGCCCTGCAGTTCCTGATTGAGGAAGCCGATCTGCGAAGCGCGGGCGCTGTAGACTTGTTGCAGGCCCTTGAGCTGCACTGCCGACGCTGCCAGGTTCTCCTGCAGGATACTGATTTCGCCAGCGAGTCCGGCGCGGCGGGTGTCCAGCAGGCGCTGCTGCAGGTCCATGGCGGCCTCCAGGCGGTAGTCACCCTTGAAGCGCTTGAGCAGCTCGGGATCGTAGGTCACTACATCGCGACCGTCTCGTTCCGCTTCCAGGCGGTTTTCCACGGTCTTGCTGACGATGTACTGAGCGCTGATCGCACCCTCTTCGGCAGCGGCACGCAACGAGTCGAGGCGGACCACTTCCTGTCCTTTTTTCACCAAATCGCCTTCGCGAACGAGAATGGCCTCCACAGTACCGCCGGTGAGGTGTTGTACGGCTTTGCGATTGTTGGTGACTTTGACCGTGCCGGTCGCGACCACGCCGGCATCCAGCGGTGCCAGCCAGGACCACAGGAGGAAGCCGCCGAAGCCGGCGAGCACCAGCCACACGCCCCATCGCGTGGGTCTGCCGACGTCCAGGTCTACCGCGCTGCGGGGATCGGCAGGAATCATCTCGGTGTGTTGGCTCAGTTGCATGATCGGTCACTCCCGTGCTTTGACGGAGGCCAGCGGAGTCGACGCGCCTGCAGGCATCACACTGGCCTTGCGCAGCGCTGCGAATACTTCATCGCGCGTGCCGAGCATCTGCACGCCGCCGTCACGCAGCATCAGTACCTTGTCGACGGCGCAGAGTACGTTGGGACGGTGGGAAATCAGGACGACGGTGGCGCCACGGCCCTTGAGTTCGGCCAGCGCATCGACCAGGGCCTTTTCGCCAACGTCATCGAGGTTGGCGTTCGGCTCATCCAGCACGATCAGATTGGGCTCGCCATACAGTGCGCGGGCCAAGGCAATGCGCTGCTTCTGGCCGCCGGAAAGCGGGCTGCCATCGGTGCCCAGGCGGGTGTCATAACCCTGCGGAAAACGCAGGATCATCTCGTGCACGCCGGTGCTCTTGGCGGCGCGGATGACCGCTTCACTGTCCACTTCGCCAAAACGCGCAATGTTGTCGGCGATGTTGCCTTCGAACAGCTCCACGTCCTGTGGCAGATAGCCGAGCCAAGGGCCGAGTTCGCCCTTGTTCCAGGTGAATATGTCCGCGCCGTCCAGGCGCACCTTGCCGGCCTGCGCCGGCCAGACCCCGACCAGCAGGCGGGCGAGGGTGGATTTGCCCGAGGCGGACGGGCCGATGATGCCAAGGCTTTCACCGGGGACCAGGCTGAAGCCCACGCCGCGTAGAATCGTGTTGTTGGTACCAGGGGCCCCGGCATATACATTCTCCACTGCCAGCATGCCCTGTGGCCGCTGCAGCGACATGCTCGGTGGCCGGCGCGGAAAGTCTTGCAGCATCTCGTTGAGCCTGCCCCAGGCCGAACGGCAGCCGAGCAGTTGCTTCCACGATGCGATGACCTGTTCCACCGGGCCCAGTGCACGGCCGGTGAGGATCGAGCAGGCAATCATCATCCCCGGGGTGATCTTGCCTTCGATCGCCAGCAGCGCGCCGGCACCGAGGATCAGTGACTGCAGCGTGATACGCACGAAGCGTCCGGTGCTGCTGATCAAGGCGGCGCGGTCGGAGGCCAGGGTCTGCATTTCCAGGATGCGCAAATGGCTATTGAACCAGCGCTTGCTGATCGACGGCAGCATGCCCATGGCCTCGATGACCTCGGCATTGCGCAGGTTGTTGTTGGCGTATTGGGCTGAGGACATGGCGGCCTGATTGGCTTCGGCCAGCGGCTTCTGCGTCGACTTTTCTGTGAGATAAGCCAGGCCTATCAGAATCAGGGAACCGATCAGCGTGATCAGTCCGAGTATCGGGTGGATCAGATAGGCGACCAACAGGTAGATCGGCGTCCACGGTGCATCGAAGAAGGCGAACAGGGAGTTGCCGGTGACGAACTGACGAACCTGGGAGAGGTCTTGCAGGGCCTGGGCCGGATTACCTCCGGCGCGGTTCAGGTTGCGTTCGAAGGCAGCGTTGAAAACGCGTCGGTTGAGGTCCATGTCGAGGCAGTTACCGACCCGGATCAGCACCTTGGTGCGGACCATTTCCAGCGTGGACATCAACAGGAAAAGACCCACCACCAGCACAGTCAGCATCGTCAGCGTCGTAACGTTGCGACTGACCAGGGCTCGATCATAGACCTGCAGCATATAAATAGCTGGCGTCAACATCATGACGTTTATGACACCGCTGAACGCTGCCAGCGAATAAAAGCTGCGCCGCAGGCGAAACAGCGCGTCGGCCAGTTCGGAACGGATGCTCGACTGCTTGGGCATGGTGATCCTCCCACTTCGAAAAGGCGGTTGCCCTTGGGGCGCAACAGCTAACAGTAAATGTAGTCCGTTAAACGACTTATGCACACGCAGGCTGGTCGCTCTGTGAATGGCGAGTCTTCCGAAATCTCTGCGTTGCTCCCTTATGCAGGAGCGTAGGTCGCGCTGAAACCCTCCGAAATAACATTTCGCTCTATACCTGCACTCAACTTTCTATATGTCCTTTAAAAACAGCTAGTTGTGTCGACTAAACACCAGTCGTCTGTTTTCACGACGGAATATTGACAAAGATTTGCTATGGAACTTTAGTCTTAGTTATCGGGGGGGCCGCCCGCCTGAAGCTTGTCATCGTTTTGGCAACGCAAGGCGCGGTGATTTCCCGGAAGGAGCAGAGCATGTCGATCATTGCGTTCTTTTGCAGAGTGAAGGGGCTTTCCAGCAAGTTTGCCTTTACCTCCTGTTTCCATGGCCCGCCCAGGGCTCGTACTCGCTCTGCCTGACCGTTCGGCGAGCCATTCACTACGCGAATTCCAGGCGCGTATCCCGGGTTCCGGGTAACGCCAGCTCTCGCAAAAAACATGACCAACACACTGCGCAAGCCAGCACTTGACTTGGCGCGGGAGGATTTTCTCGTCCCGCGCCTTTACCCAGACAGATCGAGGGCAATCCAAAATGGCCAATTTCACCCAATCGGACCTGGAATTCATCCTCAAGCAAATCTTTATCGCCGAAGCGAATGCCGCCGGCACCAGCCTCATTGATTTGCTTCCCAACACTCAGGTGCCATTCGGTCTGCGTACCGTCGATGGCAGCTTCAACAACCTGGTCACCGGCCAGACTGATTTCGGCGCGGCGGACGCTGATTTTCTGCGCCTGCTTGATCCTTCCTTTCTATCGGCGCAATACGCAGGAACCGGGACGGTGGTCGACCCGCAACCACGGATTATCAGTAACCTGGTCGTCGACCAGACCGCCAACAACCCGGCGGCCTATGCGTCTGCGTTCGACCCGGGCCTGGACGGTGTGCTCAACTTCGGCACGGCGGGTAATGACGACGTACTCAAGGATGGCGTACAGATAGTCACCAGCCCCGGACTGGATGGCGTGTTCGGCACGGCCGATGACAAGGACGTGTTCTTCATGCCCAACGTGTCGCCGGACGTCGGCCTGACCGCCAGCTTCAACTCGTGGATGACCTTCTTCGGCCAGTTCTTCGACCACGGTCTCGACCTGGTCACCAAAAGCACTACCGATGTCGTGTTCATTCCGCTGCAGGCGGACGATCCGTTGTTCGTACCGGGCAGCCCGACCAACTTCATGGTGCTGTCACGCGCAGTGCATACCGCTGGCGCGGACGGCGTAGTCGGCACGGCCGATGATGGCCAGACCAACACCACCTCGCCGTTCGTCGACCAAAGCCAGACCTACAGCTCGCACCCCTCGCATCAGGTGTTCCTGCGCGAGTACGTTCTCAACGCCGCAGGTGACCCTGTTGCCACGGGGCGCCTGATTACCAACCGCGATCTCGGTGCTGATGGCATATTCGGCACTGCCGATGATGGCGCCGGTGATGGCATGGCGACCTGGGCAGTGGTCAAGGCGCAGGCCCGTGACATGCTCGGCATCAACCTGACCGACGCCGACGTGCACAACGTGCCGTTGCTGGCAACCGATGCGTACGGCAACTTCATTCGCGGGCCTAGCGGCATGCCGCAGGTGGTGATTCGCATCAGTAACGGTGCCGACGGCATCGCCGGGACAGCGGATGACGTCACGCAACTGGTCGAAGGCAACCGGGCTGCTCCGATCAGTTTGACCAACGCAGTGAGTACCGGGCATGCCTTCCTCGATGACATTGCCCACAATGCTGCACCCGTCGTCGTCGGTGGCGTTCTGCAGGCGGATGCCGACATCGCTGTCGGCAATGCGCAGCCCGTTGGCCCTGGCGGCAACAACCTGACCTATGACAACGAACTGCTCGACGCCCACTTTATTGCCGGCGACGGCCGGGTTAACGAGAACATCGGCCTGACCGCCGTGCACCATGTGTTCCACTCCGAGCACAACCGTCTGGTCCAGCAGTCCAAGGACACTATCCTTGCCTCCGGTAACCTGGCCTTCCTCAATGAGTGGCTGGCTGACGACGTGACTGCGATACCGACTACACCCGCCGGGATCGCGGCACTGGTGTGGGATGGTGAACGCCTGTTCCAGGCCGCCAAGTTCGGTACTGAAATGCAGTACCAACACCTGGTGTTCGAGGAATTCGGGCGTACTGTTCAGCCACAGATCGACGAATTCCTTGCGCCCAACGGGTATGACACCTCGATCAATCCGGCAATCCTCGCCGAGTTCGCCCACGTGGTGTACCGCTTCGGTCACTCGATGTTGACCGAGACCGTCGATCGCTTCGACCCTGCGTTCAATCCGCTGCTCACTGACCCCACCAACCCGGACTCGCAAATGGGGTTGATTGCGGCCTTCCTCAACCCTCTGGCGTTCGCCAGCAGCGGGTTGACTGCGGACCAGGCGGCAGGTGCGATCATTCGCGGTGTGACCCGCCAGGTCGGTAACGAGATCGATGAGTTCGTCACTGAAGCGTTGCGCAACAACCTGCTCGGTCTGCCGCTCGATTTGCCGGCCCTGAACCTGGCGCGCGGTCGCGACACGGGCATCCCCACCTTGAATGAGGCGCGCCGGGAGTTCTACGCATCAACCGGCGACAGCCAGCTCAAGCCGTACATCAGTTGGGCTGACCTGGCGGACAGCCTCAAGCACCCCGAGTCACTGGTCAACTTCATCGCGGCCTACGGCACGCACAGCACGATCACGGCGGCGACCACACTGGCAGGCAAACGCGATGCAGCCCTGGCGCTGGTATTGGGGGGCGTGGGTTCGCCCGCTGACCGCCTGGACTTCCTCAACAGCACCGGTGCCTATGCCAACGTAACGCTGGCCGGCGCGGATGGGGTACTGGGTACTGCAGATGACCTGACCGGTGTGACGGTCACGGGCGTTGACGACATCGACTTCTGGGTCGGTGGCCTCGCCGAACAGAAAATGCCGTTCGGCGGCATGCTCGGCTCGACCTTCAACTTTGTGTTTGAAACCCAGATGGAGGCGTTGCAGAACGGCGACCGCTTCTACTACCTGGCGCGTACCGCGGGCCTGGACTTCGGCACCGAGTTGGAAAACAACTCGTTTGCCAAGCTGATCATGCTCAACTCCGATGTTACTCACCTGTCGAACACTGTGTTCCTGACACCGACGTTCACCCTCGAGGTGGATCAGACCGCTCAGTTCACCGGCCTTGGTGCGGACGGCCGAGCCGACCCGACGGGCGGCATCATGATCAACGGCGTCGAAGTCGTGTCGCTGGTGATTCGCGACAACCCTGACACCGTGGGTCCGGATACCAATTATCTGCAGTACACCGGTGAAGACCATATCGTCATGGGCGGCACCGCCGGCAATGACATCCTCATTTCCGGCGAGGGCGATGACACCCTTTACGGCGACGGCGGCAATGACCGCCTCGAAGGCGGCGCCGGGAACGACGCGGTACTGGGTGGCGCAGGTGATGACATCATCAGCGACTCGTTCGGCGACAACCGTCTGGAAGGCAATGACGGTAACGATGTGATCGTGGCCGGCAGCATGCTGGTTGGTGGCAATCTGATCCTGGGTGGCGCTGGCCAAGACTTCATCATCACCACGGAAGACATTTCCCTGACCTTCGGCGGCCAGGATGACGACTTCATCCTGGGTGCCAAGACCAACCTGCCACCTACCGGTGGCGAAGGTGATGACTGGATCGAGATGGGCACCCAGGACGGTGCGCCTGGCGATAACGCCTCGCCGTTGCTCAATGACGACGTGATAGGTAACGACATCTTTATCGGTGGTCCCGGCTTCGACGAAATGATCGGCGAGGGTGGCGATGACATCTTCACCGGCAGCGACGCTCAGGACAAGATGGACGGCATGTCCGGTTTCGACTGGGTGACCTACAAGAATGACAGGACCGGCGTGACCGCCGACCTGACCATGGCCGCGCTGGCACAGCCACACGGCAATGCGCCCAACCAGAACACCGGTGTGTTCAATCCGGTCGGGGCCTCGCCGGCCTCGATTCTCGACCGTTTTGCCGAGGTCGAGGGCTTGTCCGGTTCGAGCTTCGGCGATGTGCTCAAAGGCGATAATGTCAATGCCGACACCATCATCAACCACGGCGGTACCACAGGCAGTGCGCTGACCAATGTGGCGTTGATCCGCGGGCTGGAGCAGTTCCTGGCCGATGCCGGATTGCCGACCACCGGCTTTGCCACTGGCAACATCATCCTCGGCGGCGATGGCAGTGACCTGATCGAGGGTCGCGGTGGCGATGACCTGATCGACGGTGACAAATGGATCAACGTCAGGATTGCCGTTTATGATCCGGCTGACGTCAACCATACCGGTCCCGAAATCGCCTCCTTCGACAGCATGGTCGATATGATTCCGCTCATGCTGGACGGCACCATCAACCCTGGTCAGCTCCAGGCCGTGCGGGAAATCATGCCCGGCACCTCGACTGACGGGGAGGCCTTCGACACCGCCATTTTCTCCGGGCTTCAGGACGAGTATACGGTGACCGTCGACGACCGCGGTACCGACGATCTGGAGGACGACGTCTATACGGTGACAGACAGCGTAGCGGGCCGTGACGGCACCGATACCCTGCTGCATATCGAACGCCTGCAATTCGCCGATAACCAGCTGGTGCTGGTGGATGGACTCAATGCCGAACCGACTGGCAGTCCGACTGTCACCGATGGCAACGGCGGCGCGATAGTCGTGGGCGATATACTGACTGTCAGCGTGGCCGGGGTGCGCGATGGCGACAACGTCACGGCGGGTAATCCGCAGGGCTTGATCAACGGTTCGGTGTCCTACTTCTGGCAATTCGAAGCAGACCCAGGCAGCGGCATTTTCGAGGACATCGTCCTGTTGCCGGCTGGCGATCTGGCGTTCCAGAGTGCCGACGGCACCACGTTCAAGGTCTCTCCCGACCTTGCCGGATTGTCGTTGCGGGTCAAGGCGATCTACCAGGACGGTCATGGCACGACTGAAGTGTTGTTCTCGCAACCCACTTCAGTGGTGGCTCCCGGCGCGCCGGTTGTGCCAACGGCGCAGACCCCGGTTGTCGATGCCACCGCGGGTGGCGCAGGCCTGCACATGGTCCGCTCCGACCTCAACTTCATTCTTGACCAGATCAAGATTGCCGAGGCTGATGCGGCCGGTCAGGACATCCTCTCGCTGATCCCGAACATCCGCGCGCCGTTGGGCCTGCGTACGGTCGACGGGTCGAGCAACAACCTGTTGAACCTCAACGGCACCAACAACACCGAGTTCGGCGCCGCCGATAACCTCTTTCCGCGGGTGACCGATCCGGTCTTCAATCCGGCGGAACAGGGAACGTCGTATGCGCAGGACAACGGCATTGTGATTGACTCGCAGCCGCGCACCATCAGTAACCTGATCGTCGACCAGACGTCGAACAATCCGGCGGCCTATGCCACGGCTTTCGACCCGGGCGCGGACGGTGTGCTCAACTTCGGTCTGGCGGGTAATGACGACGTGCTCAAGGATGGCGTATCGATAGTCGCCAGCCCGGGCCTGGACGGTGAGTTCGGCACTGCCGACGACCGCGATGTGTACCTGTTCGAGAACACCACGGCGGACGCGGGGTTGTCCGCACCGTTCAACGCCTGGATGACCTTCTTCGGGCAGTTCTTCGATCATGGCCTGGACCTGGTGACCAAAGGTGGTTCGGGCACCGTGTTCATCCCGCTGCAACCGGATGATCCGCTGTTTGTGCCTGGTAGCCCGACGAACTTCATGGTTCTGACCCGCGCGACCAACCAGCCGGGGGCCGATGGCATTCTCGGCACGGCCGACGACATCCATGAGCACACCAACACCACCTCGCCGTTCGTGGACCAGAACCAGACCTATAGCTCGCATCCGTCGCACCAGGTGTTCCTGCGCGCTTATCAATTGACTGACAACGGCCCCATAGCGACCGGCAGGCTGATCACCAACCGTGACCTGGGGGCGGATGGCCAGTTTGGTACCGCGGATGACATCGAACTGGGTGGCATGGCGACCTGGAAAGTGGTCAAGGCACAGGCCCGCGACATCCTGGGTATCAACCTTACCGATGCCGATGTCGATAGTGGCCCGCTGTTGGCGACCGACGCCTATGGCAATTTCATCAAGGGACCGAACGGCTTCCCAATGGTGGTGATGACGGGGGTTGACGGTATTGGCGGCACGCCTGATGACGAACTTGTCGAAGGCAATCCGCTAGCGCCGATTGACCTGAGCAATGCCGTGCGCACCGGTCACCAGTTCCTCGCCGACATCGCTCACAATGCCGTGCCGGTCGTCGTTGGTGGGGTTCTGCAGGCGGACGCTGACACCGATGTCGGCAATGCGCAGCCTGTTGGCCCAGGCGGCAACAACCTGACCTATGACAACGAACTGCTCGACGCTCACTACATCGCCGGCGACGGCCGGGTCAACGAGAACATCGGTCTGACCGCGGTGCATGCGATCTTCCACTCCGAGCACAACCGGCTGGTTGCGCAGACCAAGGACACCGTGCTCGATTCGGGTGACGTGGCCTTCCTCAACGAGTGGCTGCTCACTCCGGTGAGTGCGCTGCCAACCAACCAGGCCGAGTTCGATGCGCTGGTGTGGAATGGCGAGCGCCTGTTCCAGGCTGCCAAGTTCGGCACCGAGATGCAGTACCAGCACCTTGTGTTCGAGGAGTTTGCGCGGACCATCCAGCCCAACATCGACCTGTTCTTCGCACCGACCCAGGTCTATGACGTTGACCTCGACCCCTCGATCGTTGCCGAGTTCGCCCACACCGTGTACCGGTTTGGCCATTCGATGCTGACCGAGACCGTCGATCGCTACGACATCGACTTCAACGTGGTAAGCGATCCGAACAGCGCTGATCCCACTCAGCAGCTCGGCCTGATCGCGGCGTTCCTCAACCCGTTGGCGTTCGCCGCCAGTGGTGTGTCGGCAGAGGATGCGACCAGTGCGATCATACGTGGGGTGACCCGGCAAGCCGGTAACGAAATCGACGAGTTCGTCACCGAGGCGCTGCGCAACAACCTGCTCGGCCTGCCGCTCGACCTGCCGGCGATCAACATCGCCCGTGGCCGCGACGTGGGGATTCCCTCGCTCAACGCGATCCGCCGCGACATCTACAGCCAAACCGGTGATACCCAACTCAAGCCGTACACCAGCTGGGTCGACCTGGTGCAGCACCTCAAACATCCGGAGTCGTTGATCAACTTCATCGCGGCCTACGGCACGCATGACACGATCACCGCGGCGACCACGCTGGAAGGCAAGCGCGCTGCGGCGATGTTGCTGGTGTTTGGCGATGGTGGTGTTACGGAGCCAGTCGATCGTCTGGACTTCCTCAACAGCACCGGTGCCTATGCCAACGTAACGCTGGCCGGCACGGATGGCGTGCTGGGCACTGCCGACGACCTGAGGGGTGTGACTGTCACTGGCGTCGATGCCATCGATCTCTGGATCGGCGGCCTGGCCGAACAGAAAACCCCGTTCGGCGGCATGCTCGGCTCGACCTTCAACTTCGTGTTCGAGAACCAGCTGGAAAAACTGCAGGATGGCGATCGCTTCTACTACCTGGAGCGTACCGCTGGCCTGTCGATGAATGCCGAACTTGAAAGCAACTCGTTTGCCAAGCTGATCATGGCCAACACTTCGGCCACTCACTTGCCGGGCCTGGTGTTCTCGACCCCGGGACTCTACCTGGAAGTGGACCCGGGCAGGCAGTTCAACGAAGGCCTGGCTGCCGCTGATCCGCTCGGCCCGAACGGCGAGCAGGTGGTGTTCCGCGACAACCCGCTGACCGTGGGCGCGGACACCAACTACATCAAGTACACAGGTGATGAGCACATCGTGCTGGGCGGCACCGACGACGCAGACATCCTCATCTCCAGTGAAGGCGACGACACTGTCTGGGGTGATGGCGGCAACGATCGCATCGAAGGCGGTGACGGCAACGACCAGCTGCGCGGTGGCGCCGGCGACGACATCATTACCGACACTGGCGGCGACGATAACCTCCAGGGTGGCGACGGTAATGACGTGCTGCACGGAGGCAACGGCGTCAACCTGATCATTGGCGGGTTCGGCAACGACTTCATCATTACCGGTGAGGACGCCTCCGAAGCCATTGGTGGCCAGGGCAACGACTTCATCCTGGGCAGCAAGGCCAACGAGCAGGACATGGGTAACGAAGGCGACGACTGGATCGAGAAGGGCACTTCGGACGGTGCACCTGGCGACAACTTCGACCCGCTCGGCAACGACCCTGTGATCGGCCACGATGTATACGTCGGCGGCAACGAGAACGACAAGTTCAACGGCGAAGGCGGCGACGACATCATGGTCGGCAGTCTCGGCCTTGGTGACCGCTATATCGGCGGCTCGGGTTATGACTGGGCAACCTTCAAGGGGCTCGCCCAGGGCGTGAGCATCGATTTCAGCGACCGCTTCTTCGATGTACCACCGACGCCGGGTTCGGGTGCCTCGGCGCTGGTGCGTTTCGACGCCATGGAAGGTCTGTCGGGTTCTTCCCACGGTGATTACCTGCGCGGCGATAGCACAGATGCGACAACGCTACCTACTGCGGGTGCAACCGGCAGTGTGCTGACCAACATCAGCCTGATCAACGGTCTGTCCGATCTGCTGGCAGCGGGAGCTACGTTCTTTGACGGCGGCAACATCATCCTCGGTGGCAGCGGCAGCGACCTCATCGAGGGTCGCGGTGGTGACGACATCATTGATGGTGACAAGTGGCTGAACGTGCGCATCAGCGTACGGGCGAATGCTGATGGAAGCGGCGCGGAGATCGCCACGTTCAACAGCATGGAACCACTGGTGCCGTTCATGCTCAACGGTACTTACAACCCGGGCCAGTTGGTCATCATGCGGGAGATTCTGACCGGCACTGACAACTTCGACACTGCGGTGTATTCCGGTAATGCGTCGGAGTACACGGTCGCTGTCGAAGGCAACGCCGTCATCGTGACCGACCTGGTGGCCGGGCGTGATGGCGTCGATCGCCTGACCGGCATCGAGCGTCTGCAGTTCGCTGACCAGGCGCAGGCCTCCGGTGTTGGCACCGCCTCGAACAGCGCTCCTGTGGGACGTCTGGCGATCCTCGATGCTACCACCGGTGCGCGTGTCGATGCGCCTGTCGCCGGCCAACTGCTGCGCGTCAGCAGCCAGTCGATACGCGACGCCAACAGCGTGGGTGCGGCCAATCCGACCGGTGCGGTTACCGGACCGGTGGCTTACTATTGGCAGGTCGAAACCATTGCCGGTTCGGGCATCTATGATGACATCACCATTCTCGCCGCCGGCGAGGCATCGCGGGTGACGGGCGCCACCTATATGGTGGCGGACGATGTCGCCGGGCTGAACATCCGCGTTCGGGCGGTCTATCAGGATGGCAATGGTACGCTGGAGATCGTCGACTCGTCGGCGAACAACGCACCGACCGCAGGGCCGGGCATCCTCGGGTTTGCGTTTCTGAACCAGGTGTTGACCGCCGACCTGTCGACCATCGTCGACGTCGATGGCCTCAGCAATCCGCAGTTCACCTTCCAGTGGCAGGAGACCAACGGGGTCACCTTCGTTGACATCGCCGGAGCCACCACTAGCACGTTCACGCTTGGCCAGGCTCAGGTCGGCGATCAGGTGCGCGTGGTGGTCAGTTACGTCGATGACTTCGGTGTGGCCGAAAGCATTGCGTCCGACGCCACGGCCCCGGTGACCGTCGGTGCAGTGTTTGTCGGTACCGCCGGTGACGACATTTTTATCGGCACGCCAGGCGACGACGTGGCCAGCGGAGGTGATGGCAACGACTTCCTGAACGGCCTGGGCGGCAACGACATCCTCAATGGTGACGCGGGCAATGACATTCTCATCGGGGGTACGGGTGCCGACACAATGGCTGGAGGTCTCGGCGACGATGTTTATGAAGTCACCGAGTCCGGGGACGTGGTGACCGAGCTTGGCGGTGAGGGTATTGACACGGTCTGGTCCTCGCTCGCGAGCTACACCTTGAGTGCCAATGTCGAGAATCTGTTTTTCGGCGGCAGCGGCAACTTCGTGGGCATCGGCAACGTGCTCGACAACACGCTCGTCGGTGGTGCGGGTAATGACGTGCTCATCGGTGGCGGCGGTGCCGACACGATGATCGGCGGTGCCGGCAGCGATGTCTATGAAGTCTCCGACCTTGGGGACGTTGTGTTCGAGCTCGCCGGCGCAGGCACGGACACGATCTGGACCTCACTTGCGAGCTACACCCTGGGTGCCAACGTCGAGAACCTGTTTTTCGGCGGCATCGGCAACTTCGCGGGCACTGGCAACACGCTCGACAACACGGTCGTGGGTGGTGCGGGTAACGACGTCCTCACCGGCGGCGCAGGTAACGACGTCATCATCGGTGGCGCAGGTGCCGACACGATGGTCGGTGGCGTCGGCAACGATACCTATGAAGTCTCCGACCTCGGGGACGTGGTGAGCGAGCTTGGCGGTGAGGGTATTGACACGGTCTGGACCTCGCTTGCGAACTACACCCTGGGTGCCAACGTCGAGAATCTGTTTTTCGGCGGCAGCGGCAACTTTGCGGGCAGCGGTAACGCGCTCGACAACACGATCGTGGGTGGTGCGGGTAACGACGTCCTCATCGGTGATGCAGGTAACGACGTCATCATGGGGCGCGCAGGTGCCGACACGATGGCAGGTGGTGTCGGCAACGATACCTATGAAGTCACCGACCTCGGGGACGTGGTGACCGAGCTTGGCGGTGAGGGTATTGACACGGTCTGGACCTCGCTCGCGAGCTACACCCTGGATGCCAACGTCGAAAATCTGTTTTTCGGCGGCGGCGGCAACTTTGCGGGCAGCGGCAACGGACTGGCCAACACGATCGTGGGGGGGGCGGGTAACGACGTTCTTACCGGCGGTGGCGGTAACGACGTGATGATTGGCGGCGTCGCCGGCAACGATACGTTCGTGTTTGCTGCCGCAGGTTTCGGCAACGACCAGATCTTCGGCTTCGGAGCCAATCCAGTCGGGCAGGACTTGCTCAATATCACGGCGCTGGGGATCACCAGCGCGACGTTCGCTGCCAACGTGACCATCACGGCCAACGGGGCAGACACGGTGGTAGGGATCGGGGCTGACAGCATTCAGCTTGTCGGTGTCAACAGCGCGGCCGTTGATCAAACGGACTTCATCCTGGCCACTTGAGGTCCTGGCCAGTACTGTCGCAGGGAGCGTGGACCACGGAAGGGAGGGCAATGGATGCCCTCCCTTTTTCCTTCCACTCAATGACCCATCGGTAATCGGGGTGCCAGCAGCGTACTGGAGCTCAACAAAGCAGGCTGGAATTGAGCTGCGAAATCAAAAAATGGAAAAGGGGACACCAGGTCGTGAACATTTCTGCCATCTGCATCTTGAGCAGCCTACTGGTTTCGGCCGCGGCATCTGCTACCGGGGCCGCTTCTGTCTTCGACCTGGACTTCACCAGGTCAGCCATGGAAACGCTGGAAAAACTGGATATCAACGACGCTTGTATTATCTCCGTCTCAAGTCCTGCTGCGTTTACCTTTTGCCGAAAAGGATCGTCAACACTCTGGAAGTATCAGGTGCTGGATCTGGAGCAACAGGCGGCGATCCAGATGGGACAAAAGCGCTCTTCGACCGACTATCAACGAATTACCGTTGTGCAACTCAATAGCGTTGCCTGCGAGCAGGATCACCTTGCAGCATTGGCTAAACCGGCTATCAGGCGTGGGCTTGCCCTTGGCCTGATCGCCCTGTTTCTGTTGGTCGGCCTGCGGTATACCTACCAGGCAATCAGGCATGGTTATTACGTACAGGTCGGTGTTGCGAAGCCCGGTTTGCAGCGATTGAGCGAGTCCGGATTACCGCAAAATTCAACGGTCATGGCATTGGTCGCGTGGGGTATGGCGGCAGCTACGGCATTTGTGTACTTCGGCTTTTGAGTCTGGGGCGAACAGTATTCACCCATCAGGCGGTGTGAATTCGCTGGCTCACACGCTTGAGCACCTGCAAGTAAGTGGGCGGTTGCGGCACGATGCCACGCTGTCGCAAAAGAGCATGCAACTTCGGCAGGCGAAAATACGGCACCGATGCCATCAGATGGTGCTCGATGTGAAAGTTGACCCGGATAGGTGCCACGCAAACGCGGGCGATAACACCGGCTTGTGTGGTTCGCGTATTGCGAAGGACGTCCGTGCCTGATTCCAGGCAGGCATGTTCGGCCATGGAGCGAATGCGGATGAACAACGGAAACGGCGTGATATAGGCCAGCACCCACACACCGTACAACCACGCCTGTCCACTGATCCAGAATGCGGCAAGGAGCAGGCCGTTGGTGAGTAGCATGCCGCTGGCGTTTCTGAAAAAGGTCCGTGGGTAGTTCCACCAGCGACGACCTGCCTGCGGCAGGCGGTGGATATCGCTGGTGAGCGACCACTGCAGCACGCCGGCATCCATCAGCACGCGTCCCGCCAGGAACTTCAGACCGGTAATGCCTGAAAGATCGCGCAGACACTTGCGCATCAAGGAGCGTCGCGTCGTAGGCAATCCGGCAACCAGGCAGAGATCGGGGTCGTCGACGCAAGAGGTCCTGGCGTGATGAGTCAGGTGATAGGGACGATATTTGCGCAGCTCGTTCCAGATCGGCCGGGCGCACAACCAGTCCACCAGTACGTCATTGCACCATTTGGTCTTGAACAATGTCCCGTGCGCGGCGTCGTGCTGCAAAATGCCAAAGCACAACTGGCGTCCGGCAATAATCACGACACCCACGATCAGGGCGAGACAAAATCCCCACCAGGGCAGGAGTTCGCGGGCCCAGGCCAGGCTTGTAAAGGTCAAGGCCAACACACCCCAAGTAGACACTACGGCCCAGGCACCCCAGAGGTCTGAGCGTTCGCTGAAGGATTTGATTTCGTCGCGGCTGAGAATATCGCTGATTTTGGTTTTGTTATGCATGTCTATCCTCGACATCAAGGGCCTGGAACGGCACGGGTGATGAGTCAATTGAGTCTTCAGGGCTGTTGCACAAAGGTGCGCCAGATCTGGTGGCCGCGATCCACGAAGCGCTGGGTGCAGGCAAAGAATTCCGTGCGCAGCGCCACATCGACCATAGGTTCCGGTAGCAGGGGGTCGAAGACGATCTGGCGGATGGCTTCGCGGCCGAGGATGAAAGACTCGCGTGCGGCCATATCCGGCTTCAGTTGCCCCGCGCGCAGCATCCAGCTTTCCAATTGCTCGCAATTGCGGCGATAGCTGTCGTCGAGCAACTCACCCTTCCACAGGTTTTGTATTCGCTGCGACTGCGCCTCTTCGAAGCCCTGGGCCTGGAAAACCAGTGCGGCCGGTTCCAGGCCGAGTTCGATCAAACGTCGACGCAACGATTCGATATCAGGCGAGATATTGTTCGGGCGCACGTACAGGTCTTTGTCCAGCTCCGCGAAACCCAGCATGTGCAGGGCACGTTCACGCTGGCGCAAGATGTTGCGATCACTGCGCCCCAGGGCATTGCACGCCACCATCAGATAACTGCCGTCCCACGGCCGCAGATGCTGCTCCACGTTGCGCCACTCGAACAGCTGCGCCGAGATGTCCCTGGCCTGCGGTCCCAACTGATAACTTCCTCGGCCCGCACCTTCGAGCAATGCTTCGATAGTGAGGCGCGCCAAGGTGACCCGGACGTTGTTTTCACTGATGCCGAATAGCTCGCAGGCGACGATGGCTTCCCTGACCTGCAAGGGAACGCCGTTTTTAGCGACCAGCAGTTCGAGCACCAGGCTTTTTACGCAAGGTTTCATGGTCTTTTCAGCTCATTACAGATTATGAATAAATCTATCGTGAAGTGTAATATTACACAGCAGTGGGTTTATTTATTTTTACTGTAATGACTTGGTTTATGCCTTGGGCTGCCTGATCAACGGCGTTTTACCGCTCCAGACGTGGCCGCTACCCACCCTGTGGCAGCACCCGGGCATTATTTCCCGAGCCTTCGATATAAACGTTCATGCCTTTGCTCAGGGCCGGATTGATCGGCTGGGTCACCGATACCAGCACGCCACTTTTCACCCGCACGATGACCTGTTGCGCGGCGACCGGCTGATCGTACTTTTTCTTCTCTGCGTAATTGCCTCCCACCGCACCGGCGAGTGCGCCGGCAACCATCGCAACGTCGCGCCCGGTGCCACTGCCGATCAGGCTACCGATGCCGAGACCGCCGAGACCACCAAGGACGGCGCCGACGCCACTGTCGTGATTGGTCTGCATCTGCGTCAGCGATATCTGCTCGATCTTGCCCGAGCGAATCTCCATTTCACCGGCACCACCATCGTTCGATCCCACGGCGGAACAGGCACTGATCAAGACAGTCGCCAACGTGACCGTCAGCCAGGACAGGATTGCTTTCATAGCTGTGCACCTCGTCATTGGTATTTGATGGCAATGCCTTTGAGCTTGCGGCCCTGGATCGTATCGATGTCGCGGTTCCACAGAGGACCGGTCACGTAGGCGGCGACGGGTTGGATCCGGTCATAAACCACCACCACCGCGTCTGCACCCAGTTTGGCGCCTTCTTCACGCAGCTTCTGTTCGACCTGGGTGATGGGCGGTGCCGGGTCGACGCTGGCATCGATCAGGATTTCGCCCAAACGCACACTGGGGCGCTTCGGTTCCGTGCGTAATATCTGGACTTCGCTGGGCAGGGTCGGAGCAGGGTGCTCGACCCCGACGTAGGCGGTCGTCTGGGCATCCACCGTTGCGCAAGCGCTTAACGCAAGCGCGCTGGCGATGAGCGTTGCGACGATTAAAGGCCTGTGCAAGTTTGTGAGTCGAAGCAATGTATGGGAAGCCATGTCAGCTATTCCTCTACGTGGAAGTGATTCAACTGCGGATGAATGCCCAGAGATCGACGTTCAACTTGTCGATCGCCGCCTTGAAGTCCTGGGCGGTGATTTTCTGGGTTTCGTTGGACAACTGCTTGCCGAACACCTTGCGCACGACCCTGGCCACGGTCTGGTTGTCTTTCGCGTCGATGAGTTCGGCCTCGATATACAGCTCGGTGTCCTGATCGCGGTGACCGGTGGCCGCCTGTGTCGCTCCGACGACAGCGGCGATGGGCACCACTTCATACCATTTCATGCCTTCGTTGGAGGCGCTCACGCCGGTAATCGCGGCGCGCAGGATCAAGGTTTTCGAACCTTTTGGCGCGGCACTCGTGTGGTGGACCATCCGGTATTTCTGCCCCAGCGTCGCCTTGACCCTGTTGGACATGTAGTCCCGGATGTCATCGAGTGTCTGCTGGTTGACCCGCTCATTGGGCTTGGGCGCCGGATACAGCTCCAGTCGCTCGAACGCTACCGTGTCATAGGCATTGGGGTTCCACGACGGGCTCACCCAGCGCATCGCCGTGCCGCCGCTGGGCGTGGTGACCTCCTGCAGATTGTCGTAGTTGGACAGGTAGCCGGAGTATTGCGCCTGTTCAGTGACTTTGGAGGTGCAACCACCGAGCAGAAGCCCGGCCACGGCGGCACCGACAAGCAGGTTTCGGGACAGATTCATGATGCTGTGTGCTCCTCGGATGAAGTCGCTTTTGTGTGGCAAGACACTCAAAAGCGCCAGGTCATGTTTCCGGTCACGGCTTGAATCCAGGCGCTGTCGAATTGACCGGAAATTCGATTGCCCGAAACGTTTCTGGTCTGGTCCACCGGCATGTCGCCAATCCAGATCATGGCCCAACTGAGGTTGACGTCGGTGTCCTTGTCCAGCGCATAGGTGGCTCCTGTCGCAAGGCGCCAGGACTCGGCCATCGGTACGGTCACGGTGCGGTTGCTGTCCGACACGGCGCTGCTGTCGTACGCCACGCCGACGTTCCACAACCATTGCGGGGTCGCCTGGTATTGCGCGCCGAGCGACAGGTGCCAGGTGTCCTTGAAATGTGCGTCGACAGTGGTTGATCGGGCGCCGAGCGCCGTGGTGTCGACCTGCACCGCGATGTCGCCGAACTCTGACCAGTCCTGCCAGTTGACCGAAGCGAGCAAGGCCCATTGCCGGTCCAGTTGCTGGAACAGGCTCAGGGTGACGGTTTGCGGCACCTTCACATCGAGTTCGGTTTTGGTGTTGTTGACGCGCTCGAGCAGTCGGCCATCGCCATTCACGTCCAGCTTGTCCTCGAAGTCCAGATCGACCTGGCTGGTGTAGGTCAGGCCAATGCGTGTGCCGGCTTGCGGGGCGTAGATCACGCCGACATTCGCACCGAAGCCCCAATCCTGGTCCTTGTACTTGAATTGGCCGTCGGTGCGGTCGGTAAAGCCGAACGGCGAGCGGTCAATCGCGGTCTGTGCTTGCAGCATGCCGTACATGGCCTTGACGCCCAGACCCACCGACCATTGCTCGTTGAAGCGGTAAGCCACGCTGGGCACCAACGACAAACCACCGAGGCTGGCGTTTTGCGCGAAGTAGCGCCCGGACCAGTCGTTGTCGTAATTGACCGCCAGACCGAAGTCGGCGTATTGGCCGAAGCCGACGCTCCAGTGCTCGTCCAGTTCATGGCTGATGAAGAAGCTGCCGCCGGGAATCGGGTCGAGGGCGTTGCCACTGCTGGTGCCCGGGGTGTTGGTGCCGGCGTCGCGGTCGAAGCTCAGGTCGCCGTACAGCACCTGCAAGCCGGCGGTGATTTGCGTGCCGGGCAGGTAGCTCAGGCCCGCGGGGTTGCTGGCAATGGTCGAGGGGCCTTGGGCGCGGGCCGCGGCACCGGCATTGGCCAGGCCAGCGTTATCGGTGCCGATTTCGTAAAGCATGAGGCCGCCGGCCCAGGCTGGCTGGCTGCATAGGGCCAATAACGTTAAGGCAGGTATTGCTCCTGATCTGGTTTGCATGGATTAGATCCCGGCAAGTGTACATTTTCGAAATAAGGGTAATAACAATCGTCGAGAAACTTTAACTGCATTGAACCAGCACGGGTCGATCACACATAAGTGGTAGTTCATATTCTCGATTTTGGAAGGAACAACTTGTGAATAGCGCCATCCATGCTCGTTATTGTTTATTCAGGGTCGCGAAGTAGAGCGCCACAGCGCTTCACCCCGGTGCAGGATGAAGCGCAGCCCTTGTTGATTACTGTTGGGTGCCTGGCAGTAGTTCAAAGGTCGGGGTAAACGGGGTGATCGCCGCCATCAACAGTTCGAACGGTTTACGATCGCCCTCGAAAGTGGCTTTGCCGGCTGCAACAAGTTGATCAAAGCTGGTTTTCCTGGCCATCACACCTTCAAGGTCAGCACGGTCAAGGGTGATGGTGAGGTCGGGTTTGCTGGCTTGCTGCCCCTTGATATTGGTCAGTGTCGAGTTGCTCAACTCCACAACAAATTGCTCGCCGTTATCGGGTGTCTTGAGGTTGAAGATGAAGTGCTGGTTCGCGACTTTGCTGCCATCCAGGGCAATGCCCAGGTACTCCAGCCATAACTCGGTGCTCATGCCGCGGATCATGTCCGCACCACCCGTTTTTGGCGGCACGCCCTTGGGCATGCCATGGCGCAGTTCATACGCGGCCGAGAGGAAACTATTGCGCACGCCGGCACTTTCCTTCTGATAACCGACTTGCTCATAGACATCCGCGAGCAAGTCCTTGGCCTTGCTGTTCTGCGGTTCGGCATACACCAGCTTGTTGAGGATTTCATAGGCTTCGCGGTACTTGCCCTGATCGAACAAGGACTTGCCCTTGGCCATGATCTTGTCGGCGCCTCCCATCATTTCCACATACAAGGGTGCCGAATCCTTCGGAGACAAGGGCATCAGCGTCGCCGGATTGGCATCCCAGTAACCCAGGTAGCGGTTGATCACGGCGCGACTGTTGTGTTCTTCCGAGCCGTGGTAGCTATGGGTCGCCCAGTTGTTTTTCAGGCTTTCGGGCAATTTGTAGACGTTTTGAATCTCGTTGATGGTGACGCCCTGGTTGGCGGCATGCAGCACGGCGTTGTTCAGGTTGGCATAGGCATCGCGTTGCGCGCGCATCACATCCTGAATCCGCTCATTGCCCCAGCGTGGCCAACTGTGGGAGGCGAACATGACGTCTGCCGTTTGACCGTAGCGATACAGGGCATTGTTGATGTTCTTCGACCAGACCAGCGGGTCGCGGACAAGGGCGCCGCGCAGGGTATAGATGTTATGGATGGTGCCAGTGATGTTCTCGGCTGCCCAGAACGCCTTGAACTGTGGGAACCAGGTGTTCATCTCTGCGGGCGCTTCAGTGCCGGGCGTGCTCTGGAACTCCATTTCGATACCGTCGATGGTCAGGGTCTCGAAATCTTTGGTAATGAAACGATTAGGTTCGATCAGGCCCATGTTGCCACTGGAAGCGTTTTTACCAATGGCCATGTCGACATGACCATAGGGGCTGTGCGGCAACAGCAAACCATATTGCAAGAACGCTCGCCGGTTCATGGCGTTGCCGGCGTAGACGTTTTCAGCCACGGCATGCTCCATGAAACCTTGCGGCGCAATCAGCGGGATCTTGCCGCTGCGGACATCGGTCTCGTCGACCACGCCGCGGATTCCGCCAAAATGATCGGCATGGGAGTGGGAGATCACCACCGCCACGACCGGGCGCTTGCCCAGCTTTTCGTTGATGAAGTCCAGGGCGGCCCTGGCGGTCTCCTTCGACAGCAGCGTATCGAAGACAATCCAGCCGGTGTCGCCCTTGATGAATGTGATATTGGCCAGGTCAAACCCGCGCACCTGGTAAATCTTTTCCGGAACGACTTCATAGAGGCCATAGGCCGTATTGAGCACCGCCTGACGCTGCAGCGACGGATTGATGCTGTCGTAATCCTTGCCTTCATTCAGGAAGTTGTAGCTCCCCATGTTCCACGCGACGTTCCCGGCGTCGGCCATGATCTTCTTGTAGGGCGGTGCGGCGATGAAGCCTTTTTTCGCTTCTTCAAGGTCGCGCTTGTCTGCAAAGGGAAGTGACTTGCGCACAGTGTTCTGCATGTCGACCGTGTAGGACGAAGGCGCCTTGCCCTTGCTGTCGAAGTGCACGTTTTGCGATGGAGCCGGATCGGAAGCTGCGCCGTTTGCATCGGCAGCGAAAACGCAAGGGCTGATGCCACCGCCAAGTGTGATCGCCAGTGCCAGATGGAGGGTCTTGTTGTACATGAAAGGTTCCTGCGCCAGATGAAGTGTCCAAGGGCGTCAAGGCAACGCGAGTGTTCTGCGTTCTCGGCTTGACCTGTCGAACCATGAATAGCATATTGAGTTAATTCCTAAAAATTCCGTTTTAAAGGCTTTCGATAACATAAAGGTTATGAAATGACGCCGAACCGCCTACGTCAGTTTTTGGCATTGATCGAGCACGCACACTTTGGCCGAGCGGCAAAGGCGCTGGGTGTTTCCCAGCCGGCGCTGAGCAAAAGCATCCAGTTGCTGGAGCGCGAACTCGGGGTCACGTTGTTCGATCGACGCACCGACGGCGTTGTATTGACTGCATTTGGTCATTTGCTTCGGGAGAAAAGTCAGCGCCTGTTGGTGGCGGAGCAGGATCTGCGCCGTGACATCGCCTTGCTCGCGGGCGGGGATATCGGCGCACTGAAAGTCGCTTTCGGTCCTTACCCCAGTATCATCAGCGGCTACGCCAGCATCGCGCGGATGCATGCCCGGCATCCGCAAATCAAGGTGACGGCCCATGTGGCCGGGTGGCGGGAGGTGGCGCATCAGGTCACAACCGGCGTGGTGGATCTGGGCATCGCTGAAATCAGTACGTTGCAAGGCCGGGAAGAACTCACCTGCGAGCTGTTGGGGGAACATGAAGGCCGCCTGTTCTGTCGCCCGGACCATCCGCTGCTGGCGCAAAACCGTTCCCTGACGCTGGCACAAACACTCGATTACCCCTGGGTGGCGTCGCGCATTCCCTTGCGATTGGCGACCCACTTGCTTCCGGCAACGCTGGGCTGCGCCGGTGCCTATGATGCGCTGACCGGAGACTTCGTACCGGCCATCGAAATTGATGTGCCCATGCAAATCGTGAAGTTCGTCGAGAACAGCAACGCCTTGGCGCTGGGGAATCTGTCGACGTTCGAGCGCGAATTGTCGGCGGGTGAAATCGTGCCATTACCCGTTCAGGACCTCGCACTGCGTACCCGGTACGGCTTCATTTACCTCAAGGAACGCTCGCTGCCACCCGCGGTAGAGGTGTTCATGAAAGAAGTGAGGGCAGTGGAGGCCGACGTTTGCCAGCGCGAAAGTCTGTTGGTCAAGATCATGGAGGCGTGAAAGCAAGGACAGATGACACTGCCAGCGTTTCTTCTATTTTTTTGCCTGATCGTCGGATGACAGGTGCGAAGTTTTCCAATGCGGATTTATTGAGGTACAGCCCATTTATTAATGAGCTATACCCAATGTTCCCCCATGCACTTCTTCCACTTTTGGAGGTTGTTATGAATACCCGCATCGTTCCACTCGCGCTACTCATGGCAGGTCTTTTCGGTTGCAGCACGGCTTCGAACCACTCAATGAATCTGCCTCTGGCGGCCACCCACCGCAATGCGGGCCAGACGGGCAACGCCACCCTGACAGCCGAAGGCAATCAAACCAATTTTGATTTCTATATCACTGGCGTTCCGACCGGAACCCTCCTGCCGCCGCGCATTTACACCTTCATCAACAAAGGCAGCTGTCAGCAACCCGGACCTGTCGCCTATGCAATGAACGATAAGGTCAATACAAAAAATGAAGCCGGGGCCAATGGTTGGAGCTTTTACCGTAATGCGCCGATCGCAACGTCAGAGTTGCTTTCCGGAAAATATTCCATCGTCGTGCGTACATCACCCGAAGATGGCAGCGTCGATATTTTCTGCGGCGATGTCGCGCAGGCAAAGCGATGAAATGATGTGATCCTTTGAGGGGCGGCTTTGCGGCCGGCTCCTTGTAAATGCGCGTCTATACTCACCATCCGGTTAGTGGTAGGGCTGAATTCTGGGTATGCAAATGACTGGAGCCAAACACCATTGCGGTCAAAGCTCAACATATTTAAGGAAGCCGCACCCGTGACGGATGACCGTCAGCATTAAGGATGGGGCAGTTGAAGTTTTTGAGCCTTGAGAGATGAGAGCACGACGTATCCGAGATGGGTAGTTATGTGAATCAACTGGAAGAGGATCAAGTTAATGAAACTGAGAAAACTTGTACTGACGGGACTGGCGTTAAGCAGTCTTGCCGGTACCGCCAGCCTGTCGACAGTGACTCAAGCGGCCGACAAGAAACCCAACATCATGTTCATCATGGCCGATGACATCGGCTGGATGCAGCCGAGCATCTATCACCAGGGCCTGGCGGTGGGTGAAACGCCGAATATCGATCGCATCGCCCAGGAAGGCGCGAAATTCATGACCTACTACGCCGAGCAGAGTTGTACGGCGGGGCGCAATGCTTTTTTTACCGGGATGCACCCGCTGCGAACCGGCATGATCCCACCGCAATTGCCCGGCAGCCCGTCATGGCTGCGTCCTGGCACACCTGCGCTGTCCAAGTTCCTGCTGGATCTAGGCTATAACACAGGCGAATTTGGCAAGAACCACCTGGGTGACAATTTTGAGGCACTGCCGACTTCCCACGGCTTCCAGGAGTTCTGGGGTTACCTCTATCACCTCGATGCAATGCAGGGCGTGAGCTTTGTCGACATCAACAAGACGCCGCAGGTGCAGGGCATCGCCCCACCCTGCAAGGCCACGCCGATCAACGGGCTGCCGGACGTGCCTGGCGCCATCGATCCGCGGGAAGGTACCTGCCTGACGCCACCTCGTCCGGTCATGTCCTGCGTCTCCAGCGACGGTACGCAAAAGAACACCACGTGCAAGGACGAAGGGCCGCTGACGCTGGAACGCTCGAAGTCCGTGGATGAAGAAATCTCTGCCAAGGTCATCGACTTCCTCGACCGCAACGATCCGAAGAAGACCAACAAGCCCTTCTTCGTCTGGTACAACCCGGCGCGCATGCACATCACCACGGTGCTGCCACCCAAGTATGACGCCATGGTCGGCGAGCCCGGCGGAAAAGACTGGGGCACCAACGAAGCAGGCATGAAACAACTGGACGACAACATCGGTTATGTCCTGAAGAAACTCGAGGACATGGGCCAACTGGACAACACCATTGTCGTCTTCACCACCGACAACGGTGCGGAAACCATTACCTTCCCGGACGGCGGTACAACCCCGTTCAAAGGCGGCAAGTTGACCACCTGGGAGGGTGGCATGCGCGCTCCGCTGGTCATCCGCTGGCCCGGGGTGATCAAGCCAGGCACGGTCCTGACCGACATCTTTGCCTCGCTCGACTGGGTGCCGACACTGGTCAGTATCGCTGGCGGCAAGAAGGGCACTGAGCTGAACGAGCAGATCATGGCGGGCAATTACCCCGGCATCGTCAAGACCAAGCTCGATGGTGTGGATCAGACCGACTACCTGACCGGCAAGTCCGACAAGTCGGCGCGCGACACCTTCTTCTACTACACCGGCTCGCAACCTTCGGCGGTGCGCTACAAGAACTGGAAGATGTACTACACCATGGTGCCGGATACCGCGACGGGCGGGTTGTATGGCGCGACCACTTTCCACTGGACCCAACTGCTCAACCTCAAGCGCGACCCTTTTGAAACAACGGTCGGTGCCGATGCGAAGTCCATCACGGGCTATGGCGGTGCCTTGGGCTCACCGGGTAACGCCTATATCTACAACTGGAACATGCTGCCGATCGGACAATTGCTCTGGGAGAAGGAGCTGATGTCGTACAAGGACTTCCCGCCCATGCAGGCACCTGAAACCTACAACCTGGACGGAATCCTCAAAGCCATGAAGCAGAACGGTCATAACGGACACGATTGACGCCGTGGCTGGTGAGCTGCCATAAAAAAGGGCGCCCAAACAGGCGCCCGTTTTTTTGCATGAGAGCTTTGCAGTCCTACTTCGCTACACCGTTGAGTAGCACCCCATACGACTGCAGAAACTCCACCGTCCCGTGAAAGATCAGCCCCACGCCCATCGCCGAAACGAAGAAGCCGACGATTCGGGTCGCGGCATCGATGCCTTGCGGGCCAATCTTCTTGAGGATGTTGTTGGCGTAGGCCAAAGAGAGGTAAGTGACCAGCATGGTGGCGCAGATCGCCAGCGCCACGACGGCGAAGGACAGTACCGCGCGGTCGGAGTCCTTGATGGTGCTGGTCAGGCCAATCACCGTGGCAATGGCCCCGGGACCGAACATGATCGGCATGGCCATGGGGATGAAAGATACGTCCTCGTCGCCTTTGCCACCGCTTGGAATCAGGCTGCTGTCGGGGGAGGGCGCAAAAAGCTCGAACCCGATCCGCATCAGGATCACCCCGCCGACCACCCGAATCATACTCAGCGGAACTTCAAACAAACGCAGCAGCAGGTTGCCGAAGATCAAAAAGAAAAACATCAACAGCAGCGCGTAAAGGCAGGCCTTGCGCGCCACCCGACGCTGTTCGGCGGCATCTTTACCTTGCAACAGACCCAGGAACACCGGGATGGCTTCCAGTGGATTGATGATTGCCAGCAGGGTAGTGAACATGCCGAAGAACAGGGTGAAGTAGGCGTTCATGGATGATCTGCCCAAATGGGTGGTTGACCAAGTTACCTTAGCTGATCAGGAACAAATCACCTCAAACCACTGCGCGCTGTTCGGAAAGTGTGTACCGAAACCGCTGACCTCCCGCAGCAACGCCGAAGGTCGATTCGACAGCAGGATCACCCACTCGTGGACACCCAGTGCGCCGCGCGTTCGGCGATCATGATTGAAGCGGCGTTGGTGTTGCCACCCACCAGCGTCGGCATGATCGAGGCATCCACCACCCGCAGCCCCTCGATGCCATGCACGCGCAATTGGCTGTCCACCACCGCATGCTCGTCGTTGCCCATCTTGCAGGTACCGACCGGGTGATAAATGGTGTCGGTACGCTGACGCAACAGTTCGATCAGCTGTTCATCGCCATACAAGCCCTCGCTGAACATATCCTTCAAGCCATAACGCGCCATCGGCGCTTGTTGAATGATGTTCCGGGTCATGCGGTAGCCCGTGAGCAGGGTCTCGACATCTTCGTCATGCCCGAGAATGTTCGGGTCGATGCGCGGTGGGGCGCTCGGGTCGTTTGATTGCAAGCCGACGCTGCCGGTGCTCTTGGGCCGTAACACGCAGACGTGGCAACTGAAGCCGTGACCCCAGTGCAGCTTGCGGTTGTGGTCGTCGATCATCGCGATCACCGAATGTAGCTGGATATCCGGGCGTGCAAGTTTGGCATCGGTTTTCAGGAAGCCGCCACCTTCGGCGAAGTTGCTCACAAAAGGGCCGCGCCGATGACGGGCATAGTCGATCAAGGCCTTGCCCATTTTCACACTGCCGCGCAGTGAGACACCCATCAATGACGTATCCTGGCTCCTGTAGCTGAGCACGACATCCGGATGGTCCTGCAGGTTTTGCCCGACACCGGGCAGTTCGTGCTGCACCGTGATGCCTTGGGGCTTGAGTTCCTCTTGCGGGCCAATCCCCGAGAGCATCAGCAATTGTGGGCTGCCGAAACAACCGGCACTGAGCAGGACTTCCCGGCGTGCTTTGATGGTCTGGCGATTGCCCTTGAGGCGCAGCTCGACACCGACGGCTTTTTTGCCTTCGAGCACAATGCGTTCGGCAGCGGCCGACGTCAGCACCGTGAGGTTCTTGCGGATGTGTCGAACCGGTTTGAGGAACGCGGTGGCCGTGCTCCAGCGCCGACCGTCGCGGATCGTCACATCGAACTGGCCAACGCCTTCCTGGTCGACGCCATTGAAGTCGGGATTGTGGCGGTGTCCGGCCATCTGCCCCGCCTCGATGAAAGCTTGCGTGACGGGATGCATCGGGTTCCTGCCGACATAGAGTTCGCCTTGCGCCCCGTGGTAGTCGCATGCGCCGCGGTGACTCATTTCACTCTTGCGAAAGTACGGCAGTACCTCGGCGAACGACCAGCCGGGATTGCCCAGCGCCTGCCAATCGTCGAAGTCACTATGGTGGCCACGGATATACACCATGCCGTTGATCGAACTGCTTCCGCCCAGTACCTTGCCGCGTGGCTGGTAGCCGCGACGTCCGTTCAAGCCGGGCTGCGGTACTGTGTGAAATGCCCAATTGACGTGTCGGCTCGGCAGGATCGCCGCGACGCCCACCGGGGCATGGATCAATGGCGAGCGGTCTTCCGGACCGGCCTCCAGCAAACATACCGTGATATCGGGATTTGCACTCAAGCGGTTGGCCAGGACACAGCCGGCTGAACCGGCACCAATGATTACGTAGTCGAATTCCATCACACAATGATCCCGAGCGAGCGAACAGGGGCTGCTTCACCAGGAAGCAACAAAGGTACCTGGGACCGATTGTTGGCTGAAGGCGTTAGAAAATTATTGACCTCTCATGCCAATTATTTGATCTTTGACGACATGACTACATTGATCAGAACAAGCTCGTTGACCGGATTCCGTGAGGTGGCAAGCCAGCTTGGCGGGCAAGCCGACCTCATGCTCGAGCGCTTCCGCATCCATCCGGACGTGCTGATGGACGAGGAAGCACGGGTACCGTTGCGTTCGCTGGTAGGGTTGCTGGAGTTTGCCGCACGAGAGCTCGATTGCCCTGATTTTGGCCTGCGCATGGCCGAGTACCAGGACTTGCATGTCTTGGGGCCGATTGCGGTCATCGCTCGAACGTGCGCAACGGCAGGGGAGGCGTTGGAGCAAATCATCCGTTTTATCGGCTACCACAGCCCGGGCATCCAGCTTGATCTGGACCTCAGCGAGAACCACGCGCCGCGCCTGTTGATCGACATCCGCCTGTCCGGACCGACCCCGCGACGGCAAATGGTGGAGTTGGCAATGGGGGTGGCGCATAACGGTATGAAGTTACTGTATGGCGACAAATTCGTTGCCCAGGCGGTTCTGTTTTCCGCCAATCACTCAGTGGCTCAAGCACGGTACCGGCGCTATTTCAAAACCGCGGTGTGCACCGGTCAATCCTGCAACGCCCTGGTACTTCGTGACGAACAACTCAATCAGCGGATTGAACAGCAGGCTCCCTACCTGCATCGCGCACTGGAGCAGTATTTCCAGCAGTTCGACTTGCAAGCGACGTCGGATGTTGTCAGTCAGGTCGAGCGCCTGGTGTTGCGCATGATGCCGATACAGCGTTGCCGTTTGCCATTGATTGCCGAGCAACTGGGCATGCACGTGCGTATGTTGCAGCGAAGGCTGGCCGAGCAGGGGCGAAGCTTCGATGAAATGGTCGAGAGCCTGCGGCGTGACCGTGCCGATCACTATCTGGCGGAGCGGCACATGCCGATGTCCCAGGTTGCCGGTCTGCTCGGCTATAGCGAACAGAGCGTGTTCAATCGCGCTTGCCAGCGCTGGTTTTCCATGTCGCCGGGAGCCAGGCGCCGTCAGTTGTTCGAATGAAAGGTTATCGATCTTCGCGCGGGACCTGATGGCTGGCGACATCGAGACCGTCGGCGAAATGGCCGCTGTTGCGAATCACAGCCTTCAGCCAGCGCCGCAGCCGCAAGACTTTGGGAGACATCTCATTGCCATTGAGACACAGCAAGCGGTAAGCCGACACTCGCTCCAGCTTCTCCTTGAAAGGCAGGACCAATTGGCCATTCTTCAGGTGCTTTTCGATAAGCCCCAGCGGAGCCATCATCAATCCGTGACCGTCAATGGCCGCCTGCAGGCCATCACTCAGGCTTTCAAAAAGCAGCTCACGCTGTGGCGGGATATCCATGCGTCCGGCGGCTTGATTCCAAAGCGTCCAGACGCCAGGTGCCTGGGCTAGCGTAATGCGAGGGATACTCTCGATACGCTCCCCGGCAACAAGTCTTGCCGCTATTTGCGGTGCACAGACAGGCGCACCGGATACATCCGCCAGCTTTTCCGAAAATACGTTGAATCGGGTTTGCGTGGTGTGGCGAATGGCGATGTCCAGCTCGCGGGCTTCCAGATCGGCCACTCTGGATGAAAATTCCATATGCACGGTGATATCCGGGTTCTCATGCTCGAACTGCGCCATGCCCGCACTCAGGTAGGTCGCCGCGAAACTGGGCGCCACACTGATGCGTAAAGGGCTGGTGTCACTGGCTTGCTTGACCGCCTGAAGCCCGATAGAGATCTCGGCCAGCCCCCGGCTGACGTGCAGCTGCAGCTTGCGACCGCTTTCGGTCAATTCGATTTGCCGATTGCGTCGAACAAAAAGCGCCACACCCAATACGCCTTCCAGCCTTCGTACCTGGTGACTGATTGCCGAAGGCGTCAGGTGCAGGAACGTCGCGGCCTCTTGAAAGGAGCCCAGCCGCGCAGCCGCTTCAAAAGCATTGAGCGCGGGCAGTTGTCGCACGCTTTCCGCAGGGATGAGGATCTTCTTTTCGCGTGACATTTTGTCATCCAAGTAAAACCAATGTCGTTTGTCGAGCTCACGACCCCGCTCGTACTGTTGTTCACGAGATCGATGATCCGAGGCGCACTCATGCGTCTCGGAACACGCCATGACCAATACCACGAGCGGGGTAAAAACATGAATTCATTTCTGTTGCAAAGGCCATTGGAAGTGCCAGTCGGGTCCTTCGCCGGGCTATTCCTGGAGCGAATCCAACGCTACGCAGACAACCCGGCGCTGATCGACGGGCTGAGCGGTGAGCAACTGACCTATGCCGAACTGTCCCGGCATGTGCGTGTACTGGCCGGCAATCTGATAGAGCGCGGTCTGGAGCCTGGGGAGGTCACCGCCATCATCGCGCCGAACAGCGTCTGGTTCCCGGTGGCTCTGTACGGTATAGCCTTCGCCGGCGGCGTGTACTCCACACTCAATCCCATGTCCTCACCAGAGGACGTGCGAGAACTCCTCAAGCTGGTGGGGGCCACGCGTGTGATCGTCACCCCGCAAGTCTTCGAAAGGCTACGTGACACCCTGTCCACATTGCAGCTCAAAGAAATTTTCGTGCTGGGTGAGTCCGCGGGCCTCACGCCGTTTGCCTCGTTGCTGGTGGGCAAGCCTCTGGCCGAAGAGCGCTGCCGTGATCTGCAAAAGGACCTGTTGGCCCTGATGTTTTCCAGTGGCACCAGCGGCTTCCCCAAGGCGGTGATGCTCAGCAATCGCAACTACGTTGCGGCGACCGAGCAGGTGACCGCCGCCCAGGTTTTCCGCCGGTCCGACACCATCCTGGCGGCGCTGCCGTTCTTCCATATCTATGGACAGACCAGCTTCATAGGCTCGGCGCTTTCTCAGGGCGCGCGCTTGATCGTATTGCCAGCTCTCGACCTGGAAGTGACTTTGCGCGTGATTCAGGACTACAAAATCACTGTCGCTCCGGTCGTTGCTCCCGTTGTGTTGCAGTTTGCCAAGCATCCTTTGGTCGATCACTTCGACCTGTCGAGCCTGCGCCTGGCCATCTCCGGTGCCTCACCCATCAGTGCCGACCTGCTGAAGAGCGCCGCCGATCGATTGAAAGTACCGGTGCTCAACGGCTGGGGCCTTACCGAATCCACCACCACCGGCGCTGTTTCCGAGCCAGGCATGCCGAAAGAGGCCGAAGGTTCGGTCGGCCGGGTAATGCATGGCATTGAGGTGCGGGTCGTGGAAATCGGCGGCAGCCAGGACGTGGCGCCAGGTGCCGATGGCGAGCTGCTGATACGCGGTCCCAACGTGATGCTCGGCTACTTCAACAATCCGGCGGCAACCGCCGAAACGATCGATGCGCAGGGCTGGCTCCGAACCGGAGATGTAGGCCGGATCGATGAGCACGGCAATCTGCGAATCATCGACCGCGCCAAAGAGTTCATCAAGTTCAAGGGCTTCCAGATCAGCCCGGTCGAACTCGAAAGTGTGTTGTTGATGCACCCTGCGGTGGCCGATGCCGGCGTCGTGCCCAGCCCTGACACCGAATCCGGTGAGGTGCCCAAAGCCTTCGTTGTGCTGCGCTCACCTGTGACCGAAGCCGAACTGATCGACTTCGTCGCACAGCGTGTAACCCCCTACAAGAAACTGCGCGACATCGAGTTCATCGACGCCATTCCGAAGAACCCGGCAGGGAAAATCCTGCGGCGGATCCTGGTACTGCGCGAGCGCGAAAAACGCGAAACCCATGTCGCGTCCGGCGACCGTCTTGAAGATCGGGTGGTTATCACACGCCACGGTAATGTGCTGTCGATCTGCCTGGACCGTCCGCGCAAGATGAATGCCTTCGACCGCGACATGTTCATCGGCCTGGCCAAGGCCATGGCGATCTACGAAGACGATCCAAGCCTGCGTTGTGCGGTGTTGCATGCCAATGGCCTGGTCTTCACTTCGGGCATGGACATCGTCAGCACTGCGCCTCTCGCCGCGCGGGGAGAGTTGCGTATCGGCGATCCATCGTTGGTGGATATGCTCGAAATAGACCCGGCCGTTCGCCGTCGGAGCAAACCGGTGGTACTCGCCATTCAGGGCAAGTGCATGAACCTGGGGGTGGAGCTGGCGGCAGCGGCGGACATTGTTATCGCCGCGCAAGATGTCACGTTCATTCAACGCGAGGTGGCAGTCGGGTTGTTCCCGTTCGGGGGGGCCACAGTGTTCTTGCCGGCAAAAATCGGTCTCGGTAACGCGCTTCGCTACATCCTGACAGCAGAAGAGTTCGATGCTCAGTCCGCTTGCCGGATGGGGCTGGTGCAAGAAGTCGTACCGCAGAGCCAGCTGATGACGCGCGCTTTCGAATTCGCACGGCTGATTGCGCAGAACTCACCGTCCGGGGTTAAAGCAGCGCTTGCGTCGGTGCGCCTGGCCCGTGAAAAAGGCCCCGAGGCGGCGCTTGCAACACTGCTAAGTGAAGTCGCCCGGTTGACCGGTGCAGAAGACTTCAAGGAAGGCGCTGCAGCCTTCCTGGAAAAACGAGCGCCGAACTTCAAGGACGCGTGAGCGCCACACCGGATGCATTGAATCCTTTGCAATAGAAGGGGGGCGGCTGCGCGACAAGCGTAGCCAAACCCATTTGCCGCCTTTCAATCACTACACAAGGAACTCGGCATGAGTGCCCTGAATATTGCCCAGCCCATCGTTCCCCCCGCCATGCAATCCTGCTTCGAGCACCAACGCGCCGCCTACCTCGCCACGCCCGAGCGCAGCTATGCCCAGCGCGTGGAAGACCTCAAGAAGTTGGCGCGGATGCTGAAAGACAACCGCCAGGCACTGATCGAAGCGATCAACCAGGATTACGGCAACCGCTCCACCTTCGAGACGCTGTTCGCCGAGTTTTTCGTCGTGCTGGGAGATATCAAGTCCACCATCAAGCACCTGAAGAAGTGGATGAAACCGCAGAAGCGTCACATCGATCTGATGGTCTACCCCACCTCCAGCAACCGTGTCATTCCCCAGCCGCTGGGCGTGGTCGGCGTGATCGTACCCTGGAACTTTCCGCTGCTGCTGTCGTTCGGGCCACTCACCGCCATCTTCGCCGCCGGCAACCGGGCGATGGTCAAGATGTCGGAAAACTCGAACAATCTGACGCGTCTTCTGATGTCCATCACACCGAAATACTTCCCGCCGCAACAGCTTCAGTTCTTCGAAGACAGCGGCGCCAATGGCTCGGTGGGCCCGGCGTTTTCCTCGATCTCCTTCGACCATCTCTTCTTCACGGGTTCGGGTCAGACCGGCCGCGCCGTGATGGCGAATGCTGCGCGCAACCTGACCCCGGTGACGCTGGAGTTGGGCGGAAAATCACCCGCCGTGGTCGCGCCGGATTTCCCGATGACCCTGGCCGTCGATCGCATCATGTGGAGCAAGGCCTTCAACGCGGGCCAGATCTGCACCAACGTCGACTATGTCTTCATTCCCGCCGGCTCCGAGGCGGACTTCGAACGCGAAGCCCAGCGGGTAATAGCCGAGCGCTACCCCGATATCAATCATGCCGATTACACGTCCATGATCGACCAGCGCGCCTATGACCGCATGCAGGCCACGCTGGATGACGCTGTGGCCAAGGGCGCGCGCGTGGTCAATCTTTTCCCCGACCAGACGCCGGACAAGACCCTGCGCAAGTTCCCGCTGACCCTGGTATTCAACGTCAGCGACGACATGGTCATCATGCAGCGCGAGATCTTCGGCCCGCTGCTGCCGGTCAAGACCTATACCACTCGCGAAGAAGTGGCTGGTTATGCCAACAAGCACGACAGGCCCCTGGCGCTGTATCCCTTCACCAGGGACCGCGCCCTGCAGGACTACTACGTGACCCACATCATGTCGGGCGGCGTATGCATCAACACCGCGCTGCTGCACGTGTCTCAGCACGACATGCCCTTCGGCGGCGTCGGCGCCAGCGGTATGGGCCATTACCACGGTTACGAAGGCTTTCAGACCTTTTCCAAAATGCGCCCCGTCTATCGTCAGGGCTTCTTCGCGGCCACCAGGATGATGCTGCCGCCCTACGACAAAGGACCGCTCAAGCCCAACAAGCTGATCGAACTGATCATCAAGTTGAAGGGCTGAAGCCCTGTGTACCTGACTGTTGCATAACGTCTTCAAAGGAGTTTTCCATGCCCCTCTATGAATGCCAGACCGTCAAAGGAACGCTCAGCGAGCGTCAACGCCAATCGCTGGCTGAGTCCATCACATCCATTCACACCAGGGAGACGGGTGCGCCGGCCAGCTATGTGCACGTGCTGTTCAAGGAGCTTGAAGCGGGAAGCGCATTCACCGCCGGCCAAGTCGCGACCCCCGCGATAATTCGCGGCCAGATACGTGCAGGACGACCACAAGCGACGCGCCACGCCATCCTGCGCGCAATCACCGACGTTTACATGGCAGTCACCGGGGCCGATGCGAATGCTGTGGTGGTGGCAGTGGTCGACATTCCCGCTTCATGGGCCATGGAAGGCGGTCATATTTTCCCGGAACCGGAACAGCCTCCTGAAGTGGCCTGACACGCTTCGCTGCGACGAAAACATTTGCGCATTTTTTGACGGCCGACAACTTTGCGATCGCCGTACGCGCCCCTTACAAAAAGGAATCACCCATCATGTCCAACGAAAAACCCTTGTTGATCACGCGTCACGGCGCCGTTATGTCCATCAGCATCAATGATGCACCGATAAACCGGATGAGCTTCGCCTGTATCGACGCTCTGGAAGCGGCGGTTGAAGAGGCCGCCACCGATTCAAGTGTACGTGCCCTGCTTTTCACGGGTGAAGGCGAGGCCAATTTCTCCGTTGGCATGGACCTCAAGGAGGCGATGCGCGAGGTTCCAGCCCGCGGTGGTTGGGACACCGTGCTCGACCAGCGCCTACGCGTTCTGGCGCGCATCGAGTCCCTGGGCAAGCCGTCGGTTGCCACCCTGTTCGGCTACTGCCTGGGCGGCGGGCTCGAATTGCCCCTGGCCTGCCATTTCCGTCTCGCCGCCGATACTGGCACTCAGATAGGTCTGCCCGAGATGGATCTGGGAACCGTGCCGGCATGGGGCGGTTCGGTGCGCCTGACTCGCTGCATTGGTCGTGACAACGCGCTCGATATGGTGTTGCGTGCCCGCAGGATTGACGGTCACGAGGCCTTGCGCATGGGGCTGGTGCGTTCCGTTCATCCAGTCGCCGAACTCAAGGCAGCAGCGATGGCGCTGGCGCAGGAACTGGCTGAGAAGGCACCGCTGGCCGTGGACGGTGTGCTGCGCTGTATCGTAGGCGCCGACGAGAGGACGCTGGACGAAGGACTGCGTGAAGAGCGCAAGGCTTTCCTGCACTGCGCGGCGAGCAAGGATCAGGCTGAAGGTGCTCGCGCCTTTTTCGAAAAACGCAAGCCGGTATTTACGGGTAATTGACCTTATGAGGGGTGGCCACTCCCGGTCACCCCCTGTTGCTGCACATTTCGATCATTAAGTTGTCAGTTACGGTCATTGAGCGACGGCGTCGCGACTCTTAGTCTGTCGAACATGACTGACGGGGGCCACAGAGCTCCTGCACTTTCCGTGATCGATCGATGTGGAGTTACCGATGACCGCCGCTCAATACCCGCACCTGTTGGCTCCGCTGGACCTGGGTTTCACCACGCTGCGCAATCGCACCCTGATGGGTTCGATGCACACGGGCCTTGAGGAGAAACCGGGTGGTTTCGAACGCATGGCGGCGTACTTTGCCGAACGTGCCCGTGGCGGTGTCGGCCTGATGGTTACCGGCGGTATCGGCCCGAACGATGAAGGTGGCGTGTATTCCGGTGCGGCCAAGCTGACGACCGAAGAAGAGGCGCTCAAGCACCGTATCGTCACCCGTGCCGTTCATGATGCAGGCGGTAAAATCTGCATGCAGATCCTCCACGCCGGCCGTTATGCCTACAGCCCGAAACAGGTTGCACCCAGCGCCATTCAAGCGCCGATCAACCCGTTCAAGCCCAAGGAGTTGGACGAGGAAGGCATCGAGAAGCAGATCAGCGATTTCGTCACCTGCTCGGTACTGGCGCAAACCGCCGAGTACGACGGTGTGGAAATCATGGGCTCCGAAGGTTATTTCATTAACCAGTTCCTCGCCGCCCACACCAACCACCGTACCGACCGCTGGGGTGGCAGCTATGAAAACCGCATGCGCCTGCCGGTGGAAATCGTTCGCCGCGTGCGTGAAGCGGTCGGCCCGAATTTCATCATCATTTTCCGGCTGTCGATGCTCGACCTGGTCGAAGGCGGCAGCACCTGGGAAGAGATCGTTCAACTGGCCAAGGCCATCGAGCAGGCCGGCGCGACCATCATCAACACCGGTATCGGCTGGCACGAAGCGCGGATCCCGACCATCGCCACCAAAGTGCCGCGTGCGGCGTTCAGCAAGGTCACGGCCAAGCTGCGGGGTTCGGTGAATATTCCGCTGATCACCACCAATCGCATCAACACGCCGGAAGTCGCCGAGCAGATTCTCGCCGAGGGCGATGCCGACATGGTGTCCATGGCGCGGCCATTCCTCGCCGACCCGGATTTCGTCAACAAGGCCGCTGAAGGTCGCGCCGATGAAATCAACACCTGCATCGGCTGCAACCAGGCCTGCCTCGATCACACCTTCGGCGGCAAGCTGACCAGTTGCCTGGTCAACCCGCGTGCCTGCCACGAAACCGAACTCAATTACCTGCCCGTGCAGCAACTGAAGAAAATCGCCGTGGTCGGTGCCGGGCCTGCCGGTTTGTCCGCCGCGACCGTGGCGGCTGAGCGTGGCCATCAGGTGACGCTGTTCGATTCGGCCAGCGAAATCGGCGGTCAGTTCAACATCGCCAAGCGCGTTCCGGGCAAGGAAGAGTTCTTTGAGACCATTCGCTACTTCAACCGCAAGCTGCAGACCACCAACGTCGAGGTGTGCCTGAACACCCGCGTCGACGTGGCACAGCTGGTCGAGGGCGGCTACGACGAGATCATCCTGGCCACCGGCATTGCGCCGCGCGTGCCGGCGATTCCTGGCGTGGAAAACGCCAAGGTGCTGAGCTACCTGGATGTGATCCTGGAGCGCAAACCGGTCGGCAAGCGTGTTGCGGTGATTGGTGCTGGCGGTATTGGCTTCGACGTCTCCGAGTTCCTCGTTCATGAAGGTGTCGCTACCAGTCAGGACCGCGCCGCGTTCTGGAAGGAGTGGGGCATCGATACGCACCTTGAGGCACGCGGTGGTGTCGCTGGTATCAAGGCCGCGCCCCATGCGCCGGCTCGCGAGGTGTTCCTGCTGCAACGCAAGAAGTCCAAGGTCGGCGACGGCCTGGGCAAGACCACCGGCTGGATCCATCGCACGGGTCTGAAGAACAAACAGGTACAGATGCTCAACAGCGTTGAATACCTGAAGATCGACGACCAAGGCCTGCATATCCGCATCGGCGAAACCGGCGAGCCGCAGGTGCTGCCAGTGGACAACATCGTGATTTGCGCCGGGCAGGACCCGCTGCGTGAATTGCATGAAAGCCTGGTGGAGGCGGGGCAGAGCGTGCACCTGATCGGTGGCGCGGACGTCGCGGCAGAGCTGGATGCCAAGCGGGCGATCAATCAGGGGTCGCGTCTGGCGGCGGAGTTGTAATAGCAGGTTCAGCGTGCCAATGGCCATCGCGAGCAAGCTCGCTCCCACAGTTATTGCGTTGTTCATGAGTTTTGTGAGCGACACAAATCCACTGTGGGAGCGGCGGTGCGACGATTCGACTTGCCCGCGAAGGCGTCCTCAAGGCTGTTAAGATGCCTGTTCCCTACTCGGATCAGGCGTCAATGCTTCTCCCTCCCGATACCTGGCTACCCCAGGCCCCCCTCGAACGCCTTGATCTCGACTGGCTCACCCACGCCGGCATCGAGGTGGCGATCCTGCGTCTGGACCAGATCGATCCGCTGATCAGCGGCAACAAATGGTTCAAGCTCATCGAACACCTGAAGGCCGCCGACCACGCGGGGGCCGAAGGCATCATCAGTCTCGGTGGCGCGCACTCCAACCACCTCCACGCGTTGGCGGCGGCGGGCCAGCGTTTCGGCTTTTCCACCGTCGGCTTGTTGCGCGGGCATCCTCAGGAAACACCGACCGTGAGGGATTTGCAGGCATTTGGCATGCAGTTGCACTGGCTGGGTTACGGCGGCTATCGGGCGCGACACGAGGCCGGTTTTTGGCAGCCATGGCAAACGCAGTATCCGACATTGCATCCGGTGCCTGAAGGTGGCGGCGGATTACCCGGCGCACGAGGGTGCATGCAGTTGCGGGCGCAGGTTTGTGCGCAACTGGCTGGATTAGGCTGGAGTGATTACGACGGTTGGTGGGTGGCCTGCGGAACCGGCACGACCCTCGCGGGGCTGGTACTGGCAGAAGCTGGTGATCATCCGGTTTTCGGGGCGTTGGCGGTGCCTGAAGATCATGGCGTGGCGCTGCAGGTCGAGATGATCGTGGGGCAAGCGGGCGTGTCAGATCCGGTGTATGAACTGTTTGAGGCCAGTCGCGGTGGCTTCGCCAAGGTCGATCCGCTGCTGCTTGAGTTCATCGAAAAGACCGGGCAGGCCAGCGGCATTCCCTTCGAACCGCTGTACACCGGCAAGGCACTGCTGGCACTCAAGCAGCAAGTCGAAGCGGGCCGATTCGCCCAAGGTACGCGACTGATCTTCATCCACACCGGCGGCTTGCAGGGGCGGCGAGGGTTTGATTCACAAGCCTGAAACGCACCGCAAATCAATGTGGGAGCGAGCTTGCTCGCGATGAGGGCATTGCCTTCAGCACATTTGTCGACTGACACACCGCCATCGCGAGCAAGCTCGCTCCCACATCTCGGGTTGCCGTCAAGTTCAGCTATCGCGGGTTCCGCCTTTGGGCGTCATCCGCAGCAAGGTGTTATCGCCCACCACATAGTGGTGATACAGCGCGGCCACGGCATGCAGGCCGATCAACCAATAGCCGATAGTGCCGCCAAGCTCGTGCCAGTCCTGGAGTTGTTTGCCCAGCTCCTTGTTTTCCGCAATGGGCATCGGCAGGTCGAAACCGTAGAACATCACCTGGTTGCCTTTGGCGCTGGTGACCAGCCAGCCGAGAATCGGCGTGACGATCATGAAAATGTACAGCGCCCAGTGCATCAGCCTGGCCAGCGTCGTTTGCCACGGCGGCGAGGCGGGGAAGACCTGCGGCGCCGGGCCGAGACTGCGTGCGAACAATCGCAGCCAGACCAGGACGAATACGGTCAGGCCGAGCATGAAGTGTGATTCGACGATCAGCGTGCGTCCGCCACTGCCCTTGGGAAAGAGCCCGCGAAACTCGATACAGGCATAAACCAGCGCCAGCAGGACCAGCATCAACCAATGCAGCGTGATCGATACGGTGCTGTAGCGCGACTCGGAGTTTTTCCACGGCATTCGGTGTTCCTCAGAGGTCCGGTTTAAAGCCACCGCTCTTGTCCGACGGTGTGCCTTAACTGTAATCCTGTTTCACCGGGTTTGCCTGAGGTGATCGGTCGCTCGTTGCTCTGGATCAGGTAATACGCAGAAAAAACCTGTAGGAGCGAGCTTGCTCGCGATGGTCTCAAGTCTGTCGCGGTTACCCAGTGGCTATGCGTCATCGTTGGCGACCATCGCGAGCAAGCTCGCTCCTACAGGAGGGCGGTTTTTAGCTCGATTGCGGCATTTCGCCGTTGGCCAGACGCTTGTTGATGTCGGCGATGACCTGCGGCAGATCGGTGATGGTGTCGATCATGTAGTGCGGGCGCGAACTTTCGAACATCCCATGGATGCGCTTGCGCTCACTGTCCAGTTGGTCGCTGCCCAGAGCGCGATAACCTTCGTAATCCAGACCCAGGGCGTTGCCCGAGCAGATCAGCGCCACGGTCCACATGCCGGCGCGGCGACCTTCGAGAATGCCAGGCACGGTGTCATCGATCTTCACGCACGCGGCGACATCGTCGATGCCCAGGGCGATGACGTTGGCCAGCGCCTGGGCCGGCCATGGACGGCCATTCGGGACTTCGTCGGTGGCGACCACGTGATCGGCCACATAGCCGTTGGTGGCAGCCAGTTCGACCACCTTGTCCATGACCTGTTTCGGATAACCGGAGCAGGAGCCGATCTTGATCCCTTGCTCGCGCAGGTTGGCGATGGTCTCCAGAGCGCCCGGAATCAGCGCCGAGTGTTCGGCGATTTTCTCGATCTGCAGCGGCATGAAGCGCTGGTAAATCGCGGTGACGTCGTCGTCGGTCGGCGTGCGGCCGAAGACTTTGCGATAACGCTCGGCAACTTCCGGCAGATCGCACAGGGTGCGGATGTGGTCCCACTTGCCCATACCCATCGGGCCGCGGGCTTCTTCGATGGAAACCTGGACGTCGAACTCGGCGAAGGCCTCGACAAAAATCTGCGTCGGGGCGAAGGAGCCGAAGTCGACCACGGTGCCGGCCCAGTCGAGGATGGCGGCCTGGAGTTTGCCTGGGTTGGAGTAGTTCATGGTGTTTGGATTCCTGTGAGAATGAGCTATTCGGTAGTTCGCGTTACCTGTGGGAGCGGGCTTGCCCGCGATGGGGCCCTGTCAGTCGACATCAGTGGTGAATGTCAGACCGCAATCGCGGGCAAGCCCGCTCCCACAGGGGAATGCGGTGTGGGTTAGATCTCCAGCACTTCCATCTCGCGCAACACCTCGCCAATCGCGGCCACGGCTTCGCGCATCTCGGCCGGTTGCACATGTCCGATGCAGCCGACGCGGAAGGTTTCGACCTGGGTCAGTTTGCCGGGGTAGAGGATGTAACCCTTGGCCTTGACCCGCTCGTAGAACTCCTTGAACTGGTAGCGAGGATCTTTCGGGGCGTGGAAGGTGGCGATGATGGGCGCCTGAATGGCCGCCGGCAGGAAGCTGCGCAACCCCAGTTTGCCCATCTCTTCCATGAGTGCCTGGCAGTTGGCGGCGTAGCGTTCGTGCCGGGCCGGCAAGCCGCCTTCTTCGTTGTATTGCAGCAGGGCTTCGTGCAGCGCCGCGACCACGTGGGTCGGCGGGGTGAAGCGCCACTGGCCGGTCTTGGCCATGTAGGCGTGCTGGTCCTGCAGGTCCATCGCCAGCGAATGCGAGTTGCCGGCGGCGCTGGCCAGGGACTCCTTGCGAGCGAAAACGAAGCCCATGCCAGGCACACCCTCCAGGCATTTGCCCGAGGCGGCGATCAGGGCGTCGAACGGCACTTGTTGCGCGTCCACCGGCAGGGCACCGAAGGAGCTCATGGCGTCGATGATCAGGCGCTTGCCGTGTTGTGCGACGACCTGGGCGATCTCCGGCAGCGGATTGAGGATGCCGGTGCTGGTTTCGCAGTGAATCAGGGCAACGTGGGTGATGCCGTTGTCGGCGCGCAGCAGGCGGTCGACGTCGGCAGCGGTGGTGGGTTCGTCTTCGGCGGTTTCGAAGGTGCTGAAGGAACGGCCCAGCACTTCGCAGATTTTCGCCAGGCGTTTGCCGTAGGCGCCGTTGATCAGTACCAGAACCTTGCCATCGCGAGGCACCAGGGTGCCGATCGCGGCCTCGACGGCGAAGGTGCCACTGCCTTGCAAGGGCACGCAGTGGTGAGTGGCGGCGCCGTTGACGATCGCCAGCAATTGCTCGCAGAGGCTGGCGGTCAATTGATTGAAGCGCTCATCCCATGAGCCCCAGTCGATCATCATCGCCTGACGGGTGCGGGCCGAAGTGGTCAACGGGCCGGGGGTGAGCAGGATGGGTTCGGCAGCACTCATTTTCGTGTCCTCGCAATCGATGGGATGAAGCTACGGGGCTTAAATTGCAATTTGCCGTGCTATCAATCAAATTGTTTGTTGTTATGCCAGCCATCAGTGAGGGTTATTCATGAACCTGTTTCAGCTCCGCGCCTTCGATGCCGTGGCCCGGGAAGGCAGTTTTACCCGGGCGGCGGCGCGGTTATTCATCAGCCAGCCGGCGGTCACCGGGCACATCAAGGCGCTGGAAGAGCACTACCAGATCACCCTGTTGCGCCGCACCGCCCGACGCGTGGAACTGACGGAGGAGGGCACCAAGCTGGCGGCGATCACCCGGGCAATGTTCGGCCTGGCCGAGGAGGCGCAGGCGATGCTCGAAGCCAACCGGCAATTGCTGACCGGGCGTCTGGAGGTGGCGGCGGACGGTCCGCACATGGTCATGCCGATGCTCGCCAGCCTGCGCGCGCGCTATCCGGGGATCACGGTGAACCTGCGCCTGGGCAACGCCCAGGAAACCCTGGCGGCGCTGCTGTCCGAACATGCCGACGTGGCGGTGCTGACTGAAGTCGAGCCGCGCAAGGGCTTGCATCTGCAGGCACTGAGCGAATCACGGATTTGTGCGCTGGTGCCCGACGGGCACCCTTGGGCGCAGAAGACCAAAGGCGTGCAGCTCAAGGAACTGGATCAGGTAATCATGGTGCTGCGCGAACCGAGTTCGATTACCCGGCGCACTTTCGATGAAGCTTGCGCCCAGGCCAGGGTCAATCCGCGGGTGCTGCTGGAACTGGACAGCCGCGAAGCGGTGACCGAGGCGGTGGCCGCCGAACTGGGGGTGGGGGTGGTGTCGTCGGTGGAAGTCAGCCACGACCCGCGAGTGGCGGCGGTGCCGATCATTGGCGAGGGGTTGGTGAACCGGCACATGATCGGGTGCATGGAGCGGCGCCGGGATTTGCGGTTGATTAAGGCTTTTTTGGGGTTGGCGCCCACTCCGTAGGCAGGTCCGCCGCCATCGCTGGCAAGCCAGCTCCCACAGGGATTTATGCCAGTTCGCCGATTTTGTGTACGACTCAATACCTGTGGGAGCTGGCTTGCCAGCGATGGCTTCGGTCCTGCCTACACAAGACTCTCGCGAACCATCTCAAGAAACGTCGCCACGATTCGCCGCGAACTCTGCTCGCGCAAGCACACCAGGGTTTCCGTCAGGCGGCGTTTGCAATCGGTAATCGGCAAGGCGCATACCCGTGAGTCGGCGCCGAACTCGGCCGCCGACACCACGCCGATGCCAATCCCTACCACCACCGCTTCACGAGCGGCTTCCCGGCCTTCAACCTGGATCGCCGGACGAATGCGCAGCCCGGCGCCGGCCATTTCCTCCTCCAGGGTCTGGCGCGTCACCGAACCGATTTCCCGCAGTACCAGCGGTGTGTCATCAAGGTCGGCGAGGGTGATGGATTCACGGTCGGCCCACGGATGATTGCGCGACACGAACGCCACCATCGGGTCATTGCGCAGGGGCAGGGAAATCAGGCGTTCGTCACTGACGTCCCGGCCCAGCAACGCCAGGTCGGCCTGATAGTTGAACAGTCGAAACAGCGACTCATCAGTGTTGCCGGTTTCGATCTTCACGCTGATCCCCGGATAGCGTTCGCAGAATCGGGCAATCTGCGGCAGCACGTGCACCGGCGCATCCACCGCCAGAATCAGGCTGCCGGTCTGCAGGGCCTGGGAATCCTGCAGCAGTTCCTGGGCTTCGGCCTCAATCACAAAAAGCCGCTGGGTTACGCTCAGCAGGCGTTCGCCCAGATCGGTCAGGCGTACCGAACGCTTGTTGCGGTGAAACAGCAAAACACCGTAGCGCTCTTCAAGTTTGCGCACTTGGTCGGAAATCGCCGGCTGCGTCAGAAATAGCCGCTCGGCGGCTTTGGTAAAGCTTCCATATACCGCAACGGCATGGAACGCTTTGAGTTGGGCGTGGGAAACCGACATCGATATCTCCAGTAACAAGCAAAGCTTATTTTGGAAATACGATAAATCGATTTCACTTATTAAACAGTAATTGTTTTTATCACTCTCAGCCCCGCTGACTGGTCAGTCGAACCGCAGCGGGTGCCATGAGCCTGGGCGTGCAAAACAGGACTCATCTGACCGGTATCCGCCGTAGGGACAGGGCGATAACGCAGTGCTCAACAATAAGAAAACAGGCATTTTCTTCCAATTCTGCCGGCACACTCACACCCTGAGGTCAGAACCACAATGAACAAGCACATCGGCACCATCAAGCGTTGGCGCGTGCAGATCTTCGCGATCACCTGGCTTGCCTACGCCGCGTTCTACTTCACCCGCAAAGCCTTCTCGGTGGCCAAACTCGGCATCGCCGAAGACCCGACCTTCATGCTCGACAAAATGGCCATGGCCAACCTCGATGCCATCTACCTGACGGCTTACGCCGTCGGCCAATTCACCTGGGGCATCCTGGCCGACCGCTTCGGGCCGCGGGTGGTGGTGCTCGGCGGGTTGCTGATTTCCGCTGGTGCGGCGCTGGTGATGGGCAACTTTGCGACGTTACCGATTTTTGCTACCTGCATGCTGGTACAAGGTCTGGCGCAGTCCACCGGCTGGTCGGGATTGTGCAAGAACCTGGGCAGTTTCTTTCCCTCCGAACAGCGCGGGCGGGTTTTGGGCCTGTGGAGTTCCTGCTACGCCTTTGGCGGGCTCGTGGCCTCGCCGTTTGCCGGCTGGTGGGCGTATACGCTCATCGGCACCTGGCATGCGGCATTTGTTTCCAGTGCGGTGGTGGTTGGGCTGGTCGCCGTGCTGTTTTTTATTTTCCAGCGCAACAAACCTGAAGACGTCGGCTTGCCGGCTGTGGAACCGGAGCCAGAACAGACCGCTGAAGAAACCCTTGCCCAAAGCAAAATCAGTATCTGGGTGCCACTCAAGGAAATCCTGCGCAACCGCACGGTACTGGTGCTGGGGCTGGCGTACTTCATGCTGAAACCGGCGCGCTACGCGATTCTGCTGTGGGGACCGGTGATCGTCTTCGAACAGATGCCTTCGGTGGGCAAGGTCGGTGCGGCGATCATTCCGACCTCGTTCGAGCTGGCCGGGTTGCTCGGGCCGATCATGATCGGCCTGGCCTCGGACAAACTGTTCGGCGCCCGGCGCATGCCGGCTTGCGTTCTCAGTCTGTTGGCACTCACCGTGACCCTGGCATTGTTCATGGGCGCCCTGCATACCGGCAGTGTGGTCCTGGTGGTGGCGCTCTTGTTCGTCATGGGCTTGACCCTCTACGGGCCGGACTCGATGATCAGCGGCGCGGCGGCGATCGATTTCGGCACGGCCAAGGCCGGCGCGACGGCAGCCGGGTTCGTCAACGGTTGCGGTTCCGTCGGAGCGGTGCTTGGCGGATTGCTGCCAGGTTACTTCGACTCGGTCACGGTGTTCATTGTCTTCGCCGGCTGCGCGATGTTCTCGGCGCTGGTGCTGATCCCGCACTGGAACAGCCGCCCCGGCGGCCTGAAAACCAACCATCCCTCCGTGCCCGATCGGGCGATGAACATCAAACCCCTGCGTACCTGAGTGCTGTTCTTCGTCGCCGATGTGTACATCGGCGGCGGTTACACCGGGCTGTGGACCTCGATCATGCTCATTGACGGTGGAGCAGCCAGTCGAACAGCAGGCGGGTATCGCCACGGGGTTCACGGGGCGGTGGGCGCAGAGGTTGTGGCCGAGGGCCCAGCGCCGTACAGAGCACCGGGCGATCCGGGTCACTGTCGAGGAAGATCACCTGTACCTCACTGCCGGCCACGGGCAAGCGGGACGGATCGATCCAGTCCTCGGCGGTGGTCAGCGCCAAGGGTAGCCACAGGCCGCTGGACAACGACTCTGTGGCTGAATGTGTGGCGGGCCAGAGGTTCACCCGAATCCGGCCATCCTCGTCCACTGTCGGTGGTTGTCCGAGCGGGCCGCACACCTGGCCTGGCTGATACCCGGGGATACTCGGCCTGGGTTGTTTAAGCGCGGGCCTGAACACCGTCGACCAGGGGATGGCGCTGAATTGATTGCGGTAACCCAGGGCCATGCCCGTTGAGTCGTCGAGCAGAATCGATGGCTGGCACCCCTGATGGCTTGTTTCGGTCACCAGCCATTGATCATTGAAACTCGCCAGGGGATGCCCGGCCACCTGAACGATCCGGCCGCTGCGTAATGCTCCCAGATTGCTTTGACCGTGGATCTGCAGGTGCCGGCACCGCAGGCGTTCCAGTTGTCGCCGGCTGAGCTGGTCGCGATGCTGCTGTTCGCCCGCGAGAACCTGTCTGGCCGTGGTGAACGAGTGATTGGCTGCACCGTCGCTGATGTCCGCTGCACCAGGATTGCTCGCACCCGGGCGCACAGGGGGGAGCGAAGCATCATTGCGCTGGAACAATTCGCTGATCACAGGTTGGTGATGGTCGTTGCCTGCGTCGCTGCGCAGCGGCATGAGCAGTGGCTCCTGGGGGAAACTCAGGCTGTCATCGGCCAGTACCAGTACATGGCCGTCGCGTTGATGCTCGAAGTGGTAATGGATGCCTTCTTCCTCGCACAGTCGTTGCAACAATGCCAGGTCGGTTTCTTCGTACTGAATGCAAAAAGCTCGCACGGGATAGTGCCCGGTGGCCAGTTCAAAGCGATAACTGCTGGCGGGCAGCCCATGTTCCTCGAGCAACTGGCGCAGGATCATGGGCACGCTGGCGCGCTTGAAAACCCGTCGGCAGCGTTGCTGCTCCAGTTTCTGGATACCGGACACCAGCACCAGTTTGTAAGCGACCCGGTGTGCGCTTCGATATTCACACCCGGCGCTGTGCAGCACGCCATGTATGCCCTGGTCGTGGCCGAACTCGAGAAACACCGGCTGGTGCAGCAATCGTTCAAGGTTCAGGGCCGGTGCCAGGCCGATAACCTCGATTTCGAATCGATAGGGCTGGTTGAGTGCTTCGTGACCGCTGAACCGGACCACCTGGAAACTCAGGTCGTCATCGAGAAGCGTCAGGGTGGTGGGACTTTCCTTGTCGTTGTGCATCGAACACGCTGCCGCCGTTGAATAAGGTGCAAAGCGTACGAAACCCCGGCGCATTGCGGACAGGCCAAAGCGGCATTTCAGAATCCCCCTACAACCGCTGGTGAAGATGTCGATGCCAGTCGGGATTTTTTGGTCGATTGCCAACTTTAGGCCGTATAAACTTGCGCAAAGCGTCGGCCAATGGTTGTCTCGACGCCACAGATGTCACAGATAAGAGAGTGAGAAATGGGCGCACAGTGGAAGGTTAAACACAAAGAAGCGGCAGCCAATGCCAAGGGCAAGATCTTCGGCAAACTGGTGAAGGAAATCACCATCGCTGCGCGCAATGGCGCTGATGTTGCTACCAACGCGCACTTGCGTCTGGTGGTTGAACAGGCCAAGAAAGCTTCGATGCCCAAGGAAACACTGGATCGCGCCATCAAGAAGGGCGCGGGCCTCTTGGGCGAGACCGTGCAGTACCATCGCGTGACCTATGAAGGGTTCGCCCCGCATCAGGTGCCGTTGATCGTCGAGTGCGTGACCGACAACATCAACCGCACCGTTGCCGAGATCCGCGTGGCGTTCCGCAAGGGCCAACTGGGCGCTTCCGGTTCGGTAGCCTGGGACTTCAACCATGTCGGCATGATCGAAGCGTCGCCGGACACCCCGGACGCCGACCCGGAAATGGCCGCCATCGAAGCCGGTGCACAGGATTTCGAACCGGGTGAAGAGGGTGCAACCCTGTTCCTGACCGAACCGACCGACCTCGACGCGGTACAGAAAGCCCTGCCGGAACAAGGCTTCACCGTGCTGTCGGCCAAACTGGGCTACCAGCCGAAAAACCCGGTCAGCGGCCTGAGCGACGAGCAGATGGCGGAAGTCGAGGCGTTCCTCGAAGGCCTCGACAACCATGACGACGTGCAGGACATGTTTGTCGGGTTGGCGGGTTAAGTCTTTGTGTCAATGACGGTTCTGTTGTCTGTCAGACCGTCATCGCGAGCAAGCTCGCTCCCACATTAGACCGCGCCCAACCAGGCAACTCGGTCAACTGTGGGAGCGAGCTTGCTCGCGATTGACCGCATAGCGGTCACAGACTTTCCAATTGCCGCACGACTTCGCTAAACCCCGGCCGCTCCAGCACCTGCGGTTGACAGCAACACCGCTGCAGATCTTCCAGCCCCTCACGCCGTTCATCGCTCAACCCCGAGTCGATCCGCGCCAGCAATTCCCCCAGCAACACCCCGAATGCCCGCACCTCGATTCGCTGCAAGGCACGGCTTTCAAGGCTGTCGGAAATCCCGTGGAATGATGCCGCGCCAAAGTCCCCCAGCAAGCAGTCTCCCTGCTCATTCCACAGGATATTGTGCCCGTAGAGGTCGCCGTGGGTGATGCCATGGCTGTGCAGGTGTTCGGCCACGGAGGCAATGCCCGAGGCAATGCGCAGCGCCACGGCCACACTGAGGCGCAAGTCGTCGGGGTAGATGTCACGGCTGCACGACGCCAGGGTCGGCAGTCCGGCGAGGTTGCGGTAACTCGGTGCGATCAGTTGCATCACCAGCCCGGCGGTTTGCTGCGGGTGATCGACAATCCGCCCTTCGACGCGGATCAGGTTCGGGTGAAGGCCGGCGGTGATGCAGGCGTTCATCTCGTGCAGCGGTGAACCATCGCTGGTCATTTCGCCCCTGTAGAGCTTCACCGCAACGGCCATGGGCGGTTGCTCTGCCTGTTGCCAGACTGCCTGATGGATCACCCCGGATGCACCTTCGCCGAGCTTTTTTTCCAGGCGCAATGCCGACCAGTCAATGCGCGGTGTCGCGTCGAGGGCCGCGGCGTCGGCTTCGGTTTCCAGCGGGTTACCGGCGTACGCCAGCCAGGTCAGGCTCGGCAATTCCAGCAACCATTGCGGTAACTCGGTCAACTGGTTGGCGGCGATGCGGATCAGTTCCAGCCGATGGCATTGACGCAAGGATTCCGGCAGTACGTGCAAACGGTTGCCGGCGAGCATGAGCTTTTGCAGGTATGGCCGCTCTCCCAACTCGCTCGGCAGCGTCTCGATGCAGTTGTCGGTCAGGATCAGCCAGCGTAGCAGCGGTGGCAGTGCCGCAGCGGGCACGTGGGCAATGCGGTTGGCCTTGAAGCCGATCATCGTCAGTGCGGCGCATTGGCCCAGGCAGGCCGGCAACTCGGTGAAGCGGTTATCGGAGCAGAACAACACGCGCAGACGGGTCAGGCGATGCAAGTCTTCCGGCAGGGCGCTCAAGGCATTGCCGCTGAGGTTGAGTACTTCCAGCGAGTCCGCCAGATCGAAAATTTCCCGAGGGAATTCGCTGAGGCCGTCGACCAGATCCAGCCGCGTGATGCCTGACAACTCGCCGGCACGCAATTGAGCAAGGGTATGCATGAACAGATTCGCCATTAGCCAAGGGGAGGACGCGTGGGAAATGGGCGACATGATAGCGGGAAAGATGTGGCGCCTGTCAGGCCGCTTTCGCGAGCAGGCTCGCTCCCACATTGGATCTGTGCCACGACAGAAATCCAATGTGGGAGCGAGCCTGCTCGCGAAGGGGCCAGTCAATGCAATAAAAAGATATCGATCAAACTGGCTCGCTGACTTCGACCAGTTGCCCCAGTCGACTGCGGGTGCGTGCCAGATCAATGGCATCGCCGTCCAGGCATTCGCGCAGGGCGTGCTGTGCGAGCAGCGTCAGGTGCTTGTCCTGGTCGTACAGTACGTCGATGAGGTTGATGAAGCGCTGTTGGGCGGCCATCGAGCACTCAGCGAGCCGCGGCAGGTCATCGATGATCCAGCGATCGAAGCGGCGGCACAGCTCCAGGTAATCCATCACGGCCACAGGCTGGTCGCACAGGTCGGCGAAAGTAAAACCGATGCGGCGCTCATCGCACAAACGCGCCTGGAAATGCCGGGTGCCTACGGGGAGCAATAGGGGCGGGGCGCCGCGATCCGGCAGATTCAATGAGCGCCGCTGCACCGCGCTGGCCGGCCACACATAATGGCCTTGGGTGAACAGCTGCTGCGCGTGACTGCGGACCTGGCTGCGATAGTCGTGCGGACCGCCGACTTCCATGACTTGCATGCGTGCATTGATCAAGTCGATCACCGGTTTGAAGCGGGCATGGTACAGCGGATTGGGCAACAGGCCTGCGGGCGGGTAGTTGGAGGTGACCAGCAACAGGATGCCACGCTGGAACAGTGCCTTGAACAACCGGGTGATGAGCATCGCATCGCCGATGTCGTGCACATGGAACTCATCGAAACACAGCACCCTGCAATCGCTGAGCAGGGCATCCAGGGTGATCGCCAGGGCATCAGGATGATCGCGGTGCTCGAACATGCCCTGGTGCAGTTGGGCGAAAAACTGATGGAAGTGCAGGCGTTGTTTATGCGCGAGGGGAACGGCGCGGAAAAAACCGTCGAGCAGCCAGCTCTTGCCGCGCCCCACGGCACCATGCAGGTAAAGGCCCGGAAGGGTTTGCGTCGAAGCGCCCATCAACAGGCAGGTATGCCGGGCCATGCAGTCGATCACGCGTTGCTGGCTGTGACTGAGGGTGTAGCCCCGGGAATGGGCCTGGTGACGAAAGTAGTCGTGGATAACCTCGCTTGCCTCGGCGCTGCCGGCAGCCGGTGCCTTGCCGAGAAGGCGACGCAACGATTGCCAGCGCGATTTGATTCGCGAACGATTGGGTGGTCGAACGGCCACTGAGATGTCACCTCTGGTGTGCGGGCAGGCTCCCCGAGCTGCGGCGGCATAGTTTAACCAGAGCAGGGAATGTGCTTCCAGCGGAGTTGACCTGTCCGGGCCACCGTAACCGGGTTCTGAAGGAACACCGCAAACCCTGTGGGAGCAAGCTCGCTCCCACAGAGGGGGATCAGAACCGAGTGGTCTGCTTGAGCATCTGCGCCGCCGCTGTGTCCGCCGGGCTGACCATCGCATAGTTGTAGCCAGCACCCGACCAGTACTCGGCCTGCAGGTCTCCATCGCTACGGCTGCCACGGGGCAGTAGGAAGTTTTTCGGTCCTGGCGGGCGCACATAGAAGCTGATTTTCTGCCCGCCCTGATTCTCGTAGACCACCATCGCTGCCGGGCCTTGCTCGGTACTCAGCAAACGCCCGCTGGCCGGCTTGAACCCGGCCCCCGAGAGGTCGGGCAGGCGATTGGCCCGGGTGAAGTAGCGGTCGAGCCAACCTTGCATGTCACCGTCGTCGCCGGCCTTGTAATCCGCCGGCAGGATGCCTTGCTGGGCAATCAGGCGATACGCCTGCAGGGCATCGGTCATTGGAAGCTGGGGGCTCGCAAGTGTCATCTCCCGCGCTTGCCAACCGCTGAAACCGCCGACGCTGACGGCGATGAGCAATACCGCGGCAGTGGCCAGGTGTCGACGGGATTGGCGTTTGAGGCGCTGGCGTATCACCACCGGATCCAGGTCCGGGTTCGACGGTTGTTGCAAGGCGCCACTCAAGGCCGCGCGCAGTGTCTGGGCATCCTGCTGCCAGGCGCGCACTTGTGCCGCCACGGGCGGGTTACTGGCCAGAAATGTCTCCACCAGGCGCCGGTCGGCGTCGCTCAGTTGGTGGTCGACGTAGGCGTGCAGGTCTCGCTCGCTGGGGGGCATGCTGATCATTTGAGTCTCCGCAGGGATGGGCGGTTGATTTCGCCATCGCTGAGTTGGCGCAGGGCTTGGCGAGCCCGGGACAGGCGGGACATCACGGTGCCGGTGGGTACGTCGAGAATCTCGGCGACCTCTTTGTAACTCAAGCCTTCTACCGAGACCCAGAGCAGCAGCGCGCGTTGTTCGGTGGGCAGTTGATCGAAGGCATTGAGGGTCGATTGGGCAATGACCGTGCGCTCCACCGAGGGCTGGGCATCGTCACGCCCGGTGAAAAAATCGAGCATGCGCGCGTAGCGCCGGGAGCGGCGGTGTGCATCGAGAAACTGCCGATACAGAATCGAGAACAGCCAGGCGCGCAAGTCGCCCTCGGCGCGTTTGCCAGCCCAACTCGACAGTGCCCGCTCCAGACTCGCCTGCACCAGGTCGTCAGCGCTGCTCGGGTTGCGCGTCAGCGACACGGCGAACCGTCGCAATCGGGGAATGATTTCTCTGAGTTGTTCGTCGATATCGTTCATGAAGTTCTGGCTAGTCACTACGCTTGGGACTAGGAAGACGCCCGGTACTCAAGGTTATTCCACGCCTGAAAAAATAAATACCGCGTGTGGGAATAAACCTGTGTGCGGTTCGTCTGCTTGATTCTTCTCACTTGTGGCCGATGGCCCTGGAGTCTTTCATGGTAGATCGATCATCACCGCCCACCCGGCCACCCTTGAGTGCGGCCAGCCTGACGTTGCGTCTGGCGGGCATTGCCGTGGTCGTTGCCGCACTGGCAGGGGCGTTTGCCTACGTCAACGGCACCTTCGACCCACAGCGCCTGACCCCGAAGAAACTGATCAACGTGCTGGAAACCAACAACGGCGTGCATCCGGGTTTCCGTCGCAACCATTCAAAAGGCGTGTGCGTGATCGGGCACTTCGAAAGCAGCGGTGAGGTGCGCAGCTATTCCACCGCTCAGGTCTTCAATGAGGCGCAGACGCCGGTGGTCGGGCGTTTCGCCTTGCCGGCCGGTAACCCCTACGCGCCGGACAGTGCCGTGCCGATCCGCAGCATGGCCTTGCGCTTCACTCAGGCCAACGGCCAGCAGTGGCGCACCGGGATGAACAGCATGCCGGTGTTCCCGGTGGGCACGCCCGAGGCGTTCTATCAATTGCAAAAAGCCCAGTCACCAGACCCGGCCACCGGCAAGCCGGACCCCAAGGCGGTGCCCGCATTCTTTGCTTCGCACCCGGAAGCGGCACCTTTCCTGGCCTGGATCAAAACCGCCAAGCCGTCGGCCAGTTATGTGACCGAAAACTACAACAGCGTCAATGCGTTCTACCTGGTCAACGCGGCGGGCCAACGCCAGGCCGTGCGCTGGAACATGGTGCCTCTGGCCCAGGATGCACCCGGGGCCACGGCGCCGGAGGGCAGTGATTTCCTGGAGAAAGACCTGGTCCAGCGAATTGCCGCAGGTCCGTTGCGCTGGCAACTGAACATCACCCTGGCCAACCCCGGCGATCCGGTGAACGACGCCAGCAAGGCCTGGCCCGAAGGACGCAAGGTGTTGAACGCTGGCACTCTGGTGCTTGAAAAGACTCAGCCGCAACTCAACGGCGAATGCCGTGACATCAATTACGATCCGCTGGTGTTGCCTGCCGGGATCGAAGGTTCCGACGACCCGTTGCTTGCCGCTCGTTCAGCCGGTTACGCCAATTCCTACCTGCGTCGCACCAGCGAAGTCAGCCAGTTGCCCGCCGCCACACAGGAGACCCGGCAATGAGCACTCAACCGAACCACTTTGCCCCGCTGGCACGCCTGCTGCACTGGCTGATGGCGCTGATGATCATCGCCATGCTGTTTATCGGTGCCGGCATGGTCGCCTCGGTGTCCGAGCGGCATGAATGGCTGATCCATTTGCACAAACCCTTGGGGGTCGCGATTTTGCTGTTGGTGATTGTGCGTCTGGTGGTGCGTTTTTCCACCACGCAACCTCCGCTGCCGGCGGACCTGCCGGGTTGGCAAGCGCTGGCGGCCAAGGCTTCGCATGTCTTGTTGTATGCACTGATGCTGGTCTTGCCGCTGCTGGGCTGGGCGATGATTTCGGCATCGGGCGAACCGGTGATGCTCAGCAGTTCGTTGCAACTGCCGTCGATTGTGTCGGCGAATGCACAGCTGTTTGCGTTTTTGCGCAAGGCGCACGGGTATCTGGCGTATCTGCTGTTTCTGACCGTGTTGCTGCATTTGGCGGCCGCGTTGTTTCACGGTTGGGTGCGGCGAGATGAAGTGCTGGACAGTATGTTGCGGGGTAAGGATCGCGGTTGATCTCGCTGGGCTGTGATTTGGCTTTTGTCACAGGGTGATCGTCTGCTTACCTGTCAACTCTGACAGTTTCGCTGATCTGAAAAAGCACGTTCAATGCTCAAAGACTGCAGTGGTCCCGAATGGGGTCAGTCGGACAGCACTGATCGTGCCATTCAGGGAGACGAACCATGTTCAAGTCTGCAGGTGTGCGTTCCATACGACGCGCTTTTTTCGGGCTGTCGTTAGTGTGTTTGGCGGTGATACTCGGTGCTTGTGCGCATCCGCCGACGACTGACTCCGGAGAACCGAAAAGCTGGGTTGTCGAAAATGTTGCGAGTAAATCGACAGCAGAGCTGTATGCGGATTTGATTGCGCCGGCGGTTTTCGAACGTTCGAGTTCGAAGGTTATTGATGGTTATACCGTTGAGAGTGGCAAGCTGCGCATGCCAGATAAGTCCGAGGGTTCGCTGGTGACGGTGCGTACGGCAAATGGAAGTCTTGTCTCGTTAGTCAATAAGCCAGGCAAAAGCGGGCTGTTTTTAGTCAACAAACAAGGCTTGAGTACGTTTAGTCCAGAGCCGAAATTTGATCCGGCAGTCGAGGACGGCATTCCAAGTCCCGATGAAAAAGTTGCCACGGCGCTGGTAAATTCAGCCAGCGAGGATCCCAAAATTGTTGATGTCTTGTTGGGCTATTCTCGTGCGGCGGTTAATCGAGTAGGCGGGGATGTGATGGCCCATGCGTTATCACAAATAGAGTCTGTTAACTTAGCCTTGAGAATCTCAGAGGTTTCCAATGTTTCACTTAGATTGGTCGGGATTCAGGTAGTGGAGCAGAATTACCCAACAACGACCGGGACCCTGGGGCAATTAAGAACGATTTTTTCTGCAGGCATGGCCGAATACGTACCTGACATAATTTATGGTTTTTTTGATTCGACTCCAGAGGATACGGCCACAGGTTGGGGGAATATAGGAGGCCGTGCGGGTATTGGATTGGCACGTAGCATCAATACGTATAGGCATGAGGTAGGTCACAATGCTGGAAGTATTCATTGCAATTCCAACGGCGGGGCTAAATACCATTATGGGTATAACAATGGGAAGACTTCTACGATTTTGTGTGGAGAGTCAACGGGGTACTATTCAACACCTGCTCTGAACGATGAGTTCGGTTTGCCGCGTGGGGATGCTGTAACCGCAGATACAGCGCGTATATGGCGCGAAAATGCTGAGCGGCTATCCTCTTACGCTCCCTCCCGGCCAACCGCGCCAGGAAACTTTGCCAAAGTTGGGTCAACTGCTAGTACGATTACTTTTAGCTGGAACGCATCACCTGAAGCCGTTCGATATGAAATATACAGTGTGAACGTTGCTTTGGACCCCTTGCCAAAAAAAATTGGAGACAGTACAGCGCTAACGTTTACCGCAACCAATATTTCAGGGGAGGCACTGTACTTTGTTAAGGCTGTTAGTTCTATTGGACTGGTTTCAGTCCCGAGCAATTCCGTTGTTGCAAGGCCATAAATGCTCAAGTGAGTGACGCGGCCTATTGTCAGGCCACGTCACTATGTAATCGAATCAGCGCAGGGTATCGACCATATCCGCAAGCGTGGTCAGCACATCCTTCCCCAACTGCTTCGACCGCTTGCCCGACCAGCCCGTCAACGGATTCGGATGATCATCATGATCCTTGAACGGCATTTCCAGGGTCAGCGACAGGCAGTCGTACTTCTGGCCAACGCTGTTGCAGGCCAGCGTCATGTTGGCCTGGCCCGGTTCGTCGCGGGTGTAGCCGTACTTGGTCTGGAAGTCTTTGGTGGTGTGCTTCAGGTGGCTGCGCAAGTGTTCTTCGAGCTTTTCGATCCGTGGCGTGTAGCCTGGATTGCCTTCGCAGCCGGCGGTGAACACGTGAGGGATTTCCTCGTCACCATGGACGTCGAGGAACATATCGACGCCGTACTTCAACGGCGAATGCCGTGACATCAATTACGATCCGCTGGTGTTGCCTGCCGGTATCGAAGGTTCCGACGACCCGATGCTCGCCGCTCGTTTCGCCGGTTACGCCAATTCCTACCTGCGTCGCACCAGCGAAGTCAGCCAGTTGCCCGCCGCCAAACAGGAGACCCGGCAATGAGCACTCAACCGAACCACTTCGCCCCGCTGGCGGCCAAGGCTTTGCATGTCTTGTCGTATGCACTGATGCTGGTCTTGCCGCTGCTGGGCTGGGCGATGATTTCGGCATCGGGCGGACCGGTGATGCTCAGCAGTTCGCTACAGTTGCCGTCGATTGTGTCGGCGAATGCTGGGCTGTGATTTGGCTTTTGCCACAGGGTGATCGTCTGCTTACCTGTCAACTCTGACAGTTTCGCTGATCTGAAAAAGCACGTTCAATGCTCAAAGACTGCAGTGGTCCCGAATGGGGCCAGTCGGACAGCACTGATCGTGCCATTCAGGGAGACGAACCATGTTCAAGACTGCAGGTGTGTGTTTCATACGACGCGCTTTTTCCGGGCTGTCGTTAGTGTGTTTGGCGGTGATACTCGGTGCCTGTGCGCATCCGCCGACGACTGACTCCGGGGAACCGGAAAGTCGGGTTTTCGAAAATGTTGCGAGTAAATCTACAGCAGAACTGTATGCGGATTTGATTGCGCCGGCGGTTTTCGAACGTTCGAGTTCGAAGGTCATTGATGGTTATACCGTCGAGAGTGGCAAGCTGCGAATGCCAGATAAGTCCGAGGGGGCGCTGGTGACGGTGCGTTCGGTTGACGGAAGCTTGACAGCATTGATCAATAAACCAGGGCAATTCGGTTCTTTGCATGTTGATAGTAAGGGGGGAAGTCAGTTTATTTCCGAGCCTGAGACTAATACCGATTTTGAAGATGCTGTTCCCAATCCGAATGAACAGGTCGCTACAGCACCTGTGGATTCGGCTCAAGCAGAGCACTTTGTTGTAGATGTACTGATGGGGTATTCCAAGGCGGGGGTTGATAGAGCGGGTGGCGATGCGCATGCCGACGCCCTGGCCAAGATTGAGTTGGTCAATATGATGTTGCGCAATTCATTGGTTGACAACGTTTCATTGAGACTGGTTGGTATTCAGGTAGTTGAAGATAATTATCCGATTACATCTGAAACCCTTGGGGGGTTACGTACAATTTTTGCCGAGGGTATGGCCAAGTTTGAGCCAGATGTTACGTACGGTAATTTTGCTGTTGATATTGTGCCGGGAGGGGTAATCGGAATGGGCTGGATGCCTGGTAGGTCTGCGATAGGCGCATCGAATAGGCCTTCGACATTCGCTCACGAGATTGGCCACAATGCGGGCAGTCATCACTGCAACGATAACGGGGTGAATAACTATCGTTTTGGATATTTTAATGGAAAGTCGCGAAGTATTTTATGTAAAGGTCCAAATTCAATTTATTATTCGACACCGGCCGTCTTGGATCAGTATGGTTTACCTTTAGGGAATGCTGTAACCGCCGATACAGCGCGTGTCTGGCGCGAAAATGCTGCCCGGCTATCCTCTTACGCTCCCCCCCAATCTCCACCAACAGCGCCAGGAAACTTTGTCAAAGTTAGGTCAAGTGCTAACACGATTACATTTGGCTGGAACGCATCACCTAAAGCTGTTCGATATGAAATATACCGTGTGAACGTTGCTTCGGATCCCTTGCCAAAAAAAATTGGAGATAGTACAGCGCTAACGTTTACCGCAACCAGTATCTCAGGGGAGGCACTGTACTTCGTTAAGGCTGTTAGTTTTATTGGACTGGTTTCAGTCCCGAGCAATTCCGTTGTTGCAAGGCCATAAATGCTCAAGTGAGTGACGTGGCCTGTTGTCAGGCCACGTCACTATGTAGTCGAATCAGCGCAAGGTGTCGACCATATCCGCAAGCGTGGTCAGCACATCCTTGCCCAACTGTTTCGAGCGTTTGCCCGACCAGCCGGTTTCCGCATTCGGATGATCGTCATGATCCTTGAACGGCATTTCCAGGGTCAGCGACAGGCAGTCGTACTTCTGGCCGACGCTGTTGCAGGCCAGCGTCATGTTGGCCTGGCCCGGTTCGTCGCGGGTGTAGCCGTACTTGGTCTGGAAGTCTTTGGTGGTGTGCTTCAGGTGGCTGCGGAAGTGCTCCTCGAGCTTTTCGATCCGTGGCGTGTAGCCTGGATTGCCTTCGCAGCCGGCGGTGAACACGTGAGGGATTTCCTCGTCACCATGGACGTCGAGGAACATATCGACGCCGTACTTTTCCATCTGCTGCTGAACGAACAGGACCTCTGGGCTGATTTCCTGGCTGGCGCTCTGCCAGGCACGATTGAGGTCCTGGCCCATGGCGTTGGTGCGCAGGTGGCCGTGGAAGGCACCATCCGGGTTCATGTTCGGCACCAGGTACAGGTCGGCGCTGGCCAGCAGTTTGTTCAGCACCGGGTCGTCGTGTTTTTCCAGGCGTTCGATCACGCCTTCCATGAACCACTCGGCCATATGTTCGCCCGGATGTTGCTGGGCAATCATCCACACCTTGCGTCGACCTTCGGCCCCGGTGCCTTTGCGCAACAGCTGGATGTCACGGCCTTCGACACTCTTGCCGGTGGCCAGCAGTTCGGTACCGGCCTTGCTCAGCGCCTGCTCGATCAGCCAGTCGTGACGGCCACGGCTGTAGGGTTCGAAGTAGGCGAACCAGGCGTGGGTCTGCTCGGCTTCGAGGCTGAAACGCAGGCAGTCGCCTTCGAAAATGGTGGGTACGCGGAACCAATTGACGTGATCGTAGGACGCCACCGCCTGATAGCCGGTCCAGGCCTTGTTATAGGAGGACTGGCTGGCATTGTTCAGGCGAAACCAGTGCTCCTGGCCGACATGCAGGCCGCTGGCCTTGAAGTGGAACCACTGGAAATGGGCGCTGCGGGTGTCCGGGCGAATGGCCAGAAGCGGTTTGAGCGGATCGCTGATGTCGATGACTTGGATGTTGCCGCTGTCGAAGTTGGCACTGATGTCGAAAGAGGATTTGCCCACGGTCATAATCGGGTCCTGAATATGATTTTTATCGCGGCTACTTTACACGCAAGAGAGGGGTGAAACCGAGGGAAATTGCGGGGTGCAGGGGTGGGGGCGTCCTCCTTGACGCCGACGCAGCTTAGAGGCTATGCGATTGATTCTCAAGTGCTATCTGTCGCTGGTTTGAACCCATGATGCCGGGCCTCTCTTGCCAACTGGCATTCTTTTGATATCATCCGCGCCATCGAATTTGCGGCACCCAAAGACTTCATTAGCCTGAAGCCAAAGCCAGAAAAAACTGGCAAAAAAAAAGACCCGGCAAAAAGCCGGGTCAAAAACCGTGATTAGCCTGATGAGGAGATAGTCCAGGAGACCGACCTAAGGTCACCTGGTCCATCGACTGATCTCGCGACCAGTTGCTGCAATAATAATCATTCTCGTTTGCGGGTCAAGTGTTTTTACCTGCGCGACAGGAAAGTTCTTTCCTGTCCTCTCGATTTGCCTTCTCACTTCAAGCGTTTTCATACTTTTCCAGCGAGCGATCGACCATCGCCTTGGCCATGTCGATCATGTGCACCGTCGAAAACGCCAGGTCACGGTTTGCGCCTTGCAGGTGACTGGCTGATTCGTACGCGGTGGCGGCCGCACAGCGCAGCAGGTCCAAGGCATGGACCAGGGCCTCTTCGCCGCTGATGTTGCGGTTGACATCAAAAAAACGCGACTCGGCCACTTCCTCCGAAACGGCAGGCTTCAGGTAATAGTCCAGCGCGCGTTGAGCCGCCGCCGAGTCCAGGGATGAGGTGAGGGTAGTGTCGATTTGCGCGTCCGGCAGGTCATTGGCGGGTGGGTTCATGGCGATGGCTAGCTCCGTGTTAGATTCAGATCCGTGAGCTGATCCTAATACGAACTGTATTTGTGACGAGGATTTAAATACTACAATTTGTGTTTTGATGGTCGGAGGCGCCCACGTATCGTGCCGCACATGGATAAATGGATTGAATTGGTCAAGGCCAAGATGAGTGAACTCAAAATCACTCAAGAGATACTCGCCGAGCGCCTCGGGATGTCCCAGGGGGGCATTGGCCATTGGCTCAACAAACGTCGTGAACCCGGCATCGAAGACATGAACCGTGTGTTGCAGGCGCTGGGCCTGGAGTTTCTCGAAGTGGCGCTGGTGATCCGGGAGCCGCAGGCGTCAGCGGAGGACGAAATCCCCCTGTCCCACAAGTACAACCCGTACTTTCGCTACCCGATCAGTGATTGGCGCGAATCTGTCCAAGTGCGCGACGGCGAGGTCCCGGTGTACGGCCAGGAGCGCTATGAACTGTCCGATTACCACGCCCGGGGGCCGGCATTCTGGTTGAGAGTGGCGGGCGATGCGATGACCGCGCCCCATGGCATCAGCATCCCGGAAGGCATGTTGATCCTGGTGGACCCGGCCGTGGAAGCCGTGCCTGGCAAACTGGTCATTGCCCAGTGGCCGGACAGCACCGAAGCCACGTTTCGCAAGCTGATCGAAGAGGGCGGTCAGCGTTATCTGGTCCCGCTCAATCCGACGTATCCGAAAGCCTTGTACGCCGATGAGTGTCGAATCATCGGCGTAGTGGTTCAGGCAACCGCCAGGTTCTGATCAGATCGGTCCTGGCAATGCGCAGGACCGATCTTCATTTCACGCTTCTTCCAGTTCGACCAGCGCACTGCCTTCGCTGACCATTTCGCCTTCCTGGCAATACAGTGCCTTGATCACCCCGGCATGGGGCGCGCGAATGCTGTGCTCCATTTTCATCGCTTCCAGTACCACCAACTGCGCCCCGGCCTCGACCGATTGCCCGGCCTCCACCAGCACGCGGACGATGCTGCCGTTCATCGGTGCGGTCAGCCCGCCCTGATGGCTGTGGCTGGCCTCGACGGCGCTGATCGGGTCATAGGCCTCGATGCGGTGCAATTCGCCATCCCACTGCAAATACACACGCTCGCCACGGCGTATTGCCCGGTGTTGACGGCGCACGCCAGCCTGCTCGGTCAACAGATGCTCACCCTTGAGCCGGGCACTGTGAGCATTGATGTCGCCCAGCGTCAGTGCACGGTCCTGGCCTTCACAACTCAAGTGCAGAGTGATTTCTCTCGGCAAACCGGCACGCAGACCATTAGGCGCCGCCCACGGTGAGCCCGGGTCATCGGCACGGGTTGCGTGCGGCTGGCTCTGGGCAAATGCCTGGGCGGCGGCTTGCCAGAACTCATCGCCGAGTTGTGCTGGCGCTGGCAGCAACTGTTCCTGATAGCGAGGAATGAAGCCGGTATCGAGTTCGGCAGCTGCGAACGCCGGGTGACCGATGATGCGCCGCAGGAAGTTGATGTTGGTCTTCAATCCGCCGATGGCGAACTCGTCGAGCATGCTCAGCAGGCGCAACCGTGCCTGTTCACGATCCTCGCCCCAGGCAATCAGTTTGCCGAGCATCGGGTCGTAGAACGGCGAAATTTCATCGCCTTCTTCAACGCCGCTGTCCACCCGGCGCCCAGACCCCGGGGCGGATTCGCGATACAACTCCAGGCGACCGGTCGCCGGCAGGAAATCATTGCCCGGATCTTCGGCGTACAGCCGCACTTCGATCGCGTGGCCCACCAGCGGCACCTGATCCTGGGTCATCGGCAACGCTTCACCGCGTGCCACGCGAATCTGCCAGGCCACCAGGTCGAGACCGGTGATGGCTTCGGTGACCGGGTGTTCGACTTGCAGGCGGGTGTTCATCTCCATGAAGAAGAATTCGCCGCGGGCATCCAGCAGAAACTCGACGGTGCCGGCACCGACGTAGCCGATGGCCTGCGCCGAGCGCACAGCCGCTTCACCCATGGCGCGCCGCAGTTCCGGACTCAGGCCCGGTGCCGGGGCTTCTTCGACGACCTTCTGGTGTCGGCGCTGAATCGAGCAGTCACGCTCATTGAGGTACAGGCAGTTGCCGTGCTGGTCGGCGAACACCTGGATTTCCACGTGACGTGGCTTGAGCAGGTATTTCTCAACCAGCATCCGCGAATCGCCGAACGACGATTGCGCTTCACGCTGGGCCGAGGCCAGGGCTTCGGCCAACTGGCTGACGTCCTCGACCACTTTCATGCCTTTGCCGCCACCACCTGCGGTGGCCTTGAGCAGCACCGGGTAGCCGATGCGTTCACAGGCGGCGCGGAAGGTTTCCAGGTCCTGGGCTTCGCCGTGATAACCGGGCACCAGTGGCACGCCGGCGGTTTCCATCAGGGCTTTGGCCGCGGACTTGCTGCCCATGGCGTCGATGGCAGAGGCAGGTGGGCCGAGGAAAATCAGGCCGGCGTTTTCGATGGCGCGGGCGAATCCGGCGTTCTCCGACAGAAACCCATAGCCGGGGTGAATCGCTTGGGCGCCGCTGGCCTTGGCGGCGGCGATCAGTTTGTCGATCTGCAGGTAGCTGTCGGCGGCTTTGCTGCCACCCAGGTCAACGCGAATGTCGGCTTCGCGGCTGTGCCGGGCGTCACGGTCGGTGGCGCTGTGCACGGCCACGGTCGTCAGGCCCAGGGCCTTGGCGGTGCGCATCACCCGGCAAGCGATTTCGCCACGGTTGGCCACCAGCAGGGTGGTGAGGACAGGTGCGCTCATCAACGGGGCTCCTTGGTGGTTTCGGCTTGCCAGCTCGGCGGACGTTTTTGCAGGAAGGCACGCAGGCCTTCCTGCCCCTCGGGGCTGACGCGGATGCGGGCGATGGCGTTTTCGGTGTAGCGGCGCAATGCCGGGGTCAATGAGCCGTCGCCGACTTCGCGCAACAGATCCTTGCTGGCGCGCATGGCCGCCGGGCTGTTGAGCAGCAGATTGTCGATCCACTGCTCGACTTTCTGTTCCAGCTCGGCGCTGGCATAGCTCTCCGACAACAGGCCGATCTCCCGTGCCCGTTGCCCGCCAAAGCGCTCAGCCGTCAGGGCATAACGCCGGGTCGCGCGCTCGCCGATGGCTTGCACCACGAATGGGCTGATCACCGCGGGTGCCAGGCCGATGCGCACTTCCGACAGGCAGAACTGCGCGTCATCGGCACCGATGGCCATGTCGCAGCAACTGATCAGGCCCAGCGCGCCGCCGAAGGCTGCGCCTTGCACCACGGCCAAGGTCGGCACTTTGAGTTTGGCCAGGTTGTACATCAACTCCGCCAGTTCCCGGGCGTCATCAAGGTTGGTGGCGTAATCGAGTTCGGCCGATTGCTGCATCCAGGCCAGGTCAGCGCCGGCGCTGAAGTGCTTGCCACGGCCGCGCACGATCAGGAAGCGCAGGCTTGCATCGCTCGCGACTTTGTCGAGGGCGATGATCAGTTCGCGGATCATTTCGGCGTTGAAGGCGTTGTTCTTTTCTTCACGGCTGAGCCAGAGAGTCGCAAAACCCCTTGGATCGCTCAGCAGTTCGAGGGTGTTGAAGTCGCTCATGTTGTCCGTCTCCACGGCTCTTGTGTAGGAGCGAGCTTGCTCGCGATGGGCTACAGGGCGGCGCGTTTTTTCAGAAAACACGCGTTATCGTTAACGTCCATCGCGAGCAGGCTCGCTCCTACAGCAAAAAAATCACATCCGGAACACGCCGAAGCGGGTCGGTTCGATTGGCGCGTTCAACGACGCGGACAAGGCCAGGGCCAGTACGTCGCGGGTCTGGGCCGGGTCGATGACACCGTCGTCCCACAGGCGCGCGCTGGAATAGTAGGGGTGACCCTGTTCTTCGTACTGGTCGAGGATCGGTTGCTTGATCTCGGCTTCCTGCTCGGCACTGAAACCATGGCCGCTGCGTTCGGCCTGTTCGCGCTTGACCTGCACCAGCACGCCGGCCGCCTGTTCGGCGCCCATCACACCAATGCGTGCGTTTGGCCACATCCACAAGAAGCGCGGATCGTAGGCGCGACCGCACATGCCGTAGTTACCGGCACCGAAGCTGCCGCCGATGATCACCGTGAACTTCGGCACCTTGGCGCAAGCCACCGCCGTCACCAGTTTCGCGCCGTGCTTGGCAATACCGCCGGCTTCGTATTTCTGGCCGACCATGAAGCCGGTGATGTTTTGCAGGAACAACAACGGAATGCCGCGCTGGCATGCCAGTTCAATGAAGTGCGCGCCTTTCTGCGCAGCTTCAGCGAAAAGAATGCCGTTGTTGGCGAGGATCGCGATCGGGTAACCGTGCAGGTAAGCAAAACCGCAGACCAGCGTTGTCCCGAACAGCGCCTTGAACTCGTCGAACACCGACCCGTCCACCAGTCGCGCGATGACTTCGCGCACGTCGAACGGCTGCTTGGCATCGGCCGGCACCACGCCATACAACTCGTCGCTGCTGTAGAGCGGGGCGATCGGCGTGCGTTGTTGAACCTCGCCTTGCTTGCGCCAGTTGAGGTTGGCGACGCTGCGACGTGCCAGGGCCAGGGCGTGTTCATCGCTCTCGGCGTAATGGTCGGCCACCCCGGAAATCTTGCAGTGCACATCGGCCCCGCCGAGGTCCTCGGCGCTGACCACTTCACCGGTCGCGGCCTTCACCAGCGGCGGGCCGGCGAGGAAGATGGTCGCTTGCTCGCGGACCATGATCGCTTCGTCGGCCATCGCTGGCACGTAGGCGCCGCCAGCGGTGCAGGAGCCCATGACCACGGCAATCTGCGGAATGCCCATGGCGCTCATGTTGGCCTGGTTGAAGAAGATCCGGCCGAAGTGCTCGCGGTCCGGGAACACTTCATCCTGACGCGGCAGGTTGGCGCCGCCCGAATCCACCAGGTAGATGCACGGCAGACGGTTCTGCTGGGCGATGGTCTGGGCGCGCAGGTGTTTTTTCACGGTCAGCGGGTAATACGAGCCACCTTTTACCGTGGCGTCGTTGGCGACGATCATGCACTCGACGCCTTCCACGCGACCGATCCCGGCGATCACGCCCGCAGCGGGGACGTCTTCGCCATACACCTCATACGCCGCCAGTTGGCTGATCTCCAGAAACGGCGAACCCGGATCGAGCAAGCGGTTGATGCGCTCGCGAGGCAGCAGTTTGCCCCGCGAGGTGTGGCGTTCCTGAGCCTTCGGGCCGCCACCTTGCGCCACTTGGGCGAGCAGGGTGTGCAGGGCGTCGACCTGCTTGAGCATCGCCGCGCTGTTGGTGGCGAACTCCGCTGAACGGGGGTTGAGCTGGGTATGCAGGGTAGCCATGGACAGCTCCGTTTAGCGGGTTTCGTTGAACAGTTCGCGACCGATCAGCATGCGACGGATCTCACTGGTACCCGCGCCGATTTCGTACAGCTTGGCGTCACGCAACAGACGGCCGGCCGGGAATTCATTGATATAGCCGTTGCCACCGAGAATCTGGATCGCGTCGAGGGCCATTTGCGTGGCACGTTCGGCGCTGTAGAGGATCACGCCGGCGGCGTCCTTACGCGTGGTTTCGCCGCGCTCGCAAGCCTGGGCCACGGCGTACAGGTAGGCGCGGCTGGCGTTGAGCTGGGTGTACATGTCGGCGACCTTGCCCTGGATCAGCTGGAATTCGCCGATGCTTTGGCCGAACTGCTTGCGGTCGTGGATGTACGGCACGATCAGGTCCATGCACGCCTGCATGATCCCGGTCGGGCCACCTGAAAGGACGACGCGCTCGTAGTCGAGGCCGCTCATCAGCACTTTCACGCCGCCGTTGAGTACGCCGAGGATGTTTTCTTCCGGCACTTCGACGTCATCGAAAAACAGCTCGCAGGTGTTCGAACCGCGCATGCCAAGCTTGTCGAACTTGTTGCTGCGGCTGAAACCTTTCCAGTCGCGCTCGACGATGAAGGCGGTGATGCCGTGGGGGCCCTTTTCCAGGTCGGTCTTGGCGTAGATCACGTAGGTGTTGGCGTCCGGACCGTTGGTGATCCAGGTCTTGCTGCCATTGAGCACGTAGTGGTCGCCACGCTTGTCGGCGCGCAGTTTCATCGAGACCACGTCGGAACCGGCATTCGGCTCACTCATGGCCAGCGCGCCGATGTGCTCGCCGCTGATCAGCTTCGGCAGATACTTGGATTTCTGTTCGTGGTTGCCGTTGCGGTTGATCTGGTTGACGCAGAGGTTGGAGTGGGCGCCATAGGACAGGGCCACCGAGGCCGAACCGCGGCTGATTTCTTCCATGGCGACCACGTGAGCCAGGTAACCCAGGCCAGCACCGCCGTACTCTTCCGGCACGGTGATGCCCAGCAGGCCCATGTCGCCGAATTTGCGCCACAGGTCGGCGGGGAACAGGTTGTCGATGTCGATCTGAGCGGCGCGCGGGGCGATCTCCTTAGCGACGAAGGACTGGACCTGATCGCGCAGCATGTCGATGGTTTCACCGAGGGCAAAGTTCAGGGATGGATAGCTCATGGGTCACCTTTTGGCTTTTTTATGGGGCGGGGGAGGGCCGTGATTGGGTTCTCACCTTTACGTTAACGTAAGCCTGTGACGAATGGCTGTCAATCACCCTTTACGTTAACGTCAACTTGAGCGAGAGTAGAGCCAGTTCAAGATAGAACGCGGATCAGTTCCTGTAGGAGCGAGCTTGCTCGCGATGAACTTGAAGGCGACGCATTTTTCAGGTGGTACGCGTCATCGTTGACCTCCATCGCGAGCAAGCTCGCTCCTACAAGAGGCCGCCGGTAGCCCATAAATAAAGACAATAGGGGTCGTCATGGATCAACCCAGTGCAAGCCCGCAACGCAGTTACACCCGTGGTTCCCAGGACAAAGCCTTGCTGGCGATGACCATCGGCCAGGCGTTCGACAACACGGTCGCGCAGTACCCGGACGGGGAGGCGCTGGTGGTGCGCCATCAACAGCTGCGTTACACCTGGCGGCAACTGGCCGAGGCCGCGGACCTGCACGCCAGGGCGCTGCTGGCGCTGGGGCTGCAAGCCGGGGACCGCCTTGGTATCTGGGCGCCGAACTGTGCGCAGTGGTGCATCAGCCAGGTTGCCACCGCGAAAATCGGCGTGATCCTGGTCAATATCAATCCGGCATATCGCAGTTCCGAACTCGAATACGTACTCAAGCAGTCCGGCTGCCAATGGCTGGTGTGTGCGGGCGCCTTCAAGACCTCGAACTATCACGCGATGCTGCAAGGCCTGGTGCCCGAGCTGGCCGAGCAATCCATCGGCAAACTGCAGAGCGAGCGGTTGCCGCAGTTGCGTGGCGTTATCAGCCTGGATGCCCTGCCGCCGTCGGGGTTCCTGCCCTGGTCGCAACTGGCTGGTCTGGCGGACAGCGTGACGGTCGAGCAACTGCATGAGCGCCAGAACAGCCTGCGTTTCGATCAGCCGGTGAATATCCAGTACACCTCTGGCACCACCGGTTTCCCCAAGGGCGCGACCCTCAGTCACTACAACATTCTCAACAACGGTTACATGGTCGGTGAAAGCCTGGGCCTGACGGCGGCCGATCGCCTGGTGATTCCGGTGCCCTTGTATCACTGCTTCGGCATGGTCATGGGCAATCTCGGCTGCATCACCCATGGCAGCACGATGATTTATCCGAACGACGCGTTCGATCCGTTGCTGACCCTCGGCACTGTGGCTGACGAAAAAGCCACAGCGCTGTACGGCGTGCCGACCATGTTCATCGCCATGCTCGATCAACCTCAACGTGCCGAATTCGATCTGTCGAGCCTGCGCACCGGGATCATGGCAGGCGCGACCTGTCCTATCGAAGTGATGCGCCGGGTCATCAGCGAAATGCACATGAGCGAAGTGCAGATTGCCTACGGCATGACGGAAACCAGTCCGGTGTCATTGCAGACCGGTCCTTCAGACGACCTGGAATTGCGCGTGACCACCGTCGGCCGCACCCAGCCGCAGCTTGAAAGCAAGATCATCGACGAAGCCGGCAACCTGGTGCCGCGAGGCACCATCGGTGAGCTGTGCACTCGCGGTTACAGTGTGATGCTGGGTTACTGGAACAACCCCGAAGGCACCGCAGAAGCCATCGATCAGGCAGGCTGGATGCACACCGGTGATCTGGCGAGCATGAATGATGAGGGCTACGTGTGTATTGCCGGGCGCAACAAGGACATGATCATCCGTGGCGGTGAGAATATTTACCCGCGGGAGCTGGAAGAGTTTTTCTTCACGCATCCGGCCGTTGCGGATGTTCAGGTGATTGGCATTCCATGCTCGCGCTACGGCGAAGAGATCGTCGCCTGGATCAAGTTCCACCCCGGCCACAGCGCTACCGAACAAGAGCTGCAAGCCTGGTGCAAGGAGCGCATCGCGCACTTCAAGACACCGCGTTACTTCAAGTTCGTGGAAGAGTTTCCAATGACCGTAACCGGCAAGATCCAGAAATTCCGGATGCGCGAGATAAGTATCGAGGAGTTGCGCATCAACAAAGGCTGAACACAACCCAATGTGGGAGCGAGCAAGCCCGCTCCCACAGTTTTGATCGAGGAAAACCTGAATGCCAGACAGCACAAAGGGGAGCCGAAGCTCCCCTTTAATTTGTCGTTGCGCGTGCTCTTTTTTTATTATTGAGGGTCGGTCTGTTTTTGTTTTTGGCAACCGTTGCCCTTTACCGCTGTTTTTGGCGATCCCCATCCGGGATCAAGAGCAAACGTATTTTTTTGAGCGCTGATCTGCTTTTTCGCTGAGCGATCCAACCAGTACGGGAGCTACCTGAAGGTAGTTTTATTATTCTCTGTCTGATTGCGGGTCACTTCGAAAAGCACCCTGAAAAGCACATCTTCTCCAAAAAAATCTGTTAGCTACGTCTCTGCCGTGTTGTTTTTGTTATGTCAGAGTCGTTACGTCTTGTTTTTATTAGGGTTGCTGCAATTTTTTTATTCTTGTTATGCGATAGATATAGCAGGAGCCGTGCCAACTTTTTAAAAGCCTTTAAAATCAATGTTTTGCGGTTTTGTAGGGTTTTTGGCCTCAGGCAAAACCCTACATTTTGTTTCCGTGTTACTCGCTTGCGCCCACGTTTGAGTCTGCGCGGTAACACCCGGACACACTCAGCGCACTCACTGTGCGCTGCGGGCCCTGGCCACGCGGGAACCGGTCGGGCGACCCAATACGCTGCAAATCTGTTGACCGGCGAGCATCAGGGCGTCGAGGTCGATTCCGGTGTCGATACCCAGGCCGTTCAGCAGGTAAACCACGTCTTCGGTCGCGACGTTACCGCTGGCGCCCTTGGCATAGGGGCAGCCGCCGAGACCGGCGATGGAGCTGTCGAACACCGAGATACCTTCCAGCAGGCTGGCGTAAATGTTGGCCACGGCCTGGCCGTAGGTGTCGTGGAAGTGCCCGGCGAGTTTTTCACGGGGTACATCCTTTGATACCACTTCGAACATTTTCCGCGTCGCGCCAGCGGTGCCGGTGCCGATGGTGTCCCCCAGCGAGACCTCGTAGCAGCCCATGGCATAGAGCTCGCGAGCGACCAAAGCGACTTGCTCCGGGGGAATGTGACCTTCATAGGGACAGCCCAGCACGCAGGACACGTACCCGCGCACGGTCACTCCCTGTTGTCTGGCGGCCTCCATGATCGGCGCGAAACGCTCCAGGCTTTCGCTGATCGAGCAATTGATGTTGCGCCGGGAAAACGCCTCGGACGCTGCGGCGAACACGGCCACTTCCTTGACCCCGGCGGCGAGGGCATCTTCAAAACCGCGCAGGTTGGGAGCGAGCGCGCCATAGACCACACCCGGTTTGCGCTGGATCTGCGCGAAAACCTCGGCGGAGCCGGCCATCTGCGGCACCCACTTGGGCGACACGAAACTGCCGACTTCTATATAGCCGAGCCCGGCTGCGGTCAGTGCATCGACCAGTTGCACCTTGTCGGCAACACTGATGGGTTGGGCTTCGTTTTGCAGGCCGTCGCGCGGGCCGACTTCGACAATGCGTACGTGGGAGGGGAGGGACATGGGCTTCGACCTGTGCTGATTGTTCGGAGAAGCCTGTAGGAGCGAGCTTGCTCGCGATGGGTTCTCAGGCACCGCGTTTATCCAGCAAACACGCGTTATCGTTAACGACCATCGCGAGCAAGCTCGCTCCTACAGGGGGCGGTGTGGATTTACTGAATTGATTCCTGGCTTTTGAGGGTCTGCTCCAGCGCTTGTACGCAGCGCTCTTCGGCAGTATCGAGCTCCAGTTTCATCTGTTCGATGTCCAGCAACTGTTGTTCCAGCTGCTCACGGCGCTCGCTGATTTTCGCCAGCATGCTGTGCAGCTGTTTGGTGTTACCGCTGGACGGATCGTAAAGCTCGATCAGCTCGCGGCATTCAGCCAGCGAGAAACCGATGCGTTTGCCCCGCAGGATCAGCTTCAGGCTGACTTTGTCCCGGGGCGAGTAAATGCGTTCCTGACCACGGCGCTCGGGGCTGAGCAGGCCTTGCTCCTCATAAAAGCGAATGGCGCGGGTGGTGATGTCGAGCTCGCGGGCGAGGTCGGAAATGCTGTAGGTCTGGCTGCTCATGGAAGCGCTCGCAAAAGGTCATGGCGCTAAGCTAATGGCAGGTTGACGTTTACGTCAAGGGGCGTGAATTTTCAGTGTTCTTGCTGGCCCCTTCGCGAGCAAGCCCGCTCCCACATTGGATCTTCAGTGGACACAAAACTGGTGCCCTGCACAGATCCCTGTGGGAGCGAGCTTGCTCGCGATGGGGGCACCCCGGTATCAAGCCCTACACCTTCTCGAGCTTCTTCTCCTGCGCCGTCACCTGCTGGCACAACTCGATCATCTGCTCGCGCATCCAGCGGTTCGCCGGGTCCTGGTCAGTGCTTTCGTGCCAGTAAAGGTGGGTTTCCACTGGCGGCACATCGTTGACCGGCAGATAAAAGGCGTGCAGGTCGTTGCGGCGGGCGAAACGTTCCGGCACGGTCATGACCATGTCCGTCTGCTGCAACACCTGCGAGGCCATCAGGTAATGCTGGGAACGCAGGGCGATCTTGCGCTGGATGCCCATCTTGCCCAGTGCCAGGTCGACATAACCGAGGCCGCTGCGGCGGCTGGAAATATGGATGTGGGTCAGGCTGAGGTAATCATCCAGCGTGAGTTTTTCCTTGCCCGCCAGCGGATGCCCCTTGCGCATGGCACACACGTAGCGGTCCTCCATCAACTTGACGTGACGCACCTGTGGGTCGGTGTTGAGCGGCGCATCGACCGCAAAGTCCAGGCGGCCGGCCGCCAGTTCCTTGGTGGTCTCGCGGCGTTTGGACAGAAAACTCTCGATGATCACCGTCGGCGCCAGGCGGCGCAGGCGCTGGAACAGCGGCGGCAGGATCACCGCTTCGGTGAGGTCGGTCATGCTGATGCGATAGGTCTTGACCGCTTGCTGCGGGTTGAAAATGCGGCTTTCCTGCACTGACACGCGCAGCAGTGAGAGCGCATTGCGCACCGGGCCGATGATGTTCTGCGCCATGGGCGTCGGCACCATGCCCTGGGCCGTGCGGACGAACAGCGGGTCGTTGAAGGTCTCGCGCAGGCGGGCCAGAGCGTTCGACACCGCCGGTTGAGTGATGCCGACAATCTGCCCGGCACGGGTCAGGTTGGCTTCGGTGTAGATCGCGTCGAAGACGATGAAAAGGTTGAGATCGACCTTGCTCAGATTCATTACGCGGCTCTCTTATTGTGTGGGCGGGCTGACCTTGACGATCAGCCGATCATATATCGGTGATGAATGTTTATACACGCCGAGAATAGGCTAGGTAAATTTTCATGGCTGTTCTAGCATCGATTGCATGATCTAAACAACCTCCCCCAAGAAGGTATCTCGCTCATGGATTTCGCTTATTCGCCCAAGGTTCAGGAACTGCGTGAGCGCGTAACAGCGTTCATGGACACCTACGTTTATCCCGCCGAAGCCGTGTTCGAGCGCCAGGTCGCCGAGGGCGACCGCTGGCAGCCGACCGCGATCATGGAAGAACTCAAACTCAAGGCCAAGGCTGAAGGGCTGTGGAATTTGTTTCTGCCTGAGTCTGAGCTCGGTGCCGGTCTGACCAACCTCGAATACGCGCCGCTGGCGGAAATCATGGGCCGCTCGCTGCTGGGACCTGAGCCGTTCAACTGTTCGGCACCGGACACCGGCAACATGGAAGTGCTGGTGCGTTATGCCAACGAAGAACAGAAGCAACGCTGGCTCGAACCCTTGCTGCGCGGCGAGATTCGCTCGGCATTCGCCATGACGGAACCGGACGTGGCCTCCTCCGACGCCACCAACATGGCCGCCCGTGCGGTGCGCGATGGTGATGAGTGGGTGATCAACGGCAAGAAATGGTGGACCTCGGGGGCTTGCGACCCACGCTGCAAAATCCTGATTTTCATGGGGCTGAGCAATCCGGACGCGCCACGCCACGCCCAGCACTCGATGATTCTGGTGCCGGTCGATACCCCCGGCGTGAAGATTGTGCGTCCGCTGCCGGTGTTCGGTTACGACGATGCGCCCCATGGTCACGCCGAAGTGCTGTTTGAAAACGTCCGGGTGCCGTACGAAAACGTCCTGCTGGGCGAAGGACGCGGCTTCGAAATCGCTCAAGGTCGCCTTGGTCCGGGCCGGATTCACCACTGCATGCGTTCGATCGGCATGGCCGAGCGTGCGCTGGAACTGATGTGCAAGCGCTCGGTGAGCCGTACGGCATTCGGCAAGCCCTTGGCGCGGCTGGGCGGTAACGTCGACAAGATCGCCGATTCGCGGATGGAAATCGACATGGCACGCCTGCTGACACTGAAGGCGGCGTACATGATGGACACCGTTGGCAACAAAGTGGCCCGCAGCGAGATCGCGCAGATCAAGGTCGTCGCGCCAAACGTTGCGTTGCGGGTGATCGACCGGGCGATCCAGATCCATGGCGGGGCAGGGGTTTCCAACGATTTCCCGCTGGCCTACATGTATGCGATGCAGCGCACCCTGCGCCTGGCCGACGGCCCGGACGAAGTACACCGTGCGGCGATCGGCAAGTTCGAAATCGGCAAGTATGTGCCGAAAGAGATGATGCGTAGCGGGCACTAAGACCGCGTCATCGTTCTTCGCGAGCAGGCTCGCTCCCACAAGGGAATTCTGTGGTCACAGATAGTGTGTTCACTGAAGATCCACTGTGGGAGCGAGCCTGCTCGCGAAGGCGTCCGTACATTCACCACAGCACGTTCAATACACCCAAACCTCAACCCGCCGATTCTTGATCCTTCCCTCATCGGCGCTATTGGCCGCCACCGGCATCTGCGCTCCAAACCCGCGAATCTCGCGAAACACCACACCGCTTTTCACCAACTCCCGCCTTACCGCCATGGCCCGCAGCTTCGACAAAAGATCGGCACGCGCCGGGTCGCTCTTGGCATCGCCAAAGCCCACCAGTGTTACCTGGCCATTGGTTTTGTCGTGCTGCTTTATATAGTCGAGCACCCGGGACAAGTCTTGTTGCGCCTTGTTGTCCAGCGTTGCGCTGCCTTCTTCGAAACGAAAGTTGACCGACAAACGCTGTGCGTGACGGCTCAGAGCCTGATAACCCTCGGGCATCAACGCATTGGGTGTCACGGTCATGGCCTGGACGGTCTGGGCGATGAAACCGTTGGCGGCGACAATCGCTTGTCCTTTACTGCTTTGGGCAAACGCCGCCAGTGCATCGGCCCAAGGGTTCTTTGCGTTCGGTGGCAGATAAAAAAACAGTCGGCGGGACAGCGGATAGTCTTCCGTGGCAATCAGGTTGTTCAGTGGCGGCATGGCTTGTGATTGCCCATCGACAATCGCCACGGCTTTGGCCTGGCGCACGTAGGGCAGGCCGATAAAACCAATGCCTTGTGGGTCTGCACTCACGGCGTCGGACAGTTGTTCACTGGATTCGAAGCGTTTCGCCGTGCTGCTGAGACCTTTCCCGCGATCACTCAGGACCAGTTCCTTGAAGGTGTCGTAGGTACCGGACTGATCATCCCGTGCATACAGATGAATCGGCCCGCCGCGGCCGCCGATGTCTTCCCAGGTTTTGACTTCGCCACTGAAAATGCGCGCCAGTTGCTCGGTGCCGAGTTGAGTCAGCGGATTGTCCGGGTGAAGGATGATGGCCAGGCCGTCGATGGCGATGACTTGTTCGGCACCCGGGCTTTTCAGATCGCCCAGGGATGCAAGGCTCACCCGTTCGCTGTCCTTGATCGGGCGCGATGAGGCGGCGAGGTCGGCATTGGCGGCTTTCAGGGCGGCAAAACCGGTGCTCGAACCGTGGGCTGCGACTTCAACGACAACCCGGCTGCCCTGATCGGTTTCACCCACGATGCGCAGTTCGTTGGCGGTAGCCAGGGTTTCGCGGTGAATCCTGCGCAGGCCCTGTTCGCCCAGCAGGCCTTCGACCAGCGCCGGCCCCAGGGCCGCGCCGATGGTGTTGGAGCCCTGAATGCGCAGCACCGGGCCTTGTCCGGATGTCGGCAAATTGCCGGCAGCCGCCAGGTGTGGCAAGCCGAGGCACAGCATCAACGGGAACAACACGCGCAGCATCATGCCGGCACCTTATATAGCCAAGGGAGGTGTCGGGAGATTAAGTCAGTAAGGTTTCCGAAAAATGACAGGTTGCAGTGATGGTCCCTTGTGGGAGCGAGCTTGCTCGCGATAGCGGTGGTTCAGTGACAATGATGTCGACTGACACTCCCTCATCGCGAGCAAGCTCGCTCCCACAGGGGATTGTGGTTGGTCCTGGTTCAGCTCAACTCAAGCCAGATCGGCGCATGGTCCGAAGGTTTTTCCATGCCGCGCAGTTCGTAGTCGACACCGGCGGCCTTCACACGCGGCAGCAAGCCGTGGGAGGCGAGGATCAGATCGATGCGCAGGCCTCGCTTGGGTTCGTCTTCGAAGCCACGGCTGCGGTAGTCGAACCAGCTGAAGGTGTCGGTCACGTCCGGGTTCAGGTGACGGAAACTGTCGACCAGGCCCCAGTTCTTCAGGCGGGCCATCCACTCGCGCTCTTCCGGCAGAAAGCTGCATTTGCCGGTCTTCAGCCAGCGCTTCATGTTGTCCGGGCCGATGCCGATGTCGCAGTCTTCCGGGGAAATGTTCACATCGCCCATCACCACCAGCGGCTGGTCGTTCTTGAACTGGCTTTCCAGCAATTGCTGCAAGTCGCCGTAGAAACGCTCCTTGGCCGGGAATTTGGTCGGGTGGTCGCGGCTTTCGCCCTGTGGGAAATAACCGTTCATGATGGTGACCGGGACACCGTTGGCGTCGGCGAAGGTGCCCCAGATGAAACGCCGCTGGGCATCTTCTTCATCGGTGGCGAAACCTTTATGCAGGGCCAGCGGTTCCTGGCGCGAGAGCAGGGCGACGCCGTAATGGCCTTTTTGCCCGTGGAAATACACGTGGTAGCCCAGCGCCTGCACCTCGGCCAGCGGGAACTGCTCATCGTGGACTTTGGTTTCCTGCAAGCCGATCACATCGGGCTGGTGCTTTTCGATCAGCGCCGCCAGCTGATGGGGACGGGCGCGCAGCCCGTTGATGTTGAAGGAGACGATCTTCATGGTCGGCAGTCCTGGCAAAAGGGCGATGCTAGCTGACATGGGGGAATCGGGCCAGTGTGGGGTGAGGGGATTGAGTTTTGCCTGTCAGTCTTGTGTGGGCAGTGATGGCCTCATCGCGAGCAGGCTCGCTCCCACAGGGAATGGACACGGCCTGTACCCTTGTGGGAGCGAGCCTGCTCGCGAAGGCGATTTCATTGCCTACACTGATTGCGGATCTTTAAGGAACTGTGTCAGCGCCGATCAGCTCGTAACAACAGTAACAACAGAAGCGCAGCCATCCGAGCTGTGCCGGGGAGATCAACCGTCATGCCCGAAACCTCGACCGCCATCGCCGATATTCACATGCTCGACAGCGGCTATGCCCGTGAAGCCCGTTCGCTGCTGTACCAGGCTTATCGACACGAACCGACCTTCGGCTATCTGTTCGAAGCTGAACGCCCCGGTTACGAACAGCGGGTTCGCGCCACGGTGCGCGAACTGGTGACCCAGCATTTTCTCCAGGACCTGCCGGCCATCGGTCTGCTGGTCAACGACCGCCTGATCGGCATCGCCCTGATTGCGCCGCCGCAACGTCGCCTTGGGGTCACCGAAAGTTGGGCGTGGCGCCTGCGCATGGTGCTCAGCACGGGATTTCGCTGCACCCGTCGCTACCTCGAGTATCACGCTGCCGTGGAGGCCTGCGTGCCGAACGACTCGGTGCACGTCTTGCCGTTGCTGGGGGTTCACCCGCAGTTCCAGGGCCAGCATTTCGGCGAACAATTGTTGCAAGCCGTGCACAACTGGTGCGCGGTGGATGAACACTCACAGGGCGTGATTCTCGACACCGGGAACCCTCGCTATCTGGAGTTCTATAAGCGTCAGGGCTATGAGGAAATCGGTGAAGTTGCCGTTGGGCCGGTTCGCGAACACGTGTTTTTTCACCCCAATCCCCAGGTGTTACAAACAGCAACGGCTTAGATCACGAACTTTCCGGACATGTCAGGCTCTATCACGCTTCCATGTTCATGAACCATGCTCGTGATAGCATCCGCGCCTATGAAGTTTCCAGGAAGATTTACCAGTGGCGTGCTCATGCTGTTATCCAGCTGCACGGCGCTGGCGCAAAGTGAATTGGATGTGCGGATCAAACCGTCCAACGATGAACTGAAGGCCAATATAGAGGGCTATATCGGCAGCCTCGGCGATCGTGACGAAGAAGCCTTGCAGCGCTTCAGTCGTGGCGCCGAGGAGCAGGCGCGCAAGGCCGCCCAGGCCTTGGGTTATTACCAGCCGCACATCGACAGCGAAGTGAAGGGCGGCGAAAAGCCACGCCTGGTGTTGAAGGTCGACCCCGGCGAGCCGGTGCACTTGCGCAATGTCACGGTGCGAGTCGAAGGACCCGCGGCGTCCCTCAAATCCTTTCGAATCCCCAAAAGCGACGCGCTCAAGCCCGGTGCCGTGCTCAACCATGGGCATTACGAGGACGCCAAGCGCCTGATCCAGAACCAGGCTTCGCGTTATGGCTTTTTCAGCGGCCGTTTCACCCGTTCGACACTGTCGGTCGACCCGCGGGCCGGCGTTGCCGATATCGAGCTTATCTATGAAAGCGGTCCGCGCTATTCCTTGGGCAGGGTCAGTTTCGAGGGCGATACGCCGTTCGATGACGAACTGCTGCAACGCATGGTGCCCTTCAAGGCCGGTACACCTTACGACTCGGAGCTGATTGCCGAACTCAATCAGAACCTGCAATCGAGTGGCTACTTCGAAGGCGTGCGCGTGGACGCAGCACCCGCGGCGTCAAAAGAGAATGCGATCCCGGTAGACGTCAAGCTCGAAACCCGCAAGCCACGGACCATGGGCCTGGGCCTGGGTTTCTCCACCGACGTCGGCCCAAGGGCCAAGGCCAACTGGACCCGGCACTGGGTCAACCCACAAGGGCACAGTTATGGCTGGGAAACCGAAGTCTCGGCACCCCGGCAAAACGTCGGGCTGTTCTACGACATTCCGCTGGACCCGCCCCTGACCGACAAACTCCGTTTTGCCGGTGGCTACCAGAATGAAGAAATCGCCGATAAGGAAAGCCACAGCAAGTTGCTGACCCTCGGTCCCGAGTGGCACAGCAAACTGCCCAGCGGCTGGCAACGGGTGGTGTCGCTGAAGTGGCAGCGCGAAGATTACCAACTGGGCGATGACTCGGGACTCAGCACCTTGCTGATGCCCGGTGTGAGCTATTCGTACCTCAAAAGCGACAACCGCATCGATCCGCACAACGGCTATCGCCTGCAATTCGAATCCAAGGTGGCCAAGGAGGGGCTGGGTTCCGACAGCAACCTGCTCTATGGCACGGCATTGGTCAAAGGCCTGACCACGGTGTTCGATAAGCACCGCTTCCTCGGACGGGTGCAGGTCGGCGGCAGTGCCACCAACGGCTTCAAATCGGTACCGCCATCGTTGCGCTTCTTCGCCGGTGGCGATCAGAGCGTGCGCGGCTACGACTATCAGAGCCTGTCCCCGGAAAACTCCGACGGCGATCGCATCGGTGGCCGCTACATGGTGGCCGCCAGCGCGGAGTACCAGTATTCGGTCGCCGAAAAATGGCGGATAGCGACCTTTGTCGACCAGGGCAACGCCTTCAACACCCTCGAACTGCCGAACCTCAAGACCGGGGTCGGTATTGGCGTGCGCTGGGTATCGCCGGTGGGGCCGATCCGCCTCGACCTGGCCCATGCGCTGGACGACGATGGCGGCATTCGACTGCACTTTTCCATGGGGCCTGAGCTGTGAAGCGTGGTTTGAAAGTAACGCTGCTGGCAATAGCCGCACTGTTGATGCTGGTTGTCCTGACGCTGGCCACGGTACTTGGCACGGCGACGGGCAGCCGCTGGGCGTTGGGCTTCGTACCGGGGTTGACCCTGGACAGTTTCCAGGGCCGGCTGGGCGGGCAGTGGAGTGCCGACCGGGTGCTGTGGCAGCAGGACACCAGTCGGATTGAACTGAACCAGGTGATTTTCGCCTGGTCGCCGTTGTGCCTGACCCGTATGACCTTGTGCATCGAGCAATTGCAGGCCGACCAGGTCAGCCTGACGTTCCCGCCGGGTTCCGAAGAGCCGGGCACTGGCCCGATTACCCTGCCGGAACTGAAGTTGCCGCTGGCCATCGAGTTGGGAGACGTCAAGGTCGGCAGCCTGCTGTTCAACGGCAGTGAAGAGCTCAAGGGTTTGCAGCTGGTAGCACACTGGACCCCTGAGGGCATGCAGATCGATTCCGTGCATTTGCAGCGCGATGACCTCAGCCTGAACCTGTCCGGCTCGTTGCAACCGATCGGCAATTGGCCGCTTCATGCGCAAGGCAAGTTGACCCTGTCGACCCCCGCGCCGTGGGAGCTGGCGCTCAAGATTGATGGCGACCTGCTGAAAACCCTCAATCTCAGAGCCGACAGCAGCGGTTACCTCAACGGGCAACTGACCGGCGAGCTGCAACCGCTGGTGGACAACCTGCCGGCCAAGGTGCGGATCACCGCTGATGGCTTCAAACCCGGTGCCGATCTGCCGGACACCCTGCAACTCAATCAGCTTGAACTCAGCGGTGCCGGCGACTTGAAGAACGGCTATGCGCTGCTCGGCAAAGCCACGCTGCCCGCCGAGCAAGGGCCGGTCGCCCTGGCGCTGCAAGGCAAGGTCGACGCCAACGGCGCGCAGATCGCCGCGCTCGACCTGACCGCCAACGACAAGCAAAGCCTCAAGCTCACAGGGCTTGTGGATTGGAGCAAAGGCCTGAGCGCCGAAGCGAAAATCGACTGGCTGGACTTCCCCTGGCACCGTCTCTATCCCTTGATCGACGAGCCGGAGGTGGGGTTGCGCCGCTTCACCGGTGAGGTGTCCTACACCGACGGCAAGTACCTCGGTCATTTTGACGCCGCGGCGGATGGTCCGGCGGGCGCCTTCACCCTGGCCAGTCCGTTCGCCGGCGACCTGACGAAAATCTACCTGCAACAGATTCAACTCCAGGCCGGGCAGGGCAAGGCTGAAGGGCATCTGAACCTGCAGTTCGCCGACGGCATTGCCTGGGACACCGCGCTGGACCTGTCGGCGATCAACCCGGCGTACTGGGTCGCAGAGTTGCCGGGCACGCTGGCGGGGCCGTTGCGCAGCACGGGCGAACTGAAAAACGAAGTGCTCAGTCTCAATGCCGACCTGGACCTCAAGGGCAAACTGCGCGGTCAGCCGGCGGTGATCCAGGCCAAGGCCGATGGCCGTGGTGAGCAATGGAACCTCAACGCCCTGCAGGTTCGCTTGGGCGAGAACAGCATCAGCGGCAAGGGCAGCCTGCAACAGAAACTCGCCGGGCAGATCGATCTCAAGCTGCCGCGCCTGGCCCAGCTCTGGCCGGAGCTGCGCGGCCAGCTCAATGGCCGCGTGGATGTCGCCGGCACACTCAAGGCGCCCCAGGGCAAGCTTGACCTGCAAGGCTTGCAATTGGTTTTCCAGGACAATCGCCTGCAAAGCCTGAACCTGGACGCCACGCTGGACAGTGCGCAACGGGCGAAAATCGACCTCAAGGGCAGCGGCATCCAGGCCGGTGACACCTCGCTGGGAACCCTGACCGCCAGTGGCCAGGGCGACATCAAGAACCAGAAGCTGAGCCTCGATCTGCAAGGGCCGAAGCTGAAACTGGCGCTGGGTCTGGACGGTGCGCTGGATAAAGGCAATTGGCGTGGACGCCTGGCCAGCGGTGATATCCAGGCCGGTGGCCAGGACTGGAAGCTGCAAGGGCCGGCGAAACTCGAGCGCCTGGCGGACGGCAAAATCAACTTCGGTGCCCATTGCTGGGCATCCGGCCAGGCCAGCCTGTGCGGGGAAGACTCGCGCCTGATGCCCGAGCCGAAGCTGCGTTATCACCTCAGGCAGTTCCCGATCGACAGCCTCGCGCAGTGGTTGCCGAAGGATTTCGCCTGGCAGGGCCGACTCAATGCCGATCTGCAACTGGACCTGCCGGCCAGTGGCCCCAACGGCCAGGTCAGCGTCGATGCCGGCGGCGGCACATTGCGCATCAAGGAAAAGGATCAGTGGCTGGACTTCCCGTACCAGACCCTGAAGCTCACCAGCAAACTCACGCCCAAACGTATAGACACCGAACTCAATTTCGTCGGCGGCAAACTCGGCGAACTGATGGTGCAGGCGCAGCTCAATCCGTTGCCGAAGAACAAACCGTTGAGCGGCTCGTTCCGCTTGAGCGGGCTGGACCTGTCGGTGGCGCGACCGTTCGTGCCGATGGTCGAGAAGCTGACCGGGCGCCTGAATGGCAGCGGCACGATTTCCGGCGGACTTTTGGCGCCGCAGGTCAATGGCAGCCTGCAACTCAGTGACGGCGAGGTAACTGGACCTGAGTTGCCGATGGAGTTGCAAAACCTGCACGTTCAGGCGCTCATTGCCGGTGAAAGCGTGCAACTGAACGGTGGCTGGAACAGCGGCAAGGCCGGGCAGGGCAGCTTGAACGGCAACATCGCCTGGGGTCAGGCGCTGGTGGTGGATCTGGCGCTCAAGGGCACGCAATTGCCGGTCACCGTCGAGCCTTACGCCAAGCTTGAAGTCGCACCGGACCTGAAAATCTCGATGAAGGGCGATGAGTTGGCCATCGCCGGTAAAGTGCTGGTGCCCAGGGGCGAAATCACCATTCGTGAATTGCCGCCGTCGACGGTCAAGGTTTCCGATGACACGGTGATCGTCGGTCAGCAGACCGAGGAGGGCAAGCCACCGCTGGCGATGAAGATGGACATTGAAGTGCTGGTCGGCGAGGACAAGCTGAGCTTTGCCGGGTTTGGCCTGACGGCGAATGTGCAGGGGCATGTGCACATCGGCGACAACATGGACACCCGTGGCGAGCTGTGGCTCAACGACGGGCGTTACCGCGCCTATGGCCAGCGGCTGTCGGTGCGCCGGGCACGCTTGCTGTTTGCCGGGCCCATCGATCAGCCGTACCTGGACATCGAAGCCATTCGCAAGACCGACGACATCATCGCCGGCATTCGTTTGAGTGGCAGCGCCGAACAACCGACCACGCAAATCTTTTCGGAACCGGCGATGAGCCAGGAGCAGGCCCTGTCCTATCTGGTGCTCGGGCGTCCGTTGAGCAGCAATGGCGAAGACAACAACATGCTCGCCCAGGCGGCCCTCGGGTTGGGCTTGATGGGCAGTTCCGGTGTGACCAGCGGCATTGCCAAGAACCTGGGCATCCAGGACTTCCAGCTCGACACCCAGGGCAGCGGCGACGCTACCAGTGTGGTGGCCAGCGGCAATATTTCCGAGAAGCTCAGCCTGCGCTACGGCGTCGGCGTGTTCGAACCGGCCAACACCATTGCCCTGCGCTACAAGCTGAGCAAAAGGGTCTACCTCGAAGCCGCGGGCGGCGTGGCCAGTTCGCTGGACATCTTCTACAAGCGGGATTTCTAGGTCCCGTTCTCCCATCCGGGTGCGGTCCCTGTGGCGAGGGGGCTTGCCCCCGTTGGGCCGCGAAGCGGCCCCAAAACCTGCAACCTCATTTCTCCTGAAACCCTGCAACACGAAAAGCGAGGACTGCTCCGCAGCCCAACGGGGGCAAGCCCCCTCGCCACAGGTGTTGTGGCAATTCCCGACACCATTTATCAACTATTTACAAAGCATGCTAACTATTGCGTTGACATTCGCTGCCTAGGCAGTAACATTTAGACATACATTCACTGCCTAGGCAGCTAACGGGTGGTCAGATGAAACATTTCTCTCCAGACGATTTCCACAATTGCCATCTCGGCCTGCTGCTCGGACGCGCCGCGCTGCTCAAGGACCGGATCATCGACACCCACATGGAACCCCACGGCATCACCGCCGCGCAGTTCAAGGTGTTGATCATCATGGCCCAGTACGGCGTCGATTCGCCGGGCGAGTTGTGCCGTCACCTGTCCCTGGACAGCGGCTCGATGACGCGCATGCTCGATCGTCTGGAACAGAAGGGGTTCCTCGCCCGCCAACGCTCCGAGGCGGATCGCCGTCAGGTGCAGTTGGTACTCACGGAAGACGGCCAGAAGCTCGCCGGGCTGTTGCCGCACATCGGCACCGAAGCCATGAATGAACTGGCCGGTGCCATCACTCCAGATGAGCTGAAAACCCTGGAGATGATTCTGAAGAAGATTTTGGTAGCAGCCGGTGACTCGATCACCCTGCTGCGGGTAGGTGACAAATGAGCAGTAAACCCTTGCGTGCCGGCTTGAGCCTGGTGCTGCTGGCCATGAGCCTGGCCGGTTGCGCCAGTTACAGCGGCCTGAAAACCGAAGGTGTCAGCCTCGATGCGAAAAGCCTAAAGGCCGGGCAATCCCTCGGCGGCGTGACCCTGTCGCCGGCCGCCTGGCCGAAAAGCGACTGGTGGAAAAGCCTCGGCGACCCGCAACTCGACGGCCTGATCCGCGAGGCCCTGCGCGACAGCCCGGACATGCAGATCGCCGACGCCCGTGCCCATCAGGCCAGTGCTGCCGCTTACGCCGCCGACGCCGCGCGGATGCCGACCCTGGATGCCAGCGCCGGTGTCAGCCGCTCGCGCCTGGCCCGGGACCAGGACCCGCTCGGACAGGGTGACGCGTACGCCACCCTTCGCAATATCAGTACCAACTTCAACTACAACTTCGACCTGTGGGGCGGCCAGCGCGATGCCTGGGAAGCGGCCCTCGGCCAGGCCCGTGCCGCCGAAGTCGACCAGCAGGCCGCGCAACTGACCCTGGCTGCCGACGTCGCCCGTGCCTACAGCGATCTTGGTCAGGCGCATATCGTGTATGACCTGTCCAACGAAGACCTCAAGCGCACCCGGCAAATGCTCGAGCTGAGCCAGCGGCGCCTGACGGCCGGGATCGACAGCCAGTACCAGTTCCAGCAGACCGAAAGCCTCGAAGCCACCTCCCAGGCCAATTTGATCGACGCGGAAAAGCGCCTGAACAGCGCGAAGATCGCCCTTGCGGTGCTGCTCGGCAAAGGTCCGGACCGCGGCAATGAAATTGCCCGGCCGAACATTCTTCAGCCGAGTGCGGTAGCGCTACCTTCGGTGTTGCCGGCCGAGTTGCTCGGACGTCGCCCGGACCTGGTGGCCGCGCGCTGGCGGGTCGAGGCGGCGAGCAAAAGCATCGACGCCGGCAAGACCCGGTTCTACCCCAACCTGAACCTCAGCGCCGCAGCTGGCGCCGAGTCCTTGTTGGGCGATGCGATGTTTGGAACGGCCAGCCGCTTCTTCAACATTGCACCGACGATCTCTGTGCCGATTTTCGACGGTGGCCGCTTGCGCGCCGACCTCGATTCGCGCGACGCCGACTACGACCTCGCGGTGGCGCAATACAACAAAAGCCTGGTGAAGGCGCTGGGGGATGTCAGTGACAGCGTCAACCAGCTGCGCGATATCGGCCGGCAGATCGCTGCCCAGCAGCATGCCACCGACATCGCCCAGGATTCCTACAACACCGTGGTCCAGCGTTACGGTTCCGGCATCGGCAACTACCTGGACGTGCTCAGCATCGAGCAGCAATTGCTCCAGGCCCAGCGCCAGCTGGCCAACCTGAATGCCGAGCAGATCGACCTGTCGATCCAGCTGATGCAGGCGCTGGGCGGCGGTTTCCAGCCTGAGGTCGTTGCCTCGGCCAACGCCACGCCAGCCACGCTGACCCACTAATTCAAGGTACTTGTCATGGCCACTGCCGATACAACTCAACCTCCGGAAAACACCCAAGGCAACCCCAACTCGGGCAAGCGCAAGTTCATGTTGCTGGTCCTGGCTGCCGCCGTCGTGCTCAGCGGCGCGGGTGTCTGGGCCTACCACGAGTTCTACGGGCGCTGGAGCGAAAGCACCGACGATGCCTATGTGAACGGCAACGTGGTGGAAATCACGCCGCTGGTCACGGGCACCGTGGTCAGCATCGGCGCAGACGATGGCGATCTGGTGCATGAAGGCCAGGTGCTGGTGAACTTTGACCCGAACGACGCCGAAATCGGTCTGCAAAGCGCCCGGGCCAATCTGGCGCGTACCGTGCGTCAGGTGCGTGGCCTGTACAGTGATGTGGATGGCATGAAAGCCCAGGTCAATGCGCAGAAAGCCGAAGTGCAAAAGGCCCAGGACAACTTCAGCCGGCGCAAGAACCTCGCTGCCGGCGGGGCGATTTCCCAGGAAGAGCTGTCCCACGCCCGCGACGACCTGACCTCGGCGCAAAACGCCCTGGCCAATGCCGAACAAAAGCTCAAGACCACCAGCGCGCTGGTCGATGACACCGTGGTTTCTTCGCACCCGGACGTGATGGCCGCCGCCGCACAACTGCGCCAGGCCTACCTGAACAACTCACGCAGCGTCCTGATTGCACCGGTCACCGGTTACGTGGCCAAGCGTTCGGTGCAACTGGGTCAACGCGTGCAACCGGGTACCGCGCTGATGGCGGTGATTCCGCTGGATCAGCTGTGGATCGACGCCAACTTCAAGGAAACCCAGCTGCGTGACATGCGCATTGGCCAACCGGTGGAGATCGAGACGGACCTGTACGGCAGCAGAGTGAAATACAGCGGCACCATCGACAGCCTCGGCGCCGGCACCGGCAGCGCCTTTGCCCTGCTGCCGGCGCAGAACGCCACCGGCAACTGGATCAAGATCGTGCAACGCGTGCCGGTGCGAGTCCACGTCAACGCCGAGGAGCTGGCCAAACATCCGCTGCGGGTCGGCCTGTCGACCATGGTCGATGTGGACCTGCACGACCAGAGCGGGCCGGTGCTGGCGCAACAGCCGCCGCAGAAGGCTTCGTTCAGCACCAACGTCTACGACCGTCAGCTGGCCGAGGCCGACGCGATGATCACCCGGTTGATCCACGACAACAGCGCCGCGGTCAGCAAAACCGCGCAACGCTGAAATGCCATTACCTGGACCCTGTGGGAGCGGGCTGTGGCGAGGGGGCTTGCCCCCGTTGGGCTGCGAAGCAGCCCCAAAATTTCCAATGTATCGAAGATCTTGTGGGTGCTGCGCACTCAAACGGGGCGATGCGGCGTTCCGACAAGCCCCCTCGCCACAGTTCGCTCCCACAGGGTTAGCTGCGCCCAACTGGTTTCAAAGGATTCGCGATGAGCAATAACGCGTCTTTCACACCGCCAAGCCTGTTACTGAGCACCATCGGCCTGTCGCTGGCGACCTTCATGCAGGTGCTCGACACCACCATCGCCAACGTGGCGTTGCCGACGATCTCCGGCAACCTGGGTGTGAGTTCGGAGCAGGGCACCTGGGTCATCACTTCGTTTGCGGTGAGCAATGCCATCGCCTTGCCGTTGACCGGTTGGCTCAGTCGGCGTTTTGGCGAGGTGAAGCTGTTTGTCTGGGCGACGCTGCTGTTCGTGCTGGCCTCGTTCCTGTGCGGGATTTCCACCTCGATGCCCGAGCTGGTGGGCTTCCGGGTGCTGCAAGGGGTGGTGGCGGGGCCGTTGTACCCGATGACCCAGACGTTGCTGATCGCGGTCTATCCGCCGGCGAAACGGGGGCTGGCCCTGGCGTTGCTGGCGATGGTCACGGTGGTCGCGCCGATTGCCGGGCCGATCCTCGGCGGCTGGATCACCGACAGCTACAGCTGGCCGTGGATTTTCTTCATCAACGTGCCGATCGGCCTGTTCGCGGCATGGGTGGTCACCCAGCAGATGAAAAAGCGCCCGGTGGTCACCAGCCGCCAGCCGATGGATTACGTCGGTCTGATCGCGCTGATTATCGGTGTCGGGGCGCTGCAGATCGTGCTCGACAAGGGTAACGATGCCGACTGGTTCGAATCGAGCTTCATCGTGATCGGCAGTGTGATTTCGGTGGTGGCCCTGGCGTTCTTCGTGATCTGGGAAATGACCGATGAACATCCGGTGGTCAACCTGCGTCTGTTCGCCCACCGCAACTTCCGCTACGGCACCATTGTGTTGATCCTGGGCTATGCCGGGTTCTTCGGGATCAACCTGATCCTGCCGCAGTGGCTGCAGACACGCTTGGGCTACACCGCGACCTGGGCCGGTTTTGCCGTGGCACCGCTGGGGATCCTGCCGGTGTTGCTGGCCCCCTTTGTTGGCAAATACGCACCGAAATTCGACATGCGGTTACTGGCGGGCGGGGCGTTCCTGGCCATTGGCCTCAGTTGCTTCATGCGCGCCGGGTTCACCAATGAAGTGGATTTCCAGCACATCGCCATGGTGCAGCTGTTCATGGGGATAGGCGTGGCGCTGTTCTTCATGCCGACCCTGACCATCCTGCTCTCGGACCTGCCGCCGAGCCAGATCGCCGACGGTTCCGGGTTGGCGACGTTCTTGCGGACCCTGGGCGGTAGTTTCGCCGCGTCGCTGACCACCTGGATCTGGATTCGCCGTGCCGACCAGCACCATGCCTACCTGACCGAAAGCATCACCCCGTTCGACCCGGCGACCCGCGAAGCACTGAGCAACCTGGGCGGGGCGGGGGCCAAGGCCTATACGCAACTGGATCAGATGGTGATCAGCCAGGCGTACATCATGTCCACGGTGGATTACTTCACCTTGCTGGGCTGGATGTTCCTGGGGCTGATCCTGATCGTGTGGCTGGCCAGGCCGCCGTTTACGGCGAAGGCCGGGCCTGCGGCGTCTGCCGGGCACTAACAAACACTGCAGAACCCCTGTGGGAGCGAGCTTGCTCGCGATGGCGGTGGATCAGTCAACAGAGATGTTGAATGTTAATCCGCTATCGCGAGCAAGCTCGCTCCCACAGGGATCTCCTACAGCCTTCAGTTCGCGGGTGCTGCCAGTTGCGGCGGCGGGGTGAAGTCGAACGGCGCCAGCGCAAACCCTTGCTCATCCACCTGCAACGCCCAACCCTGACGATCCCAATCCCCCAGCACAATGCGCCGGGCTGCCTGGTCGCCCAACTGCAACTTGTGGATCGCCGGACGATGGGTATGCCCGTGGATCAAGGTCTTCACCCCGAACTCCTGCATGATCCGCGGAATCTCTTCGGGCGTGACGTCGACGATGTCATTGGCCTTCATCCGCACCTGGGCACGGCTTTCACTGCGCAGTTTGCGTGCCAGCTTGTGCCGGGTGCGCAAGGGCAGGTTGCGCAGGATGAACAGGGTGATCGGGTTGCGCAGGTAGCGGCGCAGCTTCATATAGCCTTCGTCGCGAGTGCACAGGCTGTCGCCGTGCATCAGCAGCACCGGCTCGCCGTTGAATTGCACGACACTCGGGTCTTTGAGCAGGGTGCAGCCGGCCTGCTTGCAGAAGGCCTTGCCGAGCATGAAATCACGATTGCCGTGCATCAGGAAAATGGCCGTGCCGCTGTCGCTGAGGTCGCGCAGGGCCTGGCAGATGGAACGCAGGAAGGGCGTCATGGCGTCGTCGCCAATCCACACCTCGAAAAAGTCGCCCAGGATGTACAACGCACTCGCCGAGCGGGCGCGTCCGGCGAGCAAATCCAGAAACGCCCGGGTAATGTCCGGGCGCTCCTCTTCCAGATGTAAATCTGAAATCAGCAATATCACTCAATGATCTCGGCTTTCTCGATGATCACGTCGTCTGCCGGAACGTCCTGGTGGCCGGACTTGGAAGTGGTGGCCACGCCTTTGATCTTGTCGACAACGTCGGTGCCGGCGGTCACTTTACCGAATACCGCGTAGCCCCAGCCTTGAACGTTCTTGCCGCTGTGGTTGAGGAAGCTGTTGTCCGCCACGTTGATGAAGAACTGTGCAGAAGCCGAATGCGGCTCCATGGTGCGGGCCATGGCGATGGTGTACTTGTCGTTGGAAAGACCGTTGTCGGCTTCGTTCTGGATGCTTGGACGCTTGTCTTTCTTTTCTTTCATGCCTGGCTCGAAACCGCCGCCCTGGATCATGAAGTTGCCGATGACACGGTGGAAAACGGTGTTTTCGTAGTGACCGGCTTTAACGTACTCGACGAAGTTGGCCACGGTGATCGGGGCTTTGTCGGCGTTCAGTTCGAGGACGATGTCGCCGAAATTGGTAGTCAGTTTGACTTGGGTCATGATCGTTACTCACTAAGGGAATTCGTGGTTTTGGAACATTCCGTCCCGCAACCGGTTCAGCCTGTCTCGGCCAAGGTGCGCAGTTTAGCGTGACAGGCACGAATTTCGAGGCAGTTTTTTCATTTGCGGCCCATTAAATGCGACGGTTTACAGAGTGCGCTCTGTCAGGCACTTGACGGCATCGGCTATGATAGCGGCTTTGTTTTGTCCGGCCTTCATTACGGCCACGCACTTGTACGTTCAAGGATCCTATGAGCAAGCCCACTGTCGACCCTACCTCGAATGCCAAGACCGGCCCTGCCGTGCCGGTCAACTTCCTGCGGCCGATCATCCAGGCAGACCTGGACTCGGGCAAGCACACGCAAATCGTCACCCGTTTCCCGCCTGAACCCAACGGCTACCTGCACATCGGTCACGCCAAGTCGATCTGCGTGAACTTCGGCCTGGCCCAGGAGTTCGGCGGCGTCACGCACCTGCGTTTCGACGACACCAACCCGGCCAAGGAAGACCAGGAATACATCGACGCGATCGAAAGCGACGTCAAATGGCTGGGCTTCGAGTGGTCCGGTGAAGTGCGCTACGCCTCGCAATATTTCGACCAGTTGCACGACTGGGCAGTGGAGCTGATCAAATCCGGCAATGCCTACGTCGATGACCTGACCCCGGAGCAAGCCAAGGAATACCGTGGCAGCCTGACCGAACCTGGCAAGAACAGCCCGTTCCGCGACCGCAGCGTCGAAGAGAACCTGGACCTGTTCGCCCGCATGAAGGCCGGCGAGTTCAAGGACGGCGCACGGGTGCTGCGGGCCAAGATCGACATGGCCTCGCCGAACATGAACCTGCGCGACCCGATCATGTATCGCATCCGTCACGCTCACCACCACCAGACCGGTGACAAGTGGTGCATCTACCCGAACTACGACTTCACCCACGGTCAGTCGGACGCCATCGAAGGCATCACCCACTCGATCTGCACCCTGGAGTTCGAAAGCCACCGTCCGCTGTACGAGTGGTTCCTCGAGCACCTGCCGGTTCCGGCCAACCCGCGCCAGTACGAGTTCAGCCGCCTGAACCTGAACTACACCATCACCAGCAAGCGCAAGCTCAAGCAACTGGTCGATGAAAAGCACGTCAACGGCTGGGACGACCCGCGCATGTCCACGCTGTCGGGTTTCCGCCGCCGTGGCTACACGCCGAAATCGATCCGCAACTTCTGCGAAATGATCGGCACCAACCGTTCCGACGGCGTGGTGGACTTCGGCATGCTCGAGTTCAGCATCCGTGACGACCTCGACCAGAGCGCCCCGCGTGCCATGTGCGTGCTGCGTCCGCTGAAAGTCGTGATCACCAACTACCCGCAAGGCCAGGTCGAGAACCTCGAACTGCCGTGCCACCCGAAAGAAGACATGGGCGTGCGCGCTTTGCCGTTCGCCCGTGAAATCTACATCGACCGTGAAGACTTCATGGAAGAGCCGCCGAAGGGCTACAAGCGCCTGGAGCCGGCCGGTGAAGTGCGTCTGCGTGGCAGCTACGTGATCCGCGCCGACGAAGCGATCAAGGACGCCGATGGCAACATCGTCGAACTGCGCTGCTCGTACGATCCGGACACCCTGGGCAAGAACCCGGAAGGCCGCAAGGTCAAAGGCGTGATCCACTGGGTGCCGGCCGCGGCCAGCGTCGAGTGCGAAGTGCGTCTGTACGATCGTCTGTTCCGTTCTCCGAACCCGGAGAAGGCCGAAGACAGCGCCAGTTTCCTGGACAACATCAACCCTGACTCGCTGCAGGTACTCACCGGTTGTCGTGCTGAGCCTTCGTTGGGCAATGCACAGCCGGAAGACCGTTTCCAGTTCGAGCGCGAAGGTTACTTCGTCGCCGATCTCAAGGACTCGAAACCAGGTCAGCCGGTATTCAACCGTACCGTGACCCTGCGTGATTCGTGGGGCCAGTGATTCAGCGTCAAGGGAAATAACGTGCTTACGATCTACAACACGCTCACCAAGAGCAAAGAAGTCTTCAAGCCGCTCGATGGCAACAAGGTGCGCATGTACGTGTGCGGCATGACCGTGTACGACTACTGCCACCTGGGCCACGGCCGCAGCATGGTTGCGTTCGACCTGGTGACCCGCTGGTTGCGCTTTAGCGGTTACGACCTGACCTATGTGCGCAACATCACCGACATCGACGACAAGATCATCAATCGGGCCCGCGAGAACGGCGAGTCGTTCGAAGCCTTGACCGAGCGCATGATCGCGGCGATGCACGAAGACGAAGCGCGCCTGAACATCAAGAAGCCGGACATGGAGCCGCGTGCCACCGATCACATTCCGGGCATGCACGCGATGATCCAGACCCTGATCGACAAGGGTTATGCCTACGCCCCGGGCAATGGCGACGTGTACTACCGCGTCGGCAAGTTCATGGGCTACGGCAAGCTGTCGCGCAAGAAGATCGAAGACCTGCGCATCGGCGCGCGCATCGAAGTCGACGAGTCCAAGCAGGACCCGCTGGACTTCGTGCTGTGGAAAGCGGCCAAGCCGGGCGAACCGAGCTGGGAATCGCCGTGGGGCGCCGGGCGTCCGGGCTGGCACATCGAATGCTCGGTGATGTCGACCTGCTGCCTCGGTGAGACTTTCGACATTCATGGCGGCGGCAGCGACCTTGAGTTCCCGCACCACGAAAACGAAATCGCCCAGAGCGAAGCGGCCACCGGCAAGACCTACGCCAACGCGTGGATGCATTGCGGCATGATCCGTATCAATGGCGAGAAGATGTCCAAGTCCTTGAACAACTTCTTCACCATTCGCGACGTGCTCGACAAGTACCACCCGGAAGTCGTGCGTTACTTGCTGGTGTCGAGCCACTACCGCAGCGCCATCAACTACTCGGAAGACAACCTCAAGGACGCCAAGGGCGCCCTGGAGCGTTTCTACCACGCGTTGAAAGGCCTGCCGAACGTGGCGCCGGCCGGCGGCGAAGCCTTCGTCGAGCGTTTCACCCAGGTGATGAACGACGACTTCGGCACGCCGGAAGCCTGCGCGGTGCTGTTCGAGATGGTCCGCGAGATCAACCGTCTGCGCGAGAGCGATCTCAATGCAGCGGCCGGCCTGGCGGCGCGTCTGAAAGAACTGGCCAGCGTGCTGGGTGTGTTGCAACTCGAAGCTGATGACTTCCTGCAGGCCGGTGCCGAAGGGCGCGTGGATGCAGCCGAAGTCGAGGCGTTGATTGCTGCTCGCCTGGCGGCACGTGCCGGCAAGGACTGGGCCGAATCCGACCGCATCCGCGACCAGCTCACCGCCATGGGCGTGGTGCTGGAAGACGGCAAGGGCGGCACGACCTGGCGTCTGGCTGACTGATTGCCTGATCCGCTATAAAGCAAAACCCGCCTTGTGCGTAATGCTGTTCAGTTAAGGATTTTGTAGGAGCGAGCTTGCTCGCGATGGACTCAAGAGCGCCGCGTTTAGTCAGTAAACACGCGGTATCGTTAACGACCATCGCGAGCAAGCTCGCTCCTACAGTGGATCATTCTCACTTAACTGAACAGCATTACGCCTTTTGCGAGTTTTTGTTTAAGGGGGTGGCAGTTCATTTTGAAGTGACAGGGCTGACGCTTTCGCGGGCAAGCCCGCTCCCACAGGTTCAGCGGGCAGCACAGATTTTGTGTACGACACGGACAATGTGGGAGCGGGCTTGCTCGCGAAGAGGCCCATTCGGTCAACTTGTCATTCAGCCTGGCGCAACCGCTTGTAGAGGGTATTGCGACTAACCCCCAACCGCCGCGCCAGATACGAAATATTCCCCCCGACCGCCTGCAACTGCCGATTCAGTGCTTCCACATCATTCAAGTCGATGCCTAGCGGCTCCGGCGTCTCCACCGGTTCCATCTCCAGGTCGACAAAAAAATCATCCGGCAAGTGCTCAGCCCGCACCGGCTGTTCCTCGGCCATGGCCAGGGCCACCTGGATCACGCTGCTGACCTGGCGCAAGTTGCCCGGCCACGGGTGGCGGCTGAATAACGCCATCACTTCCTGACTCAAACCGGCCCATTGCGTCGGTTCGCGGTGCTGCTCCCACAGGCGTTTGAACAGTGCCTCCTTATCGCTGCGCTCACGCAGGGGCGGCAGTTCCAGGGTCAGGCCGCCGATGCGGTAGTACAAGTCTTCACGAAACCGCCCCAGTTGTACTTGTTCGCGCAGCGAGCGATTGGTCGCTGAAATGATGCGCAAGTCCACAGGGAACAATTCGCTGCTGCCCACCGGCTGTACGCAACGTTCCTGCAACACCCGCAACAGTCGCGCCTGTGTCGGCAGCGGCATGTCACCGATTTCGTCGAGAAACAGCGTGCCTTTGTCAGCCTTGCGGATCAGCCCGATGCTGCCTTTCTGGTTGGCACCAGTGAATGCGCCTTTCTCGTAGCCGAATAGCTCGGATTCCACCAGTTCGGCGGGAATCGCCGCACAGTTGACGGCGATGAGTGCTTGTTTGCTGCGTGAGCTGGCGTGGTGCAGGGCTTTGACGAACACTTCCTTGCCGACCCCGGTTTCACCATGGATCAGCAGTGGAATGTCTTTTTCCAGCAAGCGTTCGGCCTGGCGCACGGCTTTTTCCACGCGGCTGTCGCCGAAATGCAGGGTGTTGAGGCTGATGGCCGCGGGTGTAGCTACAACCGGCTCGGTGAACACTCGGGGTTGAATGGATGCCTGTTTCGGCCGCTTCAGCAGGCACTGGAAGCGGTTGCGTCCGGAGGTTTGCAAGGCGAAGGGCAGGCCTTCGGGCTGATTGAGCAGTTCCAGCAACGAGACCTTGAACAGGCTCTCGACACTGACCCGCGACAGGCTGATGCCCAGCAGATTGTCGGCCCGACGGTTGGCCGACAGCACCTGGCCGCTTTCATCGAAAATCAGCAAGCCGGCCCATTGGCTGTCGAGGTTGTTCAGCCCGGTATTGAACGTCAACTGGAAATGCTGGCCATGGAACAGGTTGAGGATCAGCCGGTTTTCCACGGTCTGGCTCATCATCTTGACCATGCCCAGGGTGTGCGATGGCGGCAGGTAGCTGTCGCTGGACACGTCCAGCACCGCGATTACCTTGCGCTCGGCATCGAAAATCGGCGCGGCGGAACCGGTCATGAAGCGGTTGGCCTTGAGAAAATGTTCATCGTGCTCGATGTGCACGGCTTGCTCACAGGCCAGGGCGGTGCCAATGGCGTTGGTGCCGGTGCAACGTTCCATCCAGCTGGCGCCGGCGCTGAAACCCCGGGCCAGTTTCGGCTCGATAAAGCGCTGGGTGCCCCACGACGTGAGCACCTGGCCCTGATGGTCGGCGAGCATGATCAGGCAATTGGAATTGCTCAAGATGTTCTCGTAGTAGGGCAGCACTTCCTGATGGGTGGTTTGTACCAGTGAATGCTGGCTCTCCAGCAATTGCGCGATGCCCGCGGCCGGCAATTGATCGAATGCCGGCGCGCTCTGATGACTGAGGCCGAACGCGCGGCAACGCGACCAGGAGTCCTGGATGATGGCGTCGTGGGACAGCGGCAGGGCAGGTGCGGCCATGGCAGTCGATCTCTGAACAAGACTTTATTGTTTTTATGGGATAGCGCCGATCCCTGTAGGAGCGAGCTTGCTCGCGATGCACGTGAGAGCGCCGCATTTACTCAGGCAGCCCTCGTCAACGTTAACGTCCATCGCGAGCAAGCTCGCTCCTACAGGGGCCGTGAACAGTCCGTAGAGTGTTGTTCACTATTGTTCACTGTCAATGGGTGAACTGTTCAATTGTTCATTTCAGATTGTTCATTTGTGTTCAGCAACGAACGTAGACGGGCTGTGGTTTTCACTCATTTCTAGCTGAATCAATGGCTTGGGATTGTTGGCACGGATGTCGCTTTATCGCTTCGGTCGCTTGACTCCAATAATAAAAGGCCGAGCCATGTCACTCACCCTGGAGCACGTCAGCCGCACCGTCGAGGGCCAGACCTGGATCGACGATGCCAACCTGAGTTTTGAACCCGGTTCCTTCAACGTTTTGCTGGGTCGCACCCTGTCCGGCAAAACCAGCCTGATGCGCCTGATGGCCGGTCTGGACAAGCCCGACAGCGGCCGCATCCTGATGAACGGCGTCGACGTTACCCAACGGCCGGTGCGCTTGCGCAATGTGTCGATGGTTTATCAGCAATTCATCAATTACCCGACCATGACGGTGTTCGACAACATCGCCTCGCCGCTGCGCCAGGCCGGTGTATCCAGCGAGCTGATCCAGAGCAAGGTGCTGGAAACCGCGAAGATGCTGCGCATCGAAAAATTTCTGAAGCGTTATCCGCTGGAGCTTTCCGGTGGCCAGCAACAACGCACGGCCATGGCCCGGGCGCTGGTCAAGGATGCCGAGTTGATCCTGTTCGACGAGCCGCTGGTCAACCTCGACTACAAGTTGCGCGAGGAACTGCGCCAGGAAATGCGCGAGCTGTTCAAGGCGCGCCATACCATCGCAATCTATGCCACCACCGAACCCAACGAGGCCCTGGCCCTGGGCGGCACCACCACCATTCTTCACGAAGGGCGGGTGATCCAGAGCGGCCAGTCGTCTTCGGTCTATCACCAGCCGCAAACCGTGCTGGCGGCGGAGCTGTTCTCCGAGCCGCCGATCAACCTGATGCCGGGGCGCATTGCCGGCAACGAAGTGAGTTTCGCCAACTTCGTGCACTTTCCGCTGAACGTCGATTTGCGCCCGGTGGGCGAGGGCGAGTTCCGTTTCGGCGTGCGACCCAGCCATATCTCGCTGGTGCCGAGCAATGACGATGACCTCGAACTGGCGGTGACCGTCGAGGTGGCCGAGATCAGCGGCTCGGAAACCTTCCTGCACGTGCGCAACGAGCATTTCCTGCTGGTGCTGCACCTGCCGGGAGTTCACGAATACGACGTCGATGCGCCCATCCGTATCTACATCCCGACCCATAAACTGTTTGTGTTCGATACGCAGGGCCGGCTGGTGCAGGCGCCGGGCCAGCGTGTCGCGAGGGTAGCCTGATGGCCGAAATCCGTTTGCAGAACCTCGCCCACAGCTACACCAAAACCCCGGTGGGACCTGAGGACTACGCGATCCGCGAGATGGACCACATCTGGGAGCAGGGCGGCGCCTATGCGTTGCTCGGTCCGTCGGGCTGTGGCAAATCAACTTTGCTCAACATCATTTCCGGGCTGCTCAGTCCGTCCCAGGGGCATGTGCTGTTCGATGGCAAAGCGGTCAACGACCTGACGCCGGAGAAGCGCAACATTGCTCAGGTTTTCCAGTTCCCGGTGGTCTACGACACCATGACGGTGTTCGACAACCTGGCCTTCCCCCTGCGCAACCAGGGCATGGCCGAGGCAAGCATTCATGCCAAGGTGCAGGAAATCGCCGAAGTCCTCGACCTGCAGAACCTGCTGAGCAAAAAGGCGCGCAACCTCACCGCCGACGAAAAACAGAAAGTCTCCATGGGCCGCGGGCTGGTGCGCGACGATGTGTCGGCGATCCTGTTCGATGAACCGCTGACGGTGATCGACCCGCACCTGAAGTGGAAGCTGCGACGCAAGCTCAAGCAGATCCACGAGCAGTTCAACATCACCATGGTCTACGTCACCCACGATCAGCTGGAGGCCTCGACCTTCGCCGACAAGATTGCGGTGATGTACGGCGGGCAGATCGTGCAATTCGGCACACCACGGGAATTGTTCGAGCGCCCGAGCCACACCTTTGTCGGCTACTTCATCGGCAGCCCGGGGATGAACCTGATCGAGGTGCAGCCGCAACCGGGTGGCGTCGGGTTCGCTTCGACCCACCTGCCCCTGTCCGAGACCATGCAGCAACGCATCGCTGCATCCGAATGGAAAACCCTGAAGGTCGGCATTCGCCCGGAGTTCGTCCATGTGTGGGACGAAGCCTTTGATGACGCGCTGCGGGCACAGGTCGTACACGTCGAGGACCTGGGCACTTACAAGATCATGACCCTCAACCTCGACGGCGCGACCCTGAAGGTGCGCCTGGCTGAAGACAAACCGGTGCCGCAAGGCACGGCCTACATCAGTTTTCCGGCGCAGTGGTTGATGGTGTACGCCGATGATTTCCTGCTCGAAGCCCATGCCAACCAAGAGGCGCAGCCATGAACAAGGTGCAGAACAACAAGGCCTGGTGGCTGGTGTTGCCGGTGTTCCTGCTGGTGGCGTTCAGTGCGGTGATCCCGATGATGACTGTGGTCAACTATTCGGTGCAGGACATTTTCGACCAGTCCAGCCGCTATTTCGTCGGTGCCGACTGGTACAGGCAGGTACTGCTCGACCCTCGGCTGCACGACTCGCTGCTGCGCCAGTTCATCTATTCCGCCTGCGTGCTGCTGATCGAAATTCCGCTGGGCATCGCCATCGCCCTGACCATGCCGACCAAGGGCCGCTGGTCTTCGGTGGTGCTGATCGTGCTGGCGATCCCGCTACTGATCCCGTGGAACGTGGTCGGCACCATCTGGCAGATCTTCGGCCGCGCCGACATCGGCTTGCTGGGGGCGAGCCTCAAGGCCATGGGCATCAGCTACAACTATGCGGCGAACACGGCGGACGCCTGGGTCACCGTGCTGGTGATGGACGTCTGGCACTGGACCTCGCTGGTGGCGCTGTTGTGTTTCTCCGGGTTGCGGGCGATTCCGGATGTGTATTACCAGGCGGCGCGGATCGACCGAGCCTCGGCCTGGGCGGTGTTCCGGCACATTCAGTTGCCCAAACTCAAGAGCGTGCTGCTGATCGCCGTGATGCTGCGCTTCATGGACAGTTTCATGATCTACACCGAGCCCTTCGTGCTCACGGGCGGCGGTCCGGGCAATGCCACGACCTTCCTCAGCCAGACCCTGACGCAGATGGCCGTAGGGCAATTCGACCTGGGGCCGGCCGCAGCGTTCTCGCTGGTGTACTTCCTGATCATCCTGTTGGTGTCCTGGCTGTTCTACACCGCCATGACTCACTCTGACGCCAACCGTTGAGGCCCGCGCCATGAGCAAAAGAAAGCTTATCCCTTTGCTGCTCTACATCCTGTTCCTGCTGGTGCCGATCTACTGGCTGCTGAACATGTCCTTCAAGAGCAACAGCGAAATACTCGGCGGCCTGACGCTGTTTCCGCAGGATTTCACCCTGGCCAACTACAAGGTGATCTTCACCGACCCGAGCTGGTACACCGGCTACATCAACTCGGCGTATTACGTGAGCCTGAACACGATCATTTCCCTGACCGTGGCACTGCCGGCGGCTTATGCGTTTTCGCGTTATCGCTTCCTGGGTGACAAGCACCTGTTCTTCTGGCTGCTGACCAACCGCATGGCGCCACCGGCGGTGTTCCTGTTGCCGTTTTTCCAGCTGTATTCGTCGATCGGGTTGTTCGACACCCATATTGCCGTGGCCCTGGCTCACTGCCTGTTCAACGTGCCGCTGGCGGTGTGGATTCTCGAAGGCTTCATGTCCGGCGTACCCAAGGAAATCGACGAAACCGCCTACATTGATGGCTACAGTTTTCCCAAGTTCTTCGTGAAGATTTTCATCCCGTTGATCGGCTCCGGCATTGGTGTGACGGCGTTCTTCTGCTTCATGTTCTCCTGGGTAGAACTGCTGCTGGCACGAACCCTCACCTCGGTGAATGCCAAACCGATCGCGGCGGTGATGACGCGTACGGTTTCGGCATCCGGTATCGACTGGGGCGTACTGGCAGCGGCGGGGGTGTTGACCATCCTGCCGGGCATGCTGGTGATCTGGTTTGTTCGCAACCACGTGGCCAAGGGCTTTGCCCTGGGCCGGGTATGAGGAGCTGATGATGGAGTGGATGAGTTGGACCGCCCCCACGGCGGCGTTCTTCGGCGTTATTGCCTTGATCCTGGTGGGCATGACCACCTGGGAGTTGCGTTCGCCGAGCGTGCTTCGGCGAGGTTTGCTACCGATTGCCACCACCCGTGGCGATCGCTTGTTCATCGGTCTTCTCGGCAGCGCCTACCTGCATTTGCTGGTAATCGGCGTCACCGACTGGAGCATCTGGGTGGCGTTTGCGTTGTCCCTGGTGTGGCTGTTGGCTGTGATGCGTTGGGGCTAGTCGAATCGCTCGGCAGTGTTGCTCCGAAACTTAAACAGGAGGTCTTATGTTCGACAAAAACAATAAGCTGCGACATAGCATTTCATTGGCAGCCATGCTGGCACTCAGCGGTTTGAGCGCTTCGGCCTGGGCCGATGCCTACGAAGATGCCGCGAAAAAATGGATCGGCAGTGAGTTCAAGCCATCCACACTGACGGCCGATCAGCAGCTGGAAGAGTTGAAGTGGTTCATCAAGGCGGCGGAGCCCTTCCGCGGAATGAACATCAAGGTGGTGTCGGAAACCATCGCTACCCACGAGTACGAGTCCAAGGTGCTGGCCAAGGCCTTCACCGAGATCACCGGGATCAAGCTGACCCACGATCTGCTGCAGGAAGGCGACGTGGTAGAAAAGCTGCAGACCGTGATGCAATCGGACAAAAGCATCTATGACGGCTGGGTCAACGACTCGGACTTGATCGGTACGCACTTTCGCTACGGCAAGACCGAATCGATCACCGACCTGATGGCGAACGAAGGCAAGGACTTCACCTCGCCGACCCTCGACCTCAAGGACTTCATCGGCATTTCCTTCACCACCGCGCCGGACGGCAAGATCTACCAGTTGCCTGACCAGCAGTTCGCGAACCTGTACTGGTTCCGTGCCGACTGGTTCGAGCGCGCGGACCTAAAAGCCAAGTTCAAGGAAAAGTACGGTTACGAGCTGGGCGTACCGGTGAACTGGTCGGCCTATGAAGACATTGCCAAGTTCTTCAGCGAAGACGTCAAGGAAATCGACGGCAAGCGCGTCTACGGGCACATGGACTACGGCAAAAAGGACCCATCCCTGGGCTGGCGCTTCACCGATGCCTGGTTCTCCATGGCCGGTGGCGGCGACAAGGGCATCCCCAACGGCTTGCCGGTGGACGAGTGGGGCATTCGTGTCGAGGACTGCCACCCGGTGGGTTCCAGCGTGACCCGCGGCGGCGACACCAACGGCCCGGCGGCGGTGTTCGCCACCACCAAGTACGTCGACTGGCTGAAAAAGTACGCGCCACCGGAAGCGGCGGGCATGACCTTCTCCGAATCCGGTCCGGTGCCCTCCCAGGGCAGCATCGCGCAGCAGATTTTCTGGTACACCGCCTTCACTGCCGACATGACCAAGCCAGGCCTGGCGGTGATGAACGCCGATGGCACGCCGAAATGGCGCATGGCGCCGTCACCACGGGGACCTTACTGGGAAGAGGGCATGAAGCTGGGCTATCAGGACGTGGGGTCCTGGACCTTCATGAAGTCCACGCCTGAGAAGCAGAAACTGGCGGCCTGGCTCTATGCGCAGTTCGTGACCTCGAAAACCGTATCGCTGAAGAAAACCATCGTCGGCCTGACGCCTATCCGCGAATCGGACATCAACTCACAAGCGATGACCGACCTGGCGCCGAAACTCGGTGGCCTGGTGGAGTTCTACCGCAGCCCGGCCCGCGTGCAATGGACCCCGACCGGGACCAACGTACCTGATTATCCTCGCCTCGCGCAGTTGTGGTGGAGCCACATCGCCGAAGCGGCCAGCGGCGACAAAACCCCGCAACAGGCTCTCGACGGCCTGGCCAAGGATCAGGACGCGATCATGACCCGTCTGGAGCGTTCGAAGGCACAAGCCACCTGCGCACCGAAAATGAACCCCGAGCGCGATGCTCAGTACTGGTTCGACCAGCCGGGCGCTCCGAAACCTAAACTGGAAAACGAGAAACCTAAGGGAGAGACCGTGAGCTACAGCGAGCTGCTGAAATCGTGGGCGGATGCGCGTAAGTAACGTGGCGGGAGTGTGAAACGCGAACGGCACCGAAAGGTGCCGTTTTCATTTGTGCTTGACCTACAGTCTTCGCGAGCAAGTCCGCTCTCGCATTTGATCGGAGTTGGGCTGACTAAATCAAAATAGCCAAATCCGTGTACTTGGCCACCAATGGGTCAGACGTTAGAAGTTTCATGGGTTCAGTCATCGCGGTTGCAACAATGAGGCGGTCGAACGGATCACGATGGTGATGTTTGAGGTCTTTCACGGCAATGGCATGTTCTGAAGTCACAGGCAATTCGATGAACCCGCTTTCGAGGCAGTACTGGCGGATTTCTTCCAGATCAACATTCAGCTTTCCCAACCCGACCTTGATTGCCATTTCCCAGAATGTCGCTGCGCTGATGTATATGTCGGCAGCGCCTTCAATGAGCTTTCTGGCCTTGCCGGATAGTTTGGGGTCATCGCTCAGAGCCCAAAGCAAAACATGAGTGTCCAGCAGAACCCTCATTCGTGGGTTCCTTCAAAAGCATCCAGCATGTCGTCCGGCAGTGGTGCATCGAAGTCTTCAGCCAGAACCAGTTTGCCTTTCATCGCACCGATACGCTTCCCGTTGGTTTTTCCTACGGGAACAAGGCGGGCCAAGGCTCGACCATGCTTGGCAATCGTTATGATCTGGCCCGCCGCTGCATCATCGACGAGTTTGGACAGATTGTTTTTTGCTTCGGCCAACGGAACGATGATCATGATTTCTCTCCCATATTCTGGACAAATATAGCCAGAATTTTTCGGGGTGGCAAAGGCAAGCGAGCCATAGCTCGGTTTCGCCATTTCATTGCACATCATCACCATCGGTTCTTGTTTCATTTGAATACTCCTGTAAGCCCGTCGCTCACATTAGCGTTCGGAGCAATCGCCGGATGTCATCGATTGCTGATCGCCAGACAAATACTTTCTGAAAGGAGGGTAGGCCATGAAGATTAAAAGATCGCAGCCTGCGGCAGCTCCTACAGGCTGTACGCCTCCCCAATGTAGGAGCTGCCGCAGGCTGCGATCTTTTGACCTTGAAAACCCCAAACGCAAAAACGGCACCCGAAGGTGCCGTTTCTGTTTGTTGCCGAGAGTCGCCTAAGCGATCAACCCGCCAGACCCGATTGCTGAACCAGGTTCAGCAGCGGTTGTGGGTACAGGCCGAGGAAGAAGGCCAGTACCGCGATGGCCAGCAGCATCACGCCGCCTGCACGTTGTTCCCAGTGCAGCTGGGCATCGACGCGACGCAGGTTCGGTTCGATCAGGTACAGGGTGACCATCACACGCAGGTAGTAGAACACGCCGATGGCGCTGCCCAGTACCAGGGAACCGACCAGCCACCATTGGTGCGACTCGACACCGGTGGCGATGATGTAGAACTTGCCGATGAAGCCCGCGGTCAGCGGGATACCGGCCAGGGACAGCATCATCACGGTCAGTACGGCGGTCAGGTACGGACGGCGCCAGAACAGGCCGCGGTATTCGTACAGGGCGTCTGCGTCACGGCCTTTGTACGGCGAGGACATCAGGGTGATCACGCCGAAGGCGCCGAGGCTGGTGATCACGTAGGTGACCAGGTATACGCCGATGGCTTCCACGGCCAGGCCCTTGCTCGCCACCAGGGCGATCAGCAGGTAGCCGAAGTGGGCGATGGACGAGTAACCCAGCAGACGCTTGAGGTTGCTCTGGGTCAGTGCCAGCAGGTTACCGAACAGGATCGACGCAATGGCGATGATGGTCAGCACGTCGCTCAGCACGCCGCTGCTGGCCGCTGGAGAGATCTGGAACAGGCGCACCATCACTGCGAACACGGCCACTTTGGAAGCGGTGGCCAGGAACGCTGCGACCGGTGCCGGAGCACCCTCGTAAACGTCTGGAGTCCAGAGGTGGAAGGGCACCAGCGACAGCTTGAACGCCAGGCCGATCAGCATCATGCCCAGGCCCAGTTGTGCCAGCGAGCTTGGCAGGCCGGTAGCCGCCAGCGCCTGACCGATGCCGACGAAGCTCAGGGAGCCGGAGTCTGCGTACAGCAGGGCCATACCGAACAACAGGAACGCGGAGCCGGCAGCCGACAGCACCATGTACTTGATACCGGCTTCCAGCGAACGCTTGTTGAAGAAGGCATAGGCCACCAGACCGTAGACCGGCACCGACAGCAGTTCCAGACCGATGAACAACCCGGCCAGGTGCTGCGCGCTGACCAGCACCAGGCCACCGGCGGCGGCCATCAGGATCAGCAGGTACAGTTCTTCACGGTTGCCCGGGTAACCCGTGCCGCCATCGCCGAGGTAGGCGTGGGCGAGGGTGACACAAGCGAGGGTGGCGACCAGGATCAGTGCCATGTACAGGCAAGCGAAGCTATCGATTTGCAGCAGTGGGGTCACGGCCAATGGCGCGACCTTCAAGGCTGGCAGGATCGACAGCAACGCCAGGTTCAGACCCGCCACGGACAGCAGGAAGGTCTGGGAGTGGTTGCGGCGCCAGGCGATCGCCAGCATCACCACGATGATCGTGGCGCTGGTAATCAACAGCGGCGCTAGCGCGATAAAGTGTTGAGTCGTGAATTCCATAGCGCTCTTACCGGGCCGAAGCGAGTTGAGTGAAGGCGGTGCCGAGCCATTGCTGCACGCCATGCATCGTAGCGGCAGAGGTATCGAGGAACGGTTGTGGGTAGATGCCGATGTAGACCAGCAGCGCTGCCAGACCGACCACCATGATCATTTCGCGACCGTCCATGCCATGCAGTACCGCGTCCGACTTGGCCGGGCCGAAGAAGGCACGGTGGACCATGATCAGCGAGTAGACCGAACCGAACACCAGGCCGGACGTGGCGATGATGGTGATCCATGGGGCGATCGGGAAGGTGCCGATCAGGATCAGGAACTCACCGACGAAGTTACCGGTACCCGGCAAGCCCAGGGACGCCGCCGCGAAGAACAGGCTGAGGGCCGGCAGGTAAGCGATCTTCGACCACAGGCCACCCATTTCACGCATGTCGCGGGTGTGGGTGCGTTCGTACAGCTGGCCACTCAGGATAAAGAGTGCTGCCGCCGACAGACCGTGGGCCAGCATCTGCATCACCGCGCCCTGCAGTGCCAGTTGGCTGCCGGAGTAGATGCCGATCAGTACGAAGCCCATGTGGGAAACGGACGAGAAGGCGATCAGACGCTTGATGTCGGTTTGCGCGAACGCCAGGAACGCACCGTAGAAGATCCCGATCAGACCCAGGGTCATGGCGATCGGCGCGAACTCGGCCGAGGCATTCGGGAACAGCGGCAGGGCGAAACGCAGCAGGCCGTAGGCAGCGGTTTTCAGCAAGATACCGGCGAGGTCGACGGAACCTGCAGTCGGCGCCTGGGCGTGAGCGTCAGGCAGCCAGGAGTGGAACGGCACCACGGGCAGCTTGACCGCAAAGGCGATGAAGAAGCCGAGCATCAGGATGTACTCGGTGGTCATCGACATCTTGGTCTTCAACAGGTCGGCGTAGTTGAAGGTAATCACGCCGGTGTCGTTGAAGTTGACCAGTACCAGACCCAGGATCGCCACCAGCATGATCAGGCCGGAAGCCTGAGTGAAGATGAAGAACTTGGTCGCCGCGTAGATCCGGGTTTTCTTGCCGTCCGAAGAACTGTGACCCCAGAGCGCGATGAGGAAGTACATCGGCACCAGCATCATTTCCCAGAAGAAGAAGAACATGAACAGGTCGAGGGCGAGGAACACGCCGACGACACCGCCCAGGATCCACATCAGGTTCAGGTGGAAGAAGCCAACGTGACGCTGGATCTCTTTCCACGAGCAGAGTACGGAGAGGACACCCAGCAGGCCGGTCAGCATGATCATCAACAGCGACAGGCCGTCGAGGGCCAGGTGCACATTGATACCGAAGCGCTGGATCCAGACGTGCTTGAACTCAAGCGCCCAGGTCGGATCGGCACCCGGTGCCGGAGCGAATGAATAGTCACCGTTGGCCCACAGCCAGAGGCCGAGGGAGAGCAGCAGGGACATGGTGATCAGCGCAATCCAGCGGGGGAGGGTGGCGCCGAAGCGCTCACCCATCCAGCACAGCAGGCCGCCGATGAAGGGGATCAGGATTAGCCAAGGCAGAATCATGACGGGTTCGTTTCCTTTCGCAAATTCGCAAGGTTCATATCAGACCGCTACCAGCACGACGGCGCCGATGACCAGCACGGCACCCGCAGCCATCGAGGCGGCATACCAACGCAGTTGACCGGTCTCGGTACGGCTCAGGGCGGTGTGACCGCCTTTGGCCATGCGCGGGATCAGACCGATGGTCTGGTCGAGCGGGTCTTTGCGCAGGATGTGGCTGATCGCCAGGTAAGGCTTGACGAACAGTTTGTCGTAGATCCAGTCGAAGCCCCAGGCAGCGAACCACCAGGCCGAAAGGACACGGCCGATGCCGCTGTTGGCGATGGCCGTCACGAAACGACGCTTGCCGAGGAACAGCAGCGCGGCCAGCAGGATACCGGCCAGGGCGATGGCGCCCGAAGCGATTTCCAGGCTGTGCTTGGCTTCGCCGCCGGCATGGCCGACGCTCTCAGGCAGTACGCCGTGCAGCGGTGGAACGATCATCGCGCCGATGGCGGTGGACAATACGATCAGCACCGACAGTGGCAGCCAGTGGGCAATGCCGTGACCGGCGTGCGCTTCGGTCTTCGCTTCACCGTGGAACGCGATGAAGATCAGGCGGAAGGTGTACAGCGAAGTCATGAACGCACCGACCAGACCTGCATACAGCAGACCTTCGTTACCGCTGGCAAATGCTTCCCAGAGTATTTCGTCCTTGGAGTAGAAGCCCGCGGTTACCAGTGGCAGGGCCGCCAGGGCCGCGCCACCGACGATGAAGCTGGCGTAGGCCAGTGGCAGTTTCTTCCACAGGCCGCCCATCTTGAAGATGTCCTGCTCGTGGTGGCAGGCAACGATCACCGCACCGGATGCAAGGAACAGCAGGGCCTTGAAGAAGGCGTGGGTCATCAGGTGGAAGATCGCGCCATCCCAGGCACCGACGCCCAGGGCCAGGAACATGTAGCCGATCTGGCTCATGGTCGAGTAGGCGAGGATACGCTTGATGTCGGTCTGAACCAGGGCTGCAAAACCGGCGAGTACCAGCGTCACACCGCCGACCAGGCCAACCAGATGCAGGATTTCCGGCGCCAGGGTGAACAGGCCGTGGGTACGGGCGATCAGGTAGACACCGGCGGTCACCATGGTTGCGGCGTGGATCAGTGCCGAAACCGGAGTAGGACCGGCCATCGCGTCCGCCAGCCAGGTTTGCAGTGGCAGTTGCGCGGATTTACCGACAGCGCCGCCCAGCAGCATCAGGGTGGCCATGACCATCCAGAAGTCGCCGGCCTGGAATTTCTGCGGTGCCAGCACCAGCAGTTCCTGGACGTTCAGCGTGCCCAGTTGGGCAAACAGAATGAACAGGCCGATGGCCATGAACACGTCACCGATGCGGGTCACGATGAAGGCCTTGAGTGCGGCGTTACCGTTGTTGCGGTTGCTGTAGTAGAAACCGATCAACAGGTACGAGCACAGGCCCACGCCTTCCCAGCCGAAGTACAGGAACAACAGATTATCGCCCAACACGAGGAACAGCATGCTGGCGATGAACAGGTTGGTGTAGGCGAAGAAACGCGAGTAGCCGGCTTCACCGCGCATGTACCAGGACGCGAACAGGTGGATCAGGAAGCCGACGCCGACGACCACACCGAGCATGGTCACGGACAGGCCGTCCAGGTACAGGGCGAAGTTAGGGGTGAAGCCTTCCACCGCCATCCACTGCCACAACACCTGGGTGTAGTGGCCGCCTTCCGGCGGGGCGACGTTGAATTGCCAGATCACGTAGGCGGTAACGATCGCCGACAGACCGATGGAGCCGACGCCAATCAGCGCGGCCAGGTTTTCCGAGATGCGTCCACGGGAGAACGACAGCAGCAGGAAACCGATGAGAGGGAATACGAAAGTCAGATAGAGAAGGTTCATCCGCGCATCTCACTGGCAGCGTCGATATCGAGCGTGTGGAAGCGGCGATACAGTTGCAGCAGGATCGCCAGGCCAATACTGGCCTCGGCGGCTGCCAGGCTGATCACCAGGATGAACATGATCTGTCCATCCGGCTGCGCCCAGCGGCTACCGGCAACGATGAACGCCAAAGCGGAGGCATTCATCATGACCTCCAGGCTCATCAGCACGAAAAGGATGTTGCGGCGGACCATCAGGCCGACCAGGCCGAGGCAGAACAGGATGCCGGCGACCGCCAGACCATGCTCCATGGGGATAGCAGGCATCGTCATTGCTCCTTGGCTTCGTTGCGGCCCAAGTGGAACGCCGTGACGGCTGCGGCGAGCAGCAGCATCGAGGCGAGTTCAACCACCAGCAGGTAAGGACCGAACAGGCTGATGCCCACGGCCTTGGCGTCTACGGTGGTGTGGCCGATGGCTTCACCGGTCTGATGGGAGAACAGCACGTACAGCAGTTCCACCAGCAGCAGCGTGGCGAGGAGGACCGGGCCGCCCCAGATGCCGGGCTTGAGCCAGGCGCGCTCTTGCTGAACCGAGGCCGGGCCCAGGTTCAGCATCATCACCACGAACACGAACAGCACCATGATGGCGCCAGCGTAGGCGATCACTTCCAGGACACCGGCAAACGGTGCGCCGAGGGCGAAGAACGTCATGGCCACGGCGATCAGCGAAATGATCAGGTAGAGCAGGGCGTGCACGGGGTTGGTGTGGGTGATCACGCGAAGCGTGGACACCACAGCGATACCCGATGCGAAATAGAAAGCGAATTCCATCTTTCTTCCTTAAGGCAGCAAGCTCTTCACGTTGATCGGCTGGGCTTCGTTCTGCGCGGAGCCTTTCGGCTTCCCGGCAATCGCCATACCTGCAACACGATAGAAGTTGTAATCAGGGTTTTTGCCGGGGCCGGAGATCAGCAGATCTTCTTTCTCGTAGACCAGGTCCTGACGTTTGAACTCGGCCATCTCGAAATCCGGTGTCAGCTGGATCGCGGTGGTCGGGCAGGCTTCCTCGCAGAGGCCACAGAAAATGCAGCGCGAGAAGTTGATGCGGAAGAAGTCCGGGTACCAGCGACCGTCTTCGGTTTCAGCTTTCTGCAGCGAGATGCAACCGACCGGGCAGGCCACGGCGCACAGGTTGCAGGCTACGCAACGCTCTTCGCCGTCGGGGTCGCGGGTCAGGACGATACGTCCACGGTAGCGCGGCGGCAGGTAGACCGGTTCTTCCGGGTACTGCAGCGTGTCGCGCTTGCGGAAGGCGTGGCCGAAAATCATCACCAGGCTGCGAAGCTGGGTGTAGAAGCCATGCACGATGTCAAATATGTACTTCATGATTCTCTATCCTCACTGAGCCGCGACGGCGGGCGTGTTGAGCAACACGATCGCAGCGGTCACCAGCATGTTGACGAGGGTCAGCGGCAGGCAGAACTTCCAGCTGAAATCCATCACTTGGTCATACCGTGGGCGCGGGATCGAAGCGCGCAGCAGGATGAAGATCATGATGAAGAACGCGGTTTTCAGTGCGAACCAGATGAACGGGATCTGCGGCAGGAGTCCGAACGGACCGTGCCAGCCACCGAAGAACAAGGTCACCAGCAGCGCCGAAATCAACACGATGCCGATGTACTCGCCGACGAAGAACATGCCCCATTTCATGCCGGCGTATTCAATGTGGTAACCGTCGGCCAGTTCCTGTTCCGCTTCCGGCTGGTCGAACGGGTGACGGTGAGTCACGGCCACGCCGGCGATGAAGAAGGTCAGGAAGCCGAAGATCTGCGGAATGATGAACCACAGGTTCTGCGCTTGATATTCAACGATGTCGCGCATGTTGAACGAGCCGACCTGGATCACGATGCCCATCAGCGACAGGCCCATGAACACTTCGTACGACACGGTTTGCGCCGAGGCACGCAAGCTGCCCAGCAGGGCGAACTTGTTGTTGCTCGACCAGCCGGCGAACAGCACCGCGTAGACCGAGAGGCCAGCCATGGCGAAGAAGAACAGGATGCCGATGTTGATGTCCGCCACGCCCCAGGTTGGGGTGATCGGGATGATCGCGAAGGCAATCAGCAGGGCGCTCATGGCCACGACCGGTGCCAGGGTGAAGATCATCTTGTCGGCGAATGGAGGCGTCCAGTCTTCCTTGAAGAACATCTTGATCATGTCGGCGGCGATCTGGAACGCGCCGAACGGGCCGACGCGGTTCGGACCGTAACGGTCCTGCCAGAGGGCGAGCAAACGACGCTCGACCCAGCTCAGCAGGGCACCGCAAACCACCACGGCGAGCAGAATCACCACGGCCTTGAGGACCGTGATGATGATGTCGATCACTTCAGGAGTGAACCAGGTCATTGAGCTGCCTCCTGCAGACCGTCAACGGATTTGCCTGCGATCGCTGGCGGAATGCCGGCGATGCCCGCAGGCAATGCCACCAGGCCTGCGCCCAGCTCTTCATTGATACGCAGCGGCAGACGCAGGGTCTGGCCGGCCACGTTCAGGCTCAGCATGGCACCGTCGTTGACGCCCAGGCGGTCGGCTTCGGACTTGGCCAGTGCAACGTAGGCCGCCGGAATGCGTTCCTGGACCGGAGCGGCTTTCGAAGAGTTTTCTTCGCTGCCGAACAGGTGGAAGAACGGCACGACCTGCCAGGTGCCTGGAGCCGGGTTGAACGCGCGCGGAACGCTGGCGAACCAGTTCAGCGAGTCACCGGTGCTTTCGATCAGGCGGGTGCCCGGGTCGCCAGCGCGGATGTGACCACCGACTTCGTCCTGGAACTTGTTCCAGGCTTGCGGCGAGTTCCAGCCCGGAGACCAGGCAAAGGGCACTTGCTGACGCGGTTCGGCCGAACCCGAGTAACCTTCCATGGAGAAGGCGAACGCGGTGTCCTTGTCCTGCGGGGTACGCGGTTCGTGCACGTTGATGTCGGCGCGCATGGCGGTACGACCGGAGTAGCGCAGCGGTTCACGGGCCAGCTTCATGCCCTTGATGCGGAACGCGGCGGACGGTGCGGCGTCGACAATGCGGTTCAGGACCGGTGTGCTGGAAGCGACAGCGGCGGTGGCGTGGTCCAGCTGGGTCCAGTCGATCGGCTGGTTCAGCAGGGTGGCGCGCAGGGCATGCAGCCAGCGCCAGCCTTCGTGAACCAGGATGCTCGCGTCCATGTACTTCGGATCGAAGACCTGGAAGAAGCGCTGAGCGCGACCTTCCTGGCTGACCAGGGTACCGTCGCCTTCAGCAAAGCTGGCGGCTGGCAGCACCAGGTGCGCGCGATCGCTGGTGGCAGTCTTCTGATGGTCGGCGACGATCAGCACTTTGGCGGCGGTCAGCGCGGCATCGACACGGGCTTTGTCGGTACGGGTGTACAGGTCGTTTTCCAGCACGACAATGGCGTCGGCCTTGCCATCGATTACGGCTTGCAGCGCAGCGTCGACCGATTCGCCACCGAGCATGGCCAGGCCGAGGCTGTTGGCCTCTGGCACGATCAGGCTGATGGAACCGTTCTTCTCGCGCAGCTTCAGGGCCTTGGCGATGTTCGCGGCCGCTTCGATCAGGGCTTTGGAGCCCAGGGAAGTACCGGCGATGATCAGTGGGCGCTTGGCCGCAAGCAGGGCGTCGGCAATGCGCTTGGCCAGCTCGAGGGCCTCAGCGTCCAGGCCTTCAACGGCCGGTGCGCTGGCGTCGAGGGCGTGGGCCACAGCGAAACCGATGCGGGCCAGGTCGTCTGGAGCGGCGTGAACGCATTCTTCGGCGATGTCGTCGAGCTTGGTTTCAGCCAGGCTGGCGATGAACAGCGGGTTCAGCGCGTGCTGGCCAATGTTCTTCACCGCGGCGTCGAGCCAAGGCTGGACGCGCATGGCGTCGGCCATGTCTTCGGCCTTGCCCTTGACCGATTGACGCAGGGACAGGGCCATGCGCGCAGCCGTCTGGGTCAGGTCTTCACCGAGGACGAACACGGCGTCGTGGTCTTCGATGTCGCGCATGTTCGGCACTGGCAGCGGGCTGTCCTTGAGCACTTGCAGGACCAGGCGGATGCGCTCCAGTTCGGCAGCTTCGATACCCGAATAGAAGTGCTCGGCGCCGACCAGTTCGCGCAACGCGTAGTTGCTTTCGAGGCTGGCGCGTGGCGAACCGATGCCGACGATGTTGCGACCGCGCAGCAGGTCGGCGGCTTTATCCAGCGCTTCGTCGAGGCTCAGCTTGGTGCCATTGGCCAGCAGCGGCTGACGCGGACGGTCTTCACGGTTGACGTAGCCATAGCCGAAACGGCCGCGGTCGCACAGGAAGTACTGGTTCACCGAACCGTTGAAACGGTTTTCGATGCGGCGCAGTTCGCCGTAACGCTCGCCCGGAGAGATGTTGCAACCGCTGGAGCAGCCATGGCAGATGCTCGGCGAGAACTGCATGTCCCACTTGCGGTTGTAGCGCTCGGAGTGAGTCTTGTCGGTGAACACACCGGTCGGGCAGACCTCGGTGAGGTTGCCGGAGAACTCGCTTTCCAGGGTGCCGTCTTCAACGCGACCGAAGTACACGTTGTCGTGGGCGCCGAATACACCCAGATCGGTGCCGCCGGCGTAGTCCTTGTAGAAGCGCACGCAGCGGTAGCAAGCGATGCAGCGGTTCATTTCGTGGGAAATGAACGGGCCCAGTTGCTGGTTCTGGTGGGTACGCTTGGTGAAACGGTAACGGCGCTCGTTGTGGCCGGTCATTACCGTCATGTCTTGCAGGTGGCAGTGACCACCTTCCTCACAGACCGGGCAGTCGTGAGGGTGGTTGGTCATCAGCCATTCAACAACACTGGCGCGGAACGCCTTGGACTCTTCATCTTCGATGGAGATCCAGGTGTTGTCGGTGGCAGGGGTCATGCAGGACATGACGATGCGACCACGGGTGTCGTTCTCGTCGGTGTACTGCTTGACCGCGCACTGGCGGCAAGCGCCAACGCTGCCCAGGGCAGGGTGCCAGCAGAAATAAGGGATATCGAGGCCTAGCGACAGACATGCCTGTAACAGGTTGTCTGCCCCATCGACTTCGAGCTCTTTGCCGTCTACGTGGATAGTGGCCATGGTTCAAAGTTCTTCGTTGGCCCGGTGTCAGCGGGCGTGGCTAATGGAATCTTGTCATTCGCGTGAATCAACACAGCCGCTTACGGCGTCATCACACGAAAAGCGAAGGGCACGGACCCTTCGCCTTTTTAAGCAGTTACGCGCCGACTACGATCGGCCTTGCCAGAGGCGGGACGGCGGCGCTGACAGGCGCGATACCGGCTTCGAACTCTGGACGGAAGTATTTGATTGCGCTGCCCAACGGCTCCACGGCGCCCGGTGCGTGAGCACAGAAGGTCTTGCCCGGGCCGAGGAAACCGACCAGGCCCAGCAGGGTCTCGATGTCGCCTGGCTGGCCTTCACCGTTCTCGATGGCCATCAGGAGCTTGACGCTCCATGGCAAGCCATCGCGGCACGGGGTGCAGAAGCCACAGGATTCGCGGGCGAAGAACTGCTCCATGTTGCGTAGCAGGGACACCATGTTGACGCTGTCGTCCACCGCCATGGCCAGGCCGGTACCCATACGGGTACCCACTTTGGCGATGCCGCCGGCGTACATTTGTGCGTCCAGGTGTTCCGGCAACAGGAAGCCGGTCCCGGCGCCGCCTGGCTGCCAGCACTTGAGCTTGTAACCGTCGCGCATGCCACCGGCGTAGTCTTCGAACAGCTCGCGGCCGGTGACGCCGAACGGCAATTCCCACAGGCCCGGGTTCTTGACCTTGCCGGAGAAGCCCATGAGCTTGGTGCCCATGTCTTCACTGCCTTCGCGGGCCAGGGATTTGTACCAGTCCACGCCGTCGGCAATGATCGCCGGCACGTTGCACAGGGTCTCGACGTTGTTCACGCAAGTCGGCTTGCCCCACACGCCCACGGCGGCAGGGAAGGGCGGCTTGGAGCGCGGGTTGGCGCGGCGGCCTTCGAGGGAGTTGATCAGTGCGGTTTCTTCACCGCAGATATAACGCCCGGCACCGGTGTGGACGAACAGCTCGAAATCGAAACCGCTGCCCAGGATGTTCTTGCCCAAAAGGCCCGCTGCCTTGGCTTCTTCCACGGCACGGTTCAGGTGCTTGGCGGCGGTGGTGTATTCGCCACGCAGGAAGATGTAGCCACGGTAGGTTTTCAGCGCGCGGGCGCTGATCAGCATGCCTTCGATCAGCAGATGGGGCAGTTGCTCCATCAGCATGCGGTCTTTCCAGGTGTTCGGCTCCATTTCATCCGCGTTGCACAGCAGGTAGCGGATGTTGATGGATTCGTCCTTGGGCATCAGGCCCCACTTCACGCCAGTGGGGAAGCCTGCTCCGCCACGACCCTTGAGGCCGGAATCTTTCACGGTCTGGACGATGTCGTCCTGGGCCATGTCGGCGAAGGCCTTGCGCGCAGCGGCGTAACCGTTCTTGGCCTGGTACTCGTCGAGCCATACGGCTTCGCCGTCGTCGCGCAGACGCCAGGTGAGCGGGTGAGTCTCGGCCGAACGCTTGATGCGGTTGGCTGGACCGAAGGAAGTCAGGGTCATACGTAGCCCTCGAGCAATTTGGCAACGCCTGCTGGCTGCACATCACCGAACGTGTCGTCGTCGATCATCAGCGCCGGCGCCTTGTCGCAGTTGCCGAGGCAGCAGACCGGCAGCAGGGTGAAACGACCGTCGGCGGTGGTCTGACCCAGGCCGATGCCGAGCTTGCTCTGGATTTCGCTGACCACGGACTCGTGGCCGCCGATGTAGCAGACCATGCTGTCGCAGACGCGAATGATGTGACGGCCGACCGGCTGACGGAAGATCTGGCTATAGAAAGTAGCCACGCCTTCAACGTCGCTGGCCGGGATGCCGAGGATCTCGCCGATGGCGTACAGGGCGCCGTCCGGCACCCAGCCACGTTCCTTCTGGACGATCTTCAGGGCTTCGATCGACGCCGCGCGCGGGTCTTCGTAGTGATGCAACTCGTGCTCGATGGCCGAGCGCTCGGTTTCGCTCAGGGCGAAACGGTCTGTCTGGATAAGCGTGCTGTTCATGCTTAGCGGTCCACGTCGGCCATAACGAAATCGATACTACCCAGGTACGCAATCAAGTCCGCGACCATGCTGCCTTTGATCACCGAAGGGATCTGTTGCAGGTGCGGGAAGCTTGGGGTACGAATCCGGGTGCGGTAGCTCATGGTGCCGCCATCGCTCGTCAGGTAATAACTGTTGATGCCCTTGGTCGCTTCGATCATCTGGAAGGATTCGTTGGCCGGCATGACCGGACCCCACGAAACCTGCAGGAAGTGCGTGATCAAGGTTTCGATGTGCTGCAGGGTGCGCTCTTTCGGCGGCGGCGTGGTCAGCGGGTGATCCGCCTTGTACGGGCCTTCCGGCATGTTGCGCAGGCACTGGTCGATGATCCTGATGCTCTGGCGCATCTCCTCGACGCGCACGATGCAGCGGTCGTAGGCATCGCCGTTGGCGGCCAGCGGCACTTCGAATTCGAAGTTCTCGTAGCCCGAGTACGGGCGCGCTTTACGCAGGTCGAAATCGCAACCGGTCGAACGCAGACCGGCACCGGTGACACCCCATTCCAGGGCCTCTTTGGTGTTGTAGTCGGCGACGCCGATGGTGCGGCCACGCAGGATGCTGTTGTCCAGGGCGGCTTTCTGGTATTCGTCCAGACGCTTGGGCATCCACTCGACGAAGTCCTTGACCAGCTTTTCCCAGCCGCGCGGCAGGTCGTGGGCGACACCACCGATGCGGTACCAGGCCGGGTGCAGGCGGAAACCGGTAATGGCTTCGATCACCGTGTAGGCGCGCTGGCGGTCGGTGAAGGTGAAGAACACCGGGGTCATGGCGCCGACGTCCTGGATGTAGGTACCCAGGAACAGCAGGTGGCTGGTGATTCGGAAGAACTCGGCCATCATGATGCGGATGACGTCGACCTTCTCCGGTACCTTGATGCCGGCCAGCTTCTCGACCGAGAGCACGTACGGCAGGTTGTTCATCACGCCGCCGAGGTAATCGATACGGTCGGTGTACGGGATGAAGCTGTGCCACGACTGACGCTCGGCCATTTTCTCGGCACCACGGTGGTGGTAACCGACGTCCGGTACGCAATCGACGATCTCTTCACCGTCCAGCTGCAGGATGATGCGGAACGCACCGTGCGCCGAAGGGTGGTTCGGGCCGAGGTTGAGGAACATGTAGTCCTCGTTCGGGCCGGAGCGTTTCATGCCCCAGTCTTCCGGCTTGAAGCGCGCGGACTCTTCTTCGAGCTGCTGCTTGGCCAGGTTCAGGGTGAACGGATCGAACTCGGTGGCGCGCGCCGGGAAGTCCTTGCGCAGCGGGTGACCTTCCCAGGTCGGCGGCATCATGATGCGCGACAGGTGCGGGTGGCCTTTGAAGTCGATGCCGAACATGTCCCAGACTTCACGCTCGTACCAGTTGGCGTTCGGCCAGATGCTGGTGACGGTCGGCAGGCTGAGGTCGCTCTCGGACAAGGCGACCTTGATCATTACGTCACTATTACGTTCGATCGACATCAAGTGGTAGAACACGGAGAAGTCGACGCCGTTCGGCAGCCCTTGACGCTTGGTGCGCAGACGCTCGTCCACGCCGTGCAGGTCATAGAGCATGACGTACGGCTTGGGCAGGTTACGCAGGAAAGTCAGGACTTCGACGAGTTTGGCGCGGGCAACCCAAAGCACCGGCATGCCGGTGCGGGTAGGCTGGGCGGTGAACGCCTCCGGGCCAAAACGGTTGTTCAGTTCGACGACCACATCCTGGTCGTCTGCCTTGTAAGGCGGGATGTACAGAGCACTGCCTGTAGTCATGGTTATTTATCGCTTTCGGTCAACGTAAAGAATGAAGCCAGGTTCTCGTTCTATATAAGAAGCAGATCTGGATCAGACTTCGTCGGGGCTGCGCAGGTTGGTTACCTGAATACGCTGTTCGCGGCGCTTTTCCTTCTCGGAAGGCATCTCGGCGCGATACACGCCTTGATCGCCAACGACCCAGGAAAGTGGGCGACGCTCCTGGCCAATCGACTCCTGCAACAGCATCAGGCCTTGCAGGAAAGCTTCAGGGCGGGGCGGGCAGCCAGGCACGTAGACGTCCACGGGCAGGAACTTGTCCACCCCTTGAACGACGGAGTAGATGTCGTACATGCCACCGGAGTTGGCGCACGAACCCATGGAGATGACCCATTTAGGCTCGAGCATTTGCTCGTAGAGACGCTGAATGATCGGCGCCATCTTGATGAAGCAGGTACCGGCGATAACCATGAAATCCGCCTGGCGCGGCGATGCCCGGATAACTTCGGCGCCAAAGCGCGCGATGTCGTGGGGCGCCGTGAAGGCGGTGGTCATTTCCACGTAGCAGCACGAAAGACCGAAGTTATACGGCCACAGGGAGTTCTTGCGCCCCCAGTTGATCGTGCCGTTGAGCACGTCTTCGAGCTTGCCCATGAAAATGTTTTTGTGGACTTGATCTTCTAACGGATCGGAAACGGTTTCCCGCTGGCCAATCGGATACTGCTCGTTAGGAGCATCGGGGTCGATCCTGGTGAGATTGTATTGCATTGCCAAAGCCTCATTGTTTCAGCTTCGCTTGCCGCTTGCGCCGAGCTTCCGGAGCCCAGTCAAGGGCGCCCACTCGGAATAGGTAGACAAGGCCTGCCAACAGAATTGCTATGAAAACGAGAGCTTCGACGAATCCGGTCCAGCCGCTTTCGCGGACGGACACAGACCATGCAAAGAGAAAGAGGGCTTCGATATCGAAGATCACGAAGAGCATCGCGACCAGATAGAATTTGGCTGAGAGCCGCAAGCGGGCGCCACCTGTAGGTAGCATGCCGGACTCGAACGGTTCGTTTTTGCTGCGGCCCCAGGCTTTTGACCCGAGGAGGCTGGAGACGCCCAGCATGAAGGCACAGAGGCCGACAACGCCTAGAAGGAAAATGGCAAAGCCCCAGTTGTGGGCCATGAGTCCTGTCGCTTCGGGCATGCTGGTAATCCTTAACAGAGAGCAAAGGTCTCTGAGCTTGAAAAGAAACAAAAGCAGTGACGATATGTCGCAGCAATCAATCCCGCTGATTTTATGGCTAAACACCCGGCAAGTAAAATTCCTATAGCGAAATTATTTATAGGAATAAGGACATAGCGCACCTCCAAAGCCCCGCAGCCCATGCGATGCGGGCATTAGCAGGGTTTTCATCAATTATGTTTTGTAGGGAATGTAACGAACATAGTTGTCGCCAAATGATAATCAATATTGTTTGAGTCGGTTTTCAAACTGTTTAACGGGTGAGTGGTCGGGAAGTTGTCTTACATGCGCGCTACTGCGAGCAGCGGACGGGGCATTTTTACCTTGGTTTTCCGAGCGAGAAACTGCTCTGGAACAATGTTTTTCCCTGAATCACCATCGCCCGTTGTGGGAGCGGGCTTGCCCGCGATGGCGGTGTGTCAGCCAACCATGCGCTTGATGATCCACCGTAATCGCGGGCAAGCCCGCTCCCACAGGGTTCGGCGGTGATTGTATATCTCAGGCAAAAACGCCCCGAACCAGGTCGGGGTATCAGATGTGCGGCGTTGCGGTTGGCTTTCGGTCCGCAACGGCCAGTTGTTTAGGCCAAGCAGATCAGAGGCGACAGGTACGACCTTGCTATGCCTCGTGCCAATAGGAAAAAAACATAAAGTCTGCTGCGACTTTAAGGTTCTCTAAATACAGCTGTGCCCCCCATCAATTACCAGATCAGCACCGGTCATCCATGATGACTCATCGGATGCCAGGAGGATGGCAGCGCCCGTCATATCCGAGGGAATTCCGGCGCGCTGCATTGGAATCTCTTTTTTTCTGTTCTGCCATAGCTCTGGAGCGTCCCGCCACTGGTTGGCGTTGCCGTTGGTGGCGGTCAGTCCAGGTGAAAGGGTGTTGACCCTGATGCCATAGGGAGCCAGTTCCAAGGCACAGCTTCGTGTAAGCATCGACAGTGCTGCCTTGCTGGCTTGATACGCTGACATTCGGCTGACTGCCTTGAAGGCGCTGACCGATGAAATGTTAATGATGCTGCCGCCCTGTTTGCGTGCTATGCAATCTTTTGCAAAGCGTTGAGTTGCAAAGAAGGGGAAGCGGAGGTTGACTGCAAGGGTGCGTTCGTACTCATCGCCGCTCAGCTCCAGAAATGGAGTGCGGGTTATGAATGCGGGATTATTGACAAGTATATCTATCGGTCCGATGTCTGCGTGCGCTTTCTCGAAGAGCGCATTTACGCTACAGCTTTCGGCATCCATTAGCATGAAACTGGCCCGCTGTTCAAGACGCTCGGCTATTTCAATAACTGCACGCGCGCCGGCTTCATCAGTGCGTGCGGTAATGAAAACGTCGGCCCCCTGCGCAACGAAAGCTTCGGCTATTGCTCTTCCAATGCCTGCCGATGCGCCTGTTATTAGAGCTCGCTTACCTTTTAATCTTCCTTCCATGAAGGAGCCTCCGTTTGGTGGTTGGGTGCAAATAGTTCAAGTAGGCGTAACGTTTGAATATAGAGAGGGATCTGCATTTTGCTGGCGTGGGATCTAACAAAACTATCTTGGTTTGTTACATGATAATTCAGAGCGGCGTTGGGTATAATTTCTCATCAGGATTGCACTTGCGTAAATATCTATCTGTTGAAGCTTTGTTAGTATTTCGGTTTGGTTTTGGCGAAAATTCCTACGGAACTTTCATTCGTAAATTACAGACTTTTCTGAGTTGCCGGAAAGAAATGAGTGTGTAAGGCTAATTGGGCTGGCATGAAGTGGCTGGTGTATTGAATTTTGCTGTTGTACTGGCTCTTCATGTGTCATCGGTCATAGAGAGGTCGTGTATGTCAGAGCAAAAAAATAAATATATCAACACTGCCAGATCCGTCGAAATGGGTAATCCCTCCTGGGGGCTTGCACAAGAGTCGGGGCTTACCGATTTGAGTATCGAGCATACTCGACAGGGGCGCATGCAAGACCAGAACGGTCATGAATTCATGAATATGTGCTCTTGTTCATATTTGGGGCTTGAGGTCGATGAACGTCTGGCGCGACGTGCTGCAGATTATGTGCTGAGTTGCGGTACCGTGAATTTGCCCACTTCGCGTATCCGAATAAGGTTGAAAGAACTCGATGAGCTTGAAGACGCCTTATCTGCCCATTTCAATTGTCGAGCATTCACAGCGACTTCCTGCAGCGCGGGCATCGTCGCGTCTCTTCCCCTGCTGGCAGCCGGTATGTTTACTGATGGCCAGCGCCCCTTTTTGATCTTTGATAAACATGCCCATTTTGCACTGAACCAGGTCAAGGCCATCTGCGGTGATGAAACGCAGGTTGTCACTTGCAATCACAATGATGTCGATTTCATCGAGGATATGTGCAAGCGTCATCCTTTGGTCGCGTATGTTGCTGACGGTGCTTACAGTATGGGAGGAAGTGCGCCTATTGAGCGGCTGTTGGCTTTGCAGAGCAAGTTTGGGCTGTTTCTCTACTTCGATGACTCTCATTCATTGAGCGCCTATGGCGAGCGGGGTGAGGGTTATATTCGTACTTTCCTGCCTGAGCTCAATCCGCGGACCCTGTTGGTTTATTCATTGGCCAAGGCATTTGGCGCCAATGGAGGCGGTATATTCATGTCGGAGAAGGCCAACTATCAGAAGATTTTCCGTCGTTTTGGCGGGCCAATGTCCTATTCGCAATATGTGAATCCCGCCGCTATAGGCGCTGCCATGGCTTCTCTGGATATTCACAAGACCAGTGAGCTTGGCGTTTTGCAGCAGAAGCTTAGTGCCAATATTCGCCTGTTCGACAGCTTGTTTGCGACGGAGCACGCGGGGTCGGGTCTACCGATTCGGGTTATCCCATTAGACAGTCCGGATATGGCGATTTCTGTTTCGGAGGGTGTCTTCAAACGCGGGTATTACACCTCGGCAGTATTCTTTCCCATCGTGGCCAGGAACAAATCCGGTTTGCGCGTGATGATGCGTGCAGACATGTCCCAAGAAGATGTCCGGAGCTTCTGCTCCGCTGTCCAGGCAGCGGTCAAAGAGGCCCGTCTGAACCTGAAACCTGTCCAGCGTTGAGAGGTTGCGATGTCCAATCCCACACCAAGAAGTTTGCTGTATTGCTCCGCCTTGCACCCTGAGCAATACGCCAAGAGTGCTCTGACGGATGTCATGGTGATTGATCTGGAGGACGGTGTTCCGCTCTCTGGGAAAGCTGAAGCCCGGTTGTGTGTCGAACAGTTCTATCGTTCCCGTGTTACGCAGCGTACAGCACTGCGTATCAATCCTCTGCGGGACAATCAAGGGTTGCTCGATCTGCTGCTGGTGCAATCACTTGACCAGCGGCCCGAGTTCGTTGTCCTGGCAATGACCGAAGCGGCGGCGGAGATAGAGGTGGTGCGCGCCAATTTAAGTCGTGATGGAGAAAGTCCGAAAATACTGGTCACCGTCGAAACACCGGCCTGTCTGCGGGATATTTACGCCATTGCATCGAGTGCCGATGGACTGATCTTTGGTTCCGCCGACTATGCGGCCAGCCTGGGGGTGCAGATCGGTGGCTGGAGCAACATCCTGCATGCCCGTGGGAGCATCGTCGCGGCCGCAAGCGCCGCGGGTATTCCCGCGTTCGACACCGCTTACTTCAATCTCGACGACGAGGCGGGGCTGCTGAAGGAATGCCAGGACACCCGGGAGTTGGGATTCAGTGGCAAGACCTCCATTCACCCAAGGCAGATTCCCATCATCAATGATGTGTTCACTCCTTCCATCGCTGAGTACGAACATGCTTTGGCAGTTGTGCAGGCTGCGGAGAACAGTGGTGAAAAAATCACCCGGTTGAAAAACCTCATGGTGGGACCGCCGTTTGTGAAGCAAGCCAGGAAACTTATCCAGCGCGCCCAGGAACTGGGCCTTTGAGGAGAAGGTTATGGAACCGATGATTTCGGCCCATGTACGGATCGGTGCAAATCGCTACCGGGAGTCTTATGGCTTGCACTACGAAGAGTTTGTGGTGGGGGATGTATTCGAGCACCGCCCCGGCCGAACTGTGACTGAGCTGGACAACATCTGGCAGTCACTGGTGAACATGAACAACCATCCTGCACATATCGACGTTGCTTATGCCCAGCGCACCGAATTCGGGAAATTGCTGGTCAACAGTTCGGTGACCTTGTCGATTATCAGCGGCATGACGGTAGCGACAATGAGTGCCCGGGCGATCGCAAACCTGGGCTGGGACGAAATTCGTCTGCCAAATCCGGTTTATGTCGGCGACACCTTGTACGCCGAGAGCGAGGTTGTCTCCAAGCGTGAATCCCGATCGCGTCCGGGGCAAGGCATTGTCACCATCAGGGTGATTGGTCGTAAGCAGGATGGCACCCCCGTGATCACTTACCTGCGCACCTTTTTGGTTCCCAAGCAAGGGCATTCCCAAGACTACCCGGTCGGCTAGGCGTCTCGGGATGGCGATGTCGATGGATGGAGGCACTCAAGCATGAGTGCTGCCGGCTCGAGGATGGCCCGTATCTTCGAAAAGCTTTGATGGAAAAGGAAAAGCCATGCTGCTTCTTAATCGCGAAGATATCGGGCGTTGTGTCGAGTTACTAACGCTTGTTCGCGCACTCGAAAAAGCCCACCGGGGGTTTGCACTCTCGCCTCCTGTGGTTCCGCAACGTTCGATCATCACACACGAGCGACAGAAAGCATTCTCTTTGTTCATGCCGGCCTTTTTGCCCGGAAGCCAGACGCTGGGCATCAAAGTGTCGTCGTTTCATCCCGGCAACGCTATGCATGGGTTATCGGGGGTCAATGGCGCGGTTTTGCTGATCGATATCGACAGCGGGAGGTTGCTAGCCATGATTGACAGTGCAGCCCTGACGGCGATTCGTACCAGTGCCATGAGTGCCCTGGCGACGGACAAGCTCTGCCCGCGGGAGCGACTCAATCTGGCGGTGATCGGTGCTGGGGCTCAGGCCGCAGCGCATACCAAGGCGATGGCCGCTATCAGAGATCTGGGGCAGGTCAGGATATTTTCCCGTTGCCTGGCCAAAAGTGTCGCTTTGGCCGAGCGCCTGTCCATTGTGCTTGCGCTGCCGGTCGAGGCCGTCAACCGCATGGAGGAGGCGCTGGCTGATGCGGACATAGTCTGCACGACGACCTCCCATGACAGTCCACTGCCCTTGATTGGAGTGCATCAGCTCAAATCCGATGCCCATATCAATGCCATTGGTGGCAGTACGCTTCAGGCGTGCGAGATCGATCCCCGGTTACTGGGCAACGCTCAAGTTCATGTCGATCATTTGGACGCCGCATGTCGTGAGTCGGGCGAAATTGCTCAGGCGTTGGCGTTGTCGGTGATTGGTGTAAAGGACATCCGGGAAATCGGTGCTTTAGCCGTCGAGCAGCCTTCGCCAGTAACGCATAAACAAGGTCTGAGTTATTTCCGCAGCGTCGGCCACGCCAGTCAGGACATGGTGGTCGCTGCCTGCCTATATGACGTGGCCATGGCACGGAACATCGGCAAACACTGCGACTACCTCAGCGGCTGAGGGCTGCCAGGCGCGAAATTTGAATCGGCAATGCTACTGCTAGGGAAGGAGGAGAAGCTCATGAATATTCTGATGATCGATTCGCGGAGAGTGAATTATGTCGACCCTGGGGAGTATGTCTCGGGTTCGGCGCATCAGCCCTATAGCCTGGAGGTCACATCCCGGCCCTCGGATGAACAATTGGCCCGCGCCGACGGGATCATCGCCTTTCATTCGGTTGTCATCGACGCGCCATTGGTGGCCAGGATGCATCGATGCCGCGCGTTGGTGAAGGCGACCATTGGCCTTGATGATGTGGATGTCGAGGCTTTGAGCGCGAAAGGCATTCTTTGCTCCAACATCGGCTCTGTGGGGGCGGAGGAAGTCGCGGAGCACGCCATGGCGTTGATTCTCTTTGCCCAGCGCAAGCTTCTCGACTACGCCAGGCACACCCGGCAGGGCGGCTGGAGCTGGCGAGCTCATACTGGCGAGGTCAAAGCCTGCGCAGATACGGTCCTGGGGTTGATCGGTTATGGCGCAACAGGGCGAGCATTGGCGCGCAGAGCGGTGGCCCTGGGTTACCGGATTTGTTTTTACGATCCTTGGGTCGAGCGCTGTGTCGAAGGTATTGCGCAGGGCGGCACGCTGGAGTCGTTGCTCGATACGGCCGATGTCATATCGCTGCATTTGCCTCTTAATCCGGACACTGCGCATTTGATGAACGATGCGCGATTTTCGCGGATGAAGCACGGTGCGACCCTGGTCAATACTGCGCGAGGTGGCATCGTCGATACCAATGCTCTGCTTCTGGCCCTGCAGTCCGGGGTAGTGTCAATGGCACTGCTGGATGTCGTGCAGGAGGAACCGGCACCTCCCCAGGCCCTGATCGAACATGAGCGTGTGTTATTGACGCCGCATGCCGCGTTTTACAGCGAACGCTCTCTGGCCGATTTGAAGGCCAATGCCCTGGAAACGATTCTGGGTCTGCTACAGGGGACAAAGATCAAAACCGTGGTCAATCCCGATTGCGTATCGGGGGGAGGCAAAGGGATATGCCTGAATTAAAACTGGCGGGACTTGAAACTTCCCGATCCGGGTTGCCAGCCTGGTTCGACGTGGCGATCGGCAGCAGTATTCTTCAATACGGTCAGCGCTTGGCGGCGCGACAGCTGTTGGTCAATACGCTGGGCAATATCGCTGTACGAAGCCACTGCGCATACTGGCAGCGCGAAGTGATCTACACCAAACACCGCGGCGTCTCCCTGGAAGAGTGCGGTCTTGAACATCTGGCTGTGCTGGATATGCAGTCCGATGAGCTTTTGCACGGTCGTTTCAGACCCAGCCTGGGGCACCAGATGCACCGGGAAATCATGCGCTGTCGCGCTGATGTCAATGCCACGGTGCATCTTCATCCCAATGAAGTCATTTCCTTCTTCGCTGTCATGCAATGGCGTGAAATGGAGTACGTGTCGAACGACACGGCACTGGTGATGGGCAAGCCACCGTGCATTCTTGGTGAGGGTGTGAATGTCGAACTGGATGTCAGTGCCATTGGCCGCTGCGCCAGCGACACCAACTGCATTGTCATGCCCAGTCATGGCATTACCTGTTTTGGCCGCGACCTGTCCGAGGCGTTTCATCGTGCCGTGGCATTCACTGCGGAAATCAGTCGATTGATTACGAGCCAGTATTTATCGGCGGCCACAGGGAAGTCGGTGGTGTATGCCAGCGACGAAGAGGTCAGGCAGATGTATGAGCTCGGCGAACAGGTGATCTACGGAGGGATGCACAAATGAAGTTTCACGGACACATCTTGCGTTCCGGATTATGGAAGTCTCCGGAACGCGATCTCTCGTCGGTGTTGCTGGATCTGAATGAAAACCAGTTTCTACATGAGTTTCTGGCGCGGTTCATGGCCACCGAATTGAAGCCTCGGGATCTGTTCACCTACCCCAATTATCAGCCACTCCTTAGCGAGCTGGCAAAGTACTGCAAGGTGTCGACCGACAGCTTGCTGTTGACCAATGGGGCGGATCAGGCAATCGATCTGGTGATACGGTCGGTGTTTTCGCCCGGGGATCGGGTGGTAGTTCCTTCTCCGGTTTTTTCCTTCTATTACCAGATGCTCGACGTCAATGGCGTGGCGCCGGTGATCGTGGGCTTCGAGAAACAAGCCCAAAGATTCGTGCTGCCGACCGAGGCTGTGCTCGAGGCTTTGCAAACCTGTCAGGGACTGATCCTGTGTAACCCCAACAATCCTCTGGGCGTACGTATTGATCCTGAGCAATTGAAAGCTCTTGTCGAGACTTGTGTAAGACAAGACAAGCCGATGATCGTTGACGAATGCTACTTTGAGTACCTGCAACACTCGTGTCTGGATACATTCAACACGGCCAGGCAGTTGTTCGTCATCCGTTCGTTCTCAAAGTACTTTGGCCTTGCCGGGTTGCGTCTGGGGTATGTGATCACGCGACCGGAATCAATCCGTGAACTGATGAAGGTGCGCGGACCCTGGGATGTAAACCATGTGGCGGTGAAAGCTGCGCTGTTCTGCTTGCAGAACCGGGAAGCATTGCAGCGGGCTCACGATAAACTCGCGCAGATCAAGCGTGAAATAATCGAAGTCTGTCGGGCCAACGCGATCGTCGTATACGAAAGCGATACGAATTTTTTGCTGTTGCAGGATCAGTCCGACGGTCGTCTGGCCAACGCTTTCGCTCAGGCCAAAATTCGCGTCAGCGACTGTTCGCAGTACCCCCACAGCTTCGGCCTGCTCCACAATATGTTGCGTGTGGCCATTCCTGCTTCGTCGGATCTCAAAACATTCCTGATGGCAATATTGCTTGGCAGCGGCAGTACGGCTGCCAGCGTTGCTCACTTGCGCAGCGTCGAGGTGATTCTCAAGTGAAGGGATTGCTGAAAAGGATCGGTATGGCAGAAGGGATGCGCAATATCGTTTTGCTTCGGTTGCTGTTCGTCATGGCGAATGCCTTGGGGCCTTTTGCTGCTTTGTTTTTCCAGCGCCACTACCAGCTCGACAGTTCGGCGGTGGCCTTGGTAATCACGCTGATGTCGGCGTTCTATCTATTGGGCAATCTGTTGGGCGGGGTGCTGATCGGTCGTTGTTCCTTCCGGGTGCTATTGATCTGTACCTCGTCTTGTTCATCGGTGTTTTTGTTGTTTGCTGCACTGTTCAGCTCATCGATCGCATCCATTGTGATGGTGCTGCTGTTCATGCTGTGTGCGGGCCTGATCACGCCGGTATTTAGTGTCCTCACGTCCTTGGCGGCGGATGAAAGCAATCGCGTCGCCAACTTTGGCTATTTACACCTGGCCAGCAATCTGGGGGGCGCGCTGCTGTTCGTGATTGGTGGGTATTTGCTCGGCCTGGACAGTCACTACCTGATGATTTTTGCGATGGTCGTGAGTGTGTTGTGCCTTTTGGCGAGTATCTTTCTGGCTCTGCCGGAACGCCAGAGCGCCGTACCTGAAGCCAGAAGGGCTTCCATCGGCGCACTGGTTGATGTGCCAAGGATCGTGATCGTTGCGGGCGCAATGTTCTTTGCGTTGTCGGTGCTGGATGCGCAGCGTGAATATCAGCTGCCTCTATGGCTTGACGTGGTAACGGCGGGGAAGGCCGCCAGCGTGTTCGGTGCTGTAGGTATCGTCAATGCGTTGATGGTGATCGTGTTGACGCAACCACTGATAGCGTTGACGTCGCGTTTCGGGGCGCTCACCAATCTGTCCCTGGCTGCGGTTTTTTACGGTATCGGATTTGGCGCCTATGCCTTTTTCGAGCAGACAGTTCTGATCCTGTCGTTTGTTTTCTTCTGGACGCTGGGTGAGATTCTCGGCATTACCTACATCACCGCGCTGATTTCACAGAAAACCACATTGCAAACCCAGGCCAGTCTTTTTTCCCTTATTCCGATCGTGCTGGCGGGGGCGAGGATGGTATCCGTAGGGCTGGGCGCCTCGTTGATCAGCGGGGTCGGTTTCCAGCTGAGTTGGAGTCTTTATGGGCTGTTGGGCCTCCTGTTCGGAGGCGGCTGTCTTTTGGTTGCTGCCAGGACGGCTGTAGCGCCCCGTGTTTCATCGCCGGACAGGAACTGAAGCAAATCGACCGGTAACTTTTAAGGAGTGTGAGCCGAGCGAGTCGTTGTTCAGCTCCTGCAATGTTGAGGAACCTCTATGCGACCACAGTATGATCCAGTCTGGGTTGAAAGTACGGCTCAGGCCAAATGGCTTCAAGGTGATGTATTCAGGGCGGTCGAAGATCAAAGTCGGCCGAAGTTTTATGCCTGCTCGATGCTTCCCTATCCATCGGGAAAGTTGCATATGGGGCACGTTCGCAACTATACGATCAACGACATGTTGGCCCGTCATTTACGCATGAAAGGGTTCAATGTCCTGATGCCGATGGGCTGGGATGCTTTTGGTTTGCCGGCAGAGAATGCGGCCATGCAGTCGGGTGTTTCTCCCGCCGAGTGGACACGACTGAACATTGCGGACATGAAGGCGCAAATGCAGCCGCTGGGGCTGGCCTTCGATTGGTCGCGCGAGATCGCCACCAGCGACCCACAGTATTACAAATGGAGTCAGTGGTTCTTCCTCAAGTTGCTGGAAAAGGGCGTGGCCTACAAGAAAACCCAGATAGTCAACTGGGATCCTGTCGACCAAACGGTGCTGGCCAATGAGCAGGTGATCGAAGGTCGAGGCTGGCGCTCGGGGGCGCTGGTCGAGAAGCGGGAAATTCCCGGGTACTACCTGCGTATCACGCAATATGCCGAAGAGTTGCTATCGGCCATCGACACGCTGGATGGCTGGCCCGACAGGGTGCGCACCATGCAGCGCAACTGGATCGGCAAGGCCAGCGGTGTTCGTCTGGCATTTGCCCACCAGATCCGGGATGCGTCGGAGCAACTTATCGATGCAGGCAAGCTGTGGGTGTTCACAACCCGGGTGGATACGCTGATGGGGGTGACCTTCTGTGCCATTTCTCCCGAGCATGCACTGGCCAGGCGGGCTCTGGAGCTTGATCCGAGCCTGGAGTTGCAGGTGCGGGCGTGTCGTCAAGCGGCGGATGCCGGTCCCGCCTCCAGCGTTCAGGTCAAGATCGGCGTTCCCAGCGGTTTGCACGTCGAGCACCCGTTGACCGGTGAGCCTGTCGCACTGTGGATTACCAACTATGTGCTCAGCGAATACGGTGAAGGGGCCCTGATGGCCGTGCCTGCCCACGATGAGCGTGACTTCAACTTTGCCCATCAATACGGTTTGCCTGTTCGCCAGGTCATTGCCTCCGATGATCAGGCGTACGAGCCCGAGGTCTGGTCAGACGATTACACCCGTCGGGACGGCCATCTGATCAACTCCGGCACCTTCGATGGGCTGACAGTCGAACAGGCCACTCAGGCCATCGTCGCGGCGTTGGTTGAATGTGGCATGGGCGAGGAAACCACCACGTGGCGCCTGCGCGATTGGGGGATTTCACGGCAGCGGTACTGGGGAACCCCAATTCCCATCATCCATTGTGAACAATGTGGCGACATCCCGGTACCTTACGCAGATCTGCCCGTGGTGTTACCCACCGATTGTGTTCCCGACGGCAGCGCAAACCCGTTACTGGAACATGAAGGATTTCGCCATGTGGCTTGCCCTCGCTGCGCGGCGCCGGCGCTTCGAGAAACGGACACCATGGATACCTTCGTCGACTCAAGCTGGTACTTCATGCGCTACTGCGATCCCGACAGTGCTACCGCGATGGTGGGGCCAGGCAGCCAATACTGGATGCCCGTCGATCAATACATCGGCGGTATCGAGCATGCTGTGCTGCATTTGCTGTACGCCAGGTTCTGGACCCGGGCTATGCGGGATGAAGGGCTGGTGGCGTTCAGCGAACCGTTCAAGAACCTGTTCACCCAAGGCATGCTGTTGCGGGAAAGTTATTACCGCAAAGCGGATGACGGCAGTCGGCGATGGTTTTATCCCGCGCAGGTGACGGTCGAGTACGATGAAAAAGGTCGCCCGGTAAAGGCTACGGCGCTTGAGGACGGTTTGCCCGTCACCATTGGCGGCGTGGAGAAAATGTCCAAGTCGAAGAACAACGTCGTCGAGCCGAAGGACATCATCAACACGTTCGGCGCCGACACTGCCCGTTTGTTTACTATTTTCGCGGGACCTCCCGACCAGGACACGATCTGGAGCGACAGTGGGGTGGAGGGTGCTTATCGCTTCCTGCGCCGGCTATGGACTTTTGCCTGTGACAGCCGGGCCCCGGATGGTGGGGATGCTCGGGTTGAGGACGTTGCCGAATCCAGACGCGTGCGCTTTGAGATACATCGCTTGCTGCAGCAGATCAACAACGATTACGAACGGCTGCAATACAACACTGTGGTTTCGGGTGCGATGAAGATGTTCAAGGTGCTGGAGGGCGGCAGGTCGGCTGGCCCGCACGCGGCCCGCGAGGGGATGGCGATCCTGTTGCAGGTCCTGTATCCCGTTACGCCGCACATCGCCCAGACACTCTGGGCGGAACTGGGTTTCGCAGGTGACATCTACGACAGTTCGTGGCCGGTACCCGACAATGAAGCCTTGAAACAGAACGAAGTAAAAATGATGGTGCAAGTCAACGGCAAGTTGCGTGGGGACATCATGATCCAGGTTGATGCCGATCACGATGCGATACGGAGCCAGGCATTGGCTGATCCGGTGTTGCGCAGTTATCTGGAAGGCGCGGGCAGGATGATTGTGGTGCCCAATCGACTGGTTAACTTCGTTATCTGATTCCCGGTCGCTCACTCCGCTTAGAGATGGAGCAACGTTTTTGCCCAGACTGCCGCCGACTCTTGTAGGAGCTGACGAGTGAAACGAGGCTGCGATCTTTTGACTTTGTTTTTTAGAAGCAAGATCAAAAGATCGCAGCCTCGTTTCACTCGTCAGCTCCTACCGGGGTTTTGCAGTGTTGGTTAAATCGCAGGCAAAAAAACGCCCCGAACCAGTCGGGGCGCCAGATGTGCGGCGTTGCGGTTAGCTTTCTATTCGGTCCGCAACGGCCGTTCGTTCAGGCGAAGCAGATCAGTGGAACTGTTCTTCTTCAGTCGAGCCGGTCAGCGCGGTTACCGAAGACGAGCCACCCTGGATCACGGTGGTCATGTCGTCGAAGTAGCCGGTGCCCACTTCCTGCTGGTGGGCCACGAAGGTGTAACCCTTGGCGGCGTCAGCGAATTCCTGCTCTTGCAGCTTCACGTAGGCAGTCATGTCGTTGCGGGCGTAGTCGTGCGCCAGGTTGAACATGCTGTGCCACATGTTGTGAATGCCGGCCAGGGTGATGAACTGGTGCTTGTAGCCCATGGCGGACAGTTCGCGCTGGAACTTGGCGATGGTCGCGTCGTCCAGGTTTTTCTTCCAGTTGAAGGAAGGCGAGCAGTTGTACGACAGCAGTTGGTCCGGGTATTCCTTCTTGATCGCTTCAGCGAAGCGACGAGCCTCGTCCAGGTCCGGCTTGGCGGTTTCGCACCAGATCAGGTCGGCGTACGGAGCGTAGGCCAGGCCGCGAGCGATGGCCTGGTCCAGACCGGCGCGCACTTTGTAGAAGCCTTCCTGGGTACGTTCGCCGGTTACGAATGGCTGGTCGTACGGGTCGCAGTCGGACGTCAGCAGGTCAGCAGCGTTAGCGTCGGTACGAGCCAGGATGATGGTCGGAGTACCGGCGACGTCAGCTGCCAGACGGGCAGCGGTCAGCTTCTGTACGGCTTCCTGGGTAGGAACCAGTACCTTGCCGCCCATGTGGCCGCATTTCTTCACGGAAGCCAGCTGGTCTTCGAAGTGAACGCCGGCGGCGCCTGCTTCGATCATGCTCTTCATCAGCTCGTAGGCGTTCAGTACGCCGCCGAAACCGGCTTCGGCGTCAGCCACGATCGGTGCGAAGTAGTCGATGTAGCCAGCGTCGCCAGGGTTCTTGCCGGCTTTCCACTGGATCTGGTCGGCACGACGGAACGAGTTGTTGATGCGCTTGACCACGGTTGGAACCGAGTCCACCGGGTACAGCGACTGGTCCGGGTACATCGATTCGGCGGAGTTGTTGTCCGCAGCAACCTGCCAGCCCGACAGGTAGATTGCCTGGATGCCGGCTTTGACTTGTTGTACAGCCTGGCCACCGGTCAGGGCGCCCATGCAGTTGACGAAATCTTTCTCAGGACGGAAGGCTGGCTTGGCACCCTGGGTGACCAGGTTCCACAGCTTCTCGGCGCCCATTTTTGCAAAGGTGTGCTCAGGTTGAACCGAGCCACGCAGGCGGACGACGTCAGCAGCGGAGTAAGTGCGTGTCACGCCTTTCCAGCGCGGGTTTTCAGCCCAGTCTTTTTCGAGGGCTGCAATTTGCTGTTCGCGTGTCAGTGCCATGGGAGATAAACCTCGTCGCGTCTTTATGAAAAGTTGTTCTGCGGTGGAAAATTCCTGCGCTCGCTGACCAGAAGCTTAAGCGGTCAAGTCGGATTCGGCGGGGAGGGCGACGGGATGAACGATGGGCTCGAGGGGAAGTGAGCAGGTAAAGGCGAACTGCGGGCGCATTCGGGCGTCGTGGGCCTTGGTACGAACATCAGTGTGGTGCCGGGTTACCTATTACGCTTCCGTCCCTCGGGACAACTTCGTTCCAGTCGACAACCTCGTCAAACACACCTTGTGGGCGGTACAGACACGAAGCGGTTCGCGGGGGTAGGTGCGAACATCGCCTCGAAGGCCCTTGCCAGGGCCCCTGATTAGCGGGAGCGAGGCCATCATGCCTTCGCTTTTTTGGCTCGTCAAACGTTTTGTAGTGCTTTTTTTCAAGCACTACATCTTTGGTCTAATACGACTCGTCAGTCAGTTTTTGGTGATTTAGTCCAAGGTGTCGACTTTCACCCGCAAAGTCATGTCGTTGCGGCTCTGGGTTGAGTAGCTGCGGGTCTGGCCCTGTTTGTCGGCCTGGGTCTGGCCGTTGACCCCGGCCAGCAGGATCCACTCACCGAGGTGGCCGGTGACGGTTGTGTCGGTGCTTTGCACGTTCACTACATCGGGACGTTCCTGGCTCATGCGGTCACGGTTGGTGCTGATCGAGAGGTGAACGATGTCGCCGGTGACGTTTGCGGTGACGTAAAAGCCCTGGGTGACGTTGCGGTATTCGGTCTGGCTGCGCAGGTCACCATAGCCATCGGTCTGCGAACTGGTCAGCGGCACGCTCTGGCCGACCTGGATCAGCGCCGGTGCGCCTTCGCTGGCCTGCACTTGCTGAATACCGCCGTCACGGCTGTCGGTGCTGTAGTTGATGATGCGAGTCTTGGCGCCGTTGGCTGAAGAACCCTGGTCACCCTGGAAGTTGTTGTCGCTGGTGTCGACAGTGATCAGCAGGCGCTTGGGTGCTGTGTCGAGTTGGGAAACAAGGGCTTTAAGTTCGTCGATCTTGCGCTGATCGGCGTTGACGATGAGTTGATTGCCGTAGGCACTGACCTGTCCATCCTTGCCGATGAAATCCTGCGCTACCGGCAGAAGATCGGCGCTGGTGCGGTAGTTCAGGGGCACGATTTCGGTGGCTGCCATGACCGAAAAACTGCAGGCTACCAGCAGGGTGCTGAGCAGGGTGCGTAGGGACATATCCGTTATCTCCGGCTTTTTGGTGTGTGTAGGAGCGAGCTTGCTCGCGATGGTCGTGAACGATAATGCTGGAAGCCTGACTCCCCGCGGCGTTCTCAAGTCCATCGTCGGAACGCCGCCCGGAGCAAGCTCGCTCCTACAGGTGCATGTGTTGATATTGCCAGTTTGTCGGCCGGTAGTGGCGCTAGTTGAATCCTAGACAGCAAAACGCCCCGGCATCGTGTGATGTCAGGGCGTTTTGTGGTGTTCTTGAGGCTGCTATCGCGAGCAAGCTCGCTCCCACAGGGATCGATGGTGTTGCCAGAATCTTCAACAGCTCACAAATCTATTGTGGGAGCGAGCTTGCTCGCGATGTAGACGACTCGATATCAGGCCGAATGCCGAACCATGTCCACATGCGGAATCCCGGCTTCCAGGAACTCCTCGCTGACCAGGTGAAAGCCCAGGCGCTCATAGAACGCCGTGGCTTGTACCTGGGCGCTGAGCATCTGCTGCTTGAGTCCGCGCTCTTCGGCTTCGCCGATGACCGCTTGCATCAGCGCATCGCCGACTTTCAGGCCGCGCCAGTCCTTGAGTACCGAGACCCGGCCAACGTGACCGTCAGGCAACAGGCGCGCGGTGCCAATCGGAAAGTCGCCTTCGTAAGCGAGGAAATGCACGGCATCAATGTCATCGGCGTCCCATTCCAGTTCTGGCGGAACGGATTGCTCGGCAACGAACACCGCTTCACGAATGCGCCGGATCTCGGCGTTGTCCTTTTGCCAGTCTGCGACACGTACGTGAATCTTATTCATCGGCAAACCCCAGGCTTCCTTGCTTGACCAGTTCGCACAACAGGCCGCGGCCGTCTTCATCGCTCAACCATTCGCCGAGATTGTCGGCGTGCAGCGCGTCGGCGGCGCAGATCATCTTCAGCAGTTCGCGCAGTTTGCCCGGCAGGTAACGGCTCTGGCCGCTGGCGAACAGCAGCAGGTCGTCATCGACTTCGGACCATGCCAGGCGCGCGCTCGGGTTGCGAATCAGGATCGCGCCTTGCTCCAGGGCGGACATGAAGTCCTCTTCTTCGACATCTTCCGGACCCACCACCAGTTCCGGGTAGCGTGGCTCGGTCATGAACTGGCCGAACCAGGTCAGCAGCAGGCGCTCGTCGCTCATGTGCTCGGCCAGCAGGCCTTTGAGGCGGTCGAGTGCATCGCGCTGGATCTGGTGAGGATCGGCAGTCGGCAGGGCGTCGGCGTCGGTGTAGCGTTCTTCGTCCGACAGGAACTGGCTGAGGAAGTCGGTGAAGTGGGTCAGTACTTCAGCGGCGCTCGGCGCGCGGAAGCCCACCGAGTAGGTCATGCAGTCATCCACGGCGACGCCACAGTGCGCCAGGCGTGGCGGCAGGTAGAGCATGTCGCCCGGCTCCAGCACCCATTCATCGGTGGCTTCGAATTCGGAGAGGATGCGCAGGTCGGCGTGGGCCAGCATCGGGCTCTCGGTGTTGCACATCTGGCCGATCTTCCAGTTGCGCTTGCCGTGGCCTTGCAGCAGGAATACGTCGTAGTTGTCGAAGTGCGGACCCACGCTGCCGCCTGGTGCGGCGTAGCTGATCATCACGTCGTCGATGCGCCAGCTTGGCAGGAAGCGGAAATTTTCCAGCAGTTCGCTGACTTCCGGGACGAATTGATCCACGGCCTGAACCAGTAGGGTCCAGTCACGTTCAGGCAGCTTGCTGAATTCATCTTCGGCGAACGGGCCGCGACGCAATTCCCATGGACGCTCGCCATTCTCGATGATCAGGCGCGATTCGACTTCTTCTTCCAGCGCCAGGCCGGCCAGTTCGTCGGCGTCGATCGGGCTTTCGAAATCAGGAATCGCCTGGCGGATCAACAGCGGCTTTTTCTGCCAGTAATCGCGCAGGAATTCCCGTGCCGTGATGCCGCCCAGAAGTTGAAGAGGAATATCAGGATTCATGTGTAACCTATTGAAAAAATGCACTTTTCAGACGGGAATAAAAACGCCCGGCGCGGCCGGGCGTCTTCAAAGGGTCTAGCGATCGATCAGATGCGTCTGGCTTGTTCCACGGCATTGCCGATGTAGTTCGCCGGGGTGAGCAATTTCAGCTCGGCCTTGGCGGCGGCTGGCATGTCCAGGCCGTCGATGAAAGTCTGCAGCGCTTCAGGGCTGATGCCCTTGCCGCGCGTCAATTCTTTCAGTTTTTCGTACGGGTTTTCGATGTTGTAGCGACGCATCACGGTCTGGATCGGCTCGGCCAATACTTCCCAGCAAGCGTCCAGGTCAGCGGCAATCTTCTGCTCGTTGAGCTCAAGCTTGCTGATGCCCTTGAGGCTGGCTTCGTACGCGATCACGCTGTGGGCGAAGCCGACGCCGAGGTTGCGCAGTACGGTGGAGTCGGTCAGGTCGCGCTGCCAGCGGGAGATCGGCAGCTTGCTCGCCAGGTGCTGGAACAGTGCGTTGGCGATGCCCAGGTTGCCTTCGGAGTTTTCGAAGTCGATCGGGTTGACCTTGTGCGGCATGGTCGACGAACCGATTTCGCCAGCGATGGTGCGCTGCTTGAAATAACCCAGGGAAATGTAGCCCCAGATGTCGCGGTCGAAGTCGATCAGGATGGTGTTGAAGCGGGCGATCGCGTCGAACAGTTCGGCAATGTAGTCGTGGGGTTCGATCTGCGTGGTGTACGGGTTGAAACCCAGGCCCAGTTCGTCTTCGATGAAGGCGCGGGCATTGGCTTCCCAGTCGATCTCAGGGTAGGCCGACAGGTGGGCGTTGTAGTTGCCGACAGCGCCGTTGATCTTGCCCAGCAGCGGAACGGCAGCGACTTGAGCGATCTGGCGCTCCAGACGGTAAACCACGTTCGCCAGTTCTTTGCCCAGGGTGGTCGGCGAGGCTGGTTGACCGTGGGTGCGCGACAGCATTGGCACGTCGGCGAAGCGGATGGCCAGTTCGCGGATGGCGTTGGCGGTCTGGCGCATCAGCGGCAGCATCACGTCATCACGGCCTTCGCGCAGCATCAGGGCGTGGGACAGGTTGTTGATGTCCTCGCTGGTGCAGGCAAAGTGGATGAACTCGCTGACCTTGGCCAGCTCCGGCAGCTTGGCCGCTTGCTCTTTGAGCAGGTATTCGATGGCCTTGACGTCGTGGTTGGTGGTGCGCTCGATCTCTTTGACGCGCTCGGCGTGCTCCAGAGAGAAGTTTTCCGCCAGGGCGTTGAGCACAGCGTTGGCTTCGGCGGAGAACGCCGGCACTTCGCTGATGGCAGGGTGAGCGGCCAGGCGCTGGAGCCAGCGCACTTCAACCAGAACGCGGGCACGGATCAGGCCGTACTCGCTGAAAATTGGGCGCAGGGCCTGGGTTTTGCCGGCGTAGCGGCCGTCAACAGGGGAAACCGCAGTGAGCGAAGAGAGCTGCATGGGGTGTTCTCGGACAGTCGGGCAACGAAATGGGGCGCGTATCATACATGAAAAAATCCGCCGGTCCGTCGCCAACTGACCGGCGTATTACGCGTATTGCTAAGTTCTGTTCTGTCGATGCGGGTTATTCGTTACGCATCAAGGGGTAAAGCTCTTTGAGCAATTTGCGACGGCTGATCACCAGCTGCCAGCGATGACCGCCCAATTGCCGCCACAGGCGTGCAGAACGGATGCCGGCCAGCAGCAGGGCACGAATTTTCGAGGCGTTGCTCGGTTGTTGCAGGTTGCGCATGTCGCCGTGCACCTGGATACGTTGGCGCAGGGTGCTCAAAGTATCCTGGTACAGCGCGCCGCAGGCGGCGATCACGTTTTCGTGAGCCGGGCCGAAGTGTTCGACCTGGGACTGGATCTGCGGCAGACGCTTGCCGATCACCTCAAGCATGTCGCCACGTTTTGCCAGTTGGCGCTCAAGACCGAGCATTGCCAGGGCATAGCGCAGCGGTTCGCGCTGCAGGGTGCTTGGGTCGCGCTCGAGGGCGCCGATCAGGGCGCGATAACCTTCACGCAGGTTGATGTCATCGCCGCCGTAGACTTCCAGGGTGTCCTTGGGGTCGCGGATCAGCAGGCTGCCGAGCATGCAGCTCAGGCCGGCCTCGTTGGTCTGGCCGCTCTTGGCAATCCTGTCCACCAGCACGGCGGCGAGAAACACGCCGCCCAGTGCTGTCAGTTGCTCCTGAATCGGGTTCATAGGGCCTGGCCCTTGCTCGTCCACGGCTCGGCTACTTCAATCACGCCGCCGCCGAGGCAGATCTCACCGTCGTAGAACACCACGGACTGGCCCGGAGTGACCGCGCGTTGCGGGTCATCGAAGGTCGCGCGATAACCGGTGGCGGTTTTTTCCAGGGTGCAGGGCTGGTCGCTCTGACGATAACGAACCTTGGCGGTCAGCTTGCGTGGCTGGCTCAGGTCGATCGGGTTGACCCAGTAGATATCGGAAGCGAGCAGGGCGCGGGAGAACAGCCATGGGTGGTCATTGCCCTGGCCAACGATCAGCTCGTTGTGCTCCAGGTCCTTGATCAGCACGTACCACGGCTCGTCGCTGGCGTCTTTCAGGCCGCCGATGCCCAGGCCCTGGCGCTGGCCGATGGTGTGATACATCAGGCCGTGATGACGGCCGATGATTTCACCTTCGGTGGTCTTGATCTCGCCCGGTTGTGCCGGCAGGTACTGTTTGAGGAAATCGCTGAAACGGCGCTCGCCGATAAAGCAGATCCCGGTGGAGTCCTTCTTCTTCGCGGTTGCCAGCTCGTACTTTTCGGCAATCGCGCGCACTTGCGGTTTTTCCAGCTCGCCGACCGGGAACAGGGTCTTGGCGATCTGTTCGCCGCCGACGGCGTGCAGGAAGTAGCTCTGGTCCTTGTTCGGATCCAGGCCCTTGAGCAGTTCGGTGCGGCCATCGATGTCGCGGCGACGCACGTAGTGACCGGTGGCGATCAGGTCGGCGCCAAGCATCATGGCGTAGTCGAGGAACGCCTTGAACTTGATTTCGCGGTTGCACAGGATGTCCGGGTTCGGCGTGCGTCCGGCCTTGTATTCGGCCAGGAAGTGCTCGAACACATTGTCCCAGTACTCGGCGGCGAAGTTGGCGGTGTGCAGCTTGATGCCGATCTTGTCGCACACGGCCTGGGCGTCCGCCAGGTCATCCATGGCGGTGCAGTATTCCGTTCCATCGTCTTCTTCCCAGTTCTTCATGAACAGGCCTTCCACCTCATAGCCCTGCTCGATCAGCAGGAGGGCGGAAACGGAAGAGTCCACGCCGCCGGACATGCCGACAATGACGCGCTTCTTTTGTGTGTCAGAAGGGGCTGGATCACGCATAGGGATTCAATGAGTGTCTTGAAAAAGGACGCGATTCTAACAGGCCGGAGCCCGCATGGCTAAAGAGAAGGACGGATCAATTCAAGGCCGAAGTGAATGCCTGCCAGATAGTCATCGATGCAGCGCATGATCAGCTCGCTGCGCCAGTTGCCGCGCTGCTCGATTAATTCCTCGCGGGTCAACCACTTGGCGCCGACGATGCCGTCGTCCAGTTGATAATCAGGGTGGTGTTTCAGTGGTTTTGCGATGAAGCAGACCCGCTGGTAGGTTACGCCGTTGCTCGGGGCGGTGTAGAGGTAAATGCCCAGTACACCGGTCGGTTCGACGTCCCAGCCGGTTTCCTCGAGGGTTTCGCGCACGGCGGCTTCGGTCAGGGTTTCGTCCGGATCGAGATGCCCGGCGGGCTGGTTGAGCACCACGCGACCGTGCTTGAGTTCTTCGACCATCAGGAAGCGGCCATTGTCTTCGACGATGGTGGCGACGGTGATGTGGGGTTTCCAGTCCATGAGATCTCCTCGAAGTTGAAATGCTGTCCCTGTGGGGGCGGGCTTGCTCGCGAAAGCGGTGGGTCAGTCAATGAAGGTGTTGAATGATAAACCGCTTTCGCGAGCAAGCCCGCTCCCACATTGGTCCGTGTGTCACCGGTAAATTGTGTGAAGGCCAGAAAACACAAACCCCGGCACAGGGCCGGGGTTTGTGGTGCTTCCTTACAACCTTAAACCAACGCTGCAACCGCCGCGTTGAAGGTTGCGCTTGGGCGCATGGCTTTGCTGATCAGCTCGGCGTCGGCGTGGTAGTAACCGCCGATGTCCACTGGCTTGCCCTGAACGGCGTTGAGTTCGGCAACGATGGTCGCCTCGTTCTCGGTCAGGGTTTTGGCCAGGGTCGCGAACTGCGCTTGCAGTGCAGCGTCTTCGGTCTGGGCGGCCAGGGCTTGAGCCCAGTACAGCGCCAGGTAGAAGTGGCTGCCGCGGTTGTCGATGTTGCCGACTTTGCGCGATGGCGACTTGTTGTTGTCCAGGAACTGGCCGGTGGCCTGGTCCAGGGTCTTGGCCAGTACCAGCGCCTTTGGATTGTTGTAGGTCACGCCCAGGTGTTCCAGGGACGCGGCCAGGGCCAGGAACTCACCCAGCGAATCCCAGCGCAGGAAGTTCTCTTCCAGCAATTGCTGAACGTGCTTCGGCGCCGAACCGCCGGCGCCGGTTTCGAACAGGCCACCGCCGTTCATCAGCGGTACGATCGACAGCATCTTGGCGCTGGTGCCCAGTTCCATGATCGGGAACAGGTCGGTCAGGTAGTCGCGCAGTACGTTGCCGGTCACCGAGATGGTGTCCTTGCCTTCGCGGGTGCGCTGCAGGGTGAACTTCATGGCGTCGACAGGCGACATGATCTGGATGTCCAGGCCTGCGGTGTCGTGATCCTTCAGGTAGGCCTGAACTTTCTCGATGACCACGCCGTCGTGGGCGCGCATTGGGTCCAGCCAGAAAATCGCCGGAGTGCTGCTGGCGCGAGCACGGTTGACCGCCAGTTTGACCCAGTCCTGGATCGGTGCATCTTTGGTCTGGCACATGCGGAAGATGTCGCCGGCTTCGACCGACTGCTCCAGCAGCAGGTTGCCCTTGCTGTCGGTGACGCGAACAACGCCGTCAGCCTTGATCTGGAAGGTCTTGTCGTGGGAGCCGTATTCTTCGGCTTTCTTCGCCATCAGGCCAACGTTCGGTACGCTGCCCATGGTGGTCGGATCGAATGCGCCGTTGGCTTTGCAATCTTCGATCACGGCCTGGTAGATGGTTGCGTAGCAACGATCCGGGATCACGGCCTTGGTGTCGTGCAGCTGGCCGTCGGTGCCCCACATCTTGCCGGAGTCACGGATCATCGCCGGCATCGAGGCGTCGACGATGACGTCGCTCGGCACGTGCAGGTTGGTGATGCCTTTGTCGGAGTTGACCATCGCCAGGGAAGGGCGAGCGGCGTAGACCGCCTGGATGTCAGCTTCGATGGCCGCTTGCTGTTCGGCAGGCAGGGCCTTGATGCGAGCGTACAGGTCGCCGATGCCGTTGTTCAGGTTGAAGCCGATCTGTGCCAGCACGTCAGCGTGCTTGGCCAGTGCGTCTTTATAGAACTCGGCAACGATCTGGCCGAACATGATCGGGTCGGAGACCTTCATCATGGTGGCTTTCAGGTGAACCGACAGCAGCACGCCTTGTGCCTTGGCGTCTTCGATTTCGGCGGCGATGAAGCGGCGCAGGGCGTTTTTGCTCATGACCGCGCAATCGAGGATCTCACCGGCTTGTACGCTGGTCTTTTCTTTCAGGACGGTGGCGGTGCCGTCTTGAGCGATCAGTTCGATTTTGACGGCGTCAGCGGCGTCGATCAGGGCGGCTTTTTCGCTGCCGTAGAAATCGCCGGTGCTCATGTGCGCAACGTGGGACTTGGAGTCCTTGGCCCAGGCGCCCATTTTGTGCGGGTGCTTGCGCGCATAGTTCTTGACCGACAGCGGAGCGCGACGGTCGGAGTTACCTTCACGCAGAACCGGGTTCACGGCGCTACCCTTGACCTTGTCGTAGCGCGCCTTGGCTTCTTTGTCGGCGTCGCAGGTCACGGTTTCCGGGTAGTCCGGCAGGTTGTAGCCCTGGGCTTGCAGCTCTTTGATCGCGGCTTGCAGTTGTGGAACCGAAGCACTGATGTTCGGCAGCTTGATGATGTTGGCTTCAGGCGTAACGGCCAGGGCGCCCAGTTCGGCGAGGTGGTCGGCTACGGCTTTGTCACCCAGTTGCTCGGGGAAGCTGGCCAGGATGCGCCCTGCAAGAGAGATATCGCGGGTTTCAACGGCGATATCAGCCGAGGCGGTGAACGCCTCTACGATAGGCAACAGTGAATAGGTGGCGAGGGCAGGAGCTTCGTCGGTGAAGGTATAGATGATCTTCGAGCGGGTGGGCATATTCGGATTAACTCTCTCTTCTTTGCTAAAGCGTGCGCAGAAACTCGAGGGCGCCGGGTAAGCGCGTTCGTTCAAAGTCATCCATGAGCCGAATATCGAGGTTTCGTTGCTGTGATGTTGGGTGCATCAGTGGGGCGTCAAGCAGTCGGGCTGCGGTAACAGACCGACTTTGGGCGTAAACACTCGTCGCTATTTATCAAGCGGCAGGCTGTTCAGTCCGTCGTGACCCTTTAGTCAGCGGCGGCATTATACATAGGTAGCTGGCAATCTGCCGATGGTTCATACGCAACGAATGTCGTCCATTGGTCTAAAGGTCGCAGGGGCGAGGAGGGCGTAAGGTCATTCGTCGTGCTTGAGTTTGGCGTTTTTCCCTTTGCTTTCAGGCTTGTAGGCCGCTGGTTGTGCGGCTTTGCGGCATATGGACAGAACATAGGGTTTGCGCGCCGATTCAACTGGGTTACGCTCGAACCAAGCCAGATGTTCAATCCAATCAATGGAGTTCAGCATGGGTTACAAGAAGATTCAGGTTCCAGCCGTCGGCGACAAAATCACCGTCAATGCAGACCATTCTCTCAATGTTCCTAATAACCCGATCATCCCCTTCATCGAAGGCGACGGCATTGGTGTCGACATCAGCCCGGTCATGATCAAGGTTGTCGATGCTGCAGTTAAGAAGGCTTATGGTGGCGAGCGCAAGATTTCCTGGATGGAGGTGTACGCCGGGGAAAAAGCGACTCAGGTCTACGATCAGGATACCTGGCTGCCTCAGGAAACCCTGGACGCGGTCAAGGATTACGTGGTTTCCATCAAGGGCCCTCTGACCACCCCGGTCGGTGGCGGCATCCGTTCACTTAACGTGGCCCTGCGTCAGCAACTCGACCTGTACGTCTGCCTGCGCCCGGTGCGCTGGTTCGAAGGCGTGCCTAGCCCGGTCAAGAAACCGGGTGATGTCGACATGACCATCTTCCGCGAGAACTCCGAAGACATCTACGCCGGCATCGAGTGGAAGGCCGGTACGCCGGAAGCCACCAAGGTCATCAAGTTTCTTAAAGAAGAAATGGGCGTCACCAAGATCCGTTTCGACGAGAACTGCGGTATCGGTGTCAAGCCGGTTTCGCTGCAAGGCACCAAGCGTCTGGCGCGCAAGGCCCTGCAATATGTGGTCGACAACGATCGCGATTCGCTGACCATCGTGCACAAAGGCAACATCATGAAGTTCACCGAAGGTGCCTTCAAGGAATGGGCCTACGAAGTGGCGGCTGAAGAATTCGGCGCGACCCTGCTCGACGGCGGTCCGTGGATGCAGTTCAAGAACCCGAAAACCGGCAAGAACGTCATCGTCAAGGATGCCATCGCCGACGCCATGCTCCAGCAGATCCTGCTGCGCCCGGCCGAATACGATGTGATCGCGACCCTGAACCTGAACGGTGACTACCTCTCCGACGCCCTGGCGGCGGAAGTGGGCGGTATCGGTATTGCACCAGGGGCCAACCTGTCCGACACCGTGGCCATGTTCGAAGCCACCCACGGTACGGCACCGAAGTACGCCGGCAAGGACCAGGTCAACCCGGGTTCGCTGATCCTCTCCGCTGAAATGATGCTGCGCCACATGGGCTGGACCGAAGCGGCCGACCTGATCATCAAGGGCACCAATGGCGCGATTTCCGCCAAGACCGTGACCTATGATTTCGAGCGTCTGATGGAAGGGGCGAAACTGGTGTCGTCTTCCGGTTTCGGTGATGCGCTGATCTCGCACATGTAAGAACACGCAGGTACACAAAAACCGCCTGATTCAAGAAGTTGAGTCGGGCGGTTTTTTTATGACTGGATGACGCGGCGGTATTAAACCGAAACGGTCTGCTCAGGTGACGGTGTCGCGGTTTTCGAGGCGTCCACCGGGTTGCCGATGTTGACCGCGTGAAGGCCTTTGGGGCCCTGGATGATCTCGAATACGACAGCTTGCCCGGCTTTCAGGGTTTTATAACCTTCCATTTTTATGGCCGAGTAGTGGGCAAACAGATCCTCTGTCTTGCCTTCCTCGTTGATGAATCCGTAACCCTTGGCGTTGTTGAACCACTTCACCTTGCCGACTGCCATACCCAACTCCCTCTGCAACAGACTCCATCACTGGAGTATCATCCACTACATCCGCAGTCGAACCTGTAAATAAGTTTGACTCCGCGGACCTTTTTTACCCACTGTGGGCTCTATTGGTTGTAACACCCTTTTGCCGATAGTCAAGCTGACCGGCAGTCGGAGTTGAAATCGCTGATAGCCGCCCCCACCACTGTATTTGAACAACTGACGAACCTTTCTTTCCATGCATGCAATCAGCCAGATTCGACTAACATTCAATCAGGATCGCCCTGATTTACACGACGACGATTCCGCAGGCATTGCTGTTCAGGAGGCAAAGCCTGCTCTACAGGCGCCGCCGATGTACAAGGTGGTTTTGTTCAATGATGACTACACACCGATGGATTTCGTCGTCGAAGTGCTCGAGGTGTTTTTTAACCTGAATCGCGAGCTGGCGACCAAGGTCATGCTGGCCGTTCATACAGAAGGACGGGCAGTATGTGGAGTGTTTACCCGCGACATCGCGGAGACCAAGGCCATGCAGGTCAACCAGTACGCCAGGGAAAGCCAGCATCCGCTACTCTGTGAAATCGAGAAGGACGGTTAATCGCCGACCACTTGGGTATGAGGTGAAGCTATGTTAAACCGCGAGCTCGAAGTCACCCTCAATCTTGCCTTCAAGGAAGCCCGTTCGAAGCGTCATGAGTTCATGACCGTCGAACACCTCCTGCTGGCCCTATTGGACAATGAGGCTGCCGCCACCGTTCTGCGCGCGTGCGGCGCAAACCTCGACAAACTCAAGCATGACCTGCAGGAGTTCATCGACTCCACCACGCCATTGATCCCCGTGCATGACGAGGATCGCGAAACCCAGCCAACCCTGGGCTTCCAGCGTGTACTGCAACGTGCTGTGTTTCACGTACAGAGCTCGGGCAAACGCGAAGTGACTGGTGCCAACGTGCTGGTCGCGATCTTCAGTGAGCAAGAGAGTCAGGCGGTGTTCCTGCTGAAACAGCAGAGCGTTGCCCGCATAGATGTCGTCAACTACATCGCCCATGGCATTTCCAAGGTGCCGGGGCATGGCGATCACTCTGAAGGTGAGCAAGATATGCAGGACGACGAGGGCGGTGAGTCTTCTTCCTCGGGCAATCCCCTGGATGCTTATGCCAGCAACCTCAACGAGCTCGCGCGCCAGGGTCGTATCGATCCGTTGGTGGGGCGTGAGCTGGAAGTCGAACGTGTCGCACAGATCCTGGCACGTCGGCGCAAGAACAACCCGCTGCTGGTGGGCGAGGCGGGCGTGGGTAAAACCGCGATTGCCGAAGGCCTGGCCAAGCGCATTGTCGACAACCAGGTGCCGGACCTGCTGGCCAACAGCGTGGTTTACTCCCTCGACCTGGGTGCCTTGCTGGCCGGTACCAAATACCGTGGCGATTTCGAGAAGCGCTTCAAGGCGTTGCTCAATGAGCTGAAAAAACGGCCGCAGGCGATCCTGTTCATCGACGAGATCCACACCATCATTGGTGCGGGTGCTGCGTCCGGTGGTGTCATGGATGCCTCGAACCTGCTCAAGCCGCTGCTGTCCTCGGGTGATATCCGTTGCATCGGATCGACCACCTTTCAGGAATTTCGCGGCATCTTCGAGAAGGACCGTGCCTTGGCCCGGCGTTTCCAGAAGGTCGATGTGTCGGAGCCTTCGGTGGAAGACACCATTGGCATTCTGCGCGGCCTGAAGGGGCGTTTCGAAAGCCATCACAATATCGAATACAGCGATGAAGCCCTGCGCGCGGCTGCCGAACTGGCTTCGCGTTACATCAACGATCGTCACATGCCGGACAAGGCGATCGATGTGATTGACGAAGCGGGTGCCTACCAGCGCCTGCAACCGGTCGAGATGCGTGTCAAGCGCATCGAAGTGCCTCAGGTCGAGGACATCGTCGCGAAAATCGCGCGGATTCCGCCAAAACACGTCACCAGCTCCGACAAGGAACTGCTGCGTAACCTCGAGCGTGACCTGAAGTTGACCGTATTTGGTCAGGATGCTGCGATCGACTCGCTGGCAACCGCGATCAAGCTGTCCCGTGCCGGCCTCAAGTCCCCTGACAAGCCTGTCGGTTCGTTCCTGTTCGCAGGGCCTACCGGTGTCGGTAAAACCGAAGCGGCGCGTCAGTTGGCCAAGGCGCTGGGGGTCGAGCTGATTCGCTTCGACATGTCCGAGTACATGGAGCGCCATACCGTATCGCGTCTGATCGGTGCGCCTCCGGGTTATGTCGGGTTCGACCAGGGCGGTCTGCTGACCGAAGCCATCACCAAGCAACCACACTGCGTGCTGTTGCTCGATGAAATCGAGAAAGCGCATCCGGAAGTCTTCAATCTGCTGCTGCAGGTCATGGACCACGGTACCTTGACCGATAACAACGGGCGCAAGGCGGATTTCCGTAACGTGATCGTCATCATGACGACCAACGCCGGTGCCGAGACAGCTGCTCGTGCTTCGATCGGTTTCACCTTCCAGGACCACTCGTCCGATGCGATGGAAGTGATCAAGAAGAGCTTCACGCCGGAATTCCGCAACCGTCTGGACACCATTATCCAGTTTGGTCGCCTCAGCCATGAGGTCATCAAGAGCGTGGTGGACAAGTTCCTTACCGAGCTTCAGGCGCAGTTGGAAGACAAGCGAGTGTTGCTGGAAGTCACCGATGCGGCCCGCAGCTGGCTCGCCGAAGGTGGCTACGACGCGGCGATGGGTGCTCGCCCAATGGCTCGCCTGATCCAGGACAAGATCAAGCGTCCACTGGCGGAGGAGATTCTCTTTGGCGAACTGGCCGAACATGGCGGTGTAGTGCACATCGACATCAAGGATGGCGAGCTGACCTTCGAGTTCGAGACCACGGCCGAGATGGCCTGACGTTAAACCGCCACAAAGCAAAAAGGCGCCGAAAGGCGCCTTTTTGTTGTCTGCAAAATGCACATCAAAACCTGTGGGAGCGAGCTTGCTCGCGATAGCGGTGCATCAGCTTGCATCAATGTTGGACCAACTGACGCCATCGCGAGCAAGCTCGCTCCCACAGGGTTTTGTGTTGTGGTCGCTAAATCGCAGACAAACAAAAACGCCCGGCATAAGCCGGGCGTCTTGTATTGACCAGATTAGCGGGCGCGGTAAGTGATGCGCCCTTTGCTCAAGTCATAGGGAGTCAGCTCTACGCGCACTTTGTCGCCGGTAAGAATACGGATGTAGTTCTTGCGCATCTTGCCGGAGATGTGCGCGGTTACGACGTGCCCATTTTCCAACTCCACACGAAACATGGTGTTGGGCAGGGTGTCGACGACAGTGCCTTCCATTTCGAAGCTGTCTTCTTTCGACATGCAGTAAAGCCCTCGGTGTCCAATGAATGGCCCGGTGCAACTGCGCCAGGCAAAAGCGGCGTGCATTGTGCCCGAAAAGTGGGGTTTAAGCCAAGGGGTTTAGGGCCGGCTCTAGTTTAGAACCACCCAGCGCTGATTAATCAGCAACTCAATAGGGCGATATTGAGTCTTGTAATTCATTTTTTTGCAGTTTTTGATCCAGTAGCCGAGGTAGACCGCCTCCAGCCCCAGTCGCCTGGCCTCGGCGATTTGCCACAGGATTGCATAGCGCCCAAGGCTGCGACGCTCTTCGGCTGGCTCGTAGAAGGTGTAGACCGCCGAAAGACCGTTCGGCAGTAAATCGGTGACGGCGACGGCCAGTAGCTGGCCATTCAGGCGGAACTCATAAAACCGTGAAAACGGCAGGTCCCGCACCAGGAAGGTCGAAAACTGGTCGCGACTTGGCGGATACATGTCGCCATCGGCGTGACGCTGTTCGATATAGCGCTGGTAAAGCTCGAAGTACTCTTCGTTGAAGCGGGGCTTGGCCGGGCGCACCTGCAAGTCCGCGTTGCGCTTGAAAATGCGTTTCTGTTGCCGGTTGGGCGTGAACTGCCCCACGGGGATGCGCGCCGGAACGCAGGCATTGCAATTCTGGCAATGCGGCCGGTAGAGATGATCGCCACTGCGACGAAACCCCATCTCCGACAGGTCTGCATAGACATGCACATCCATGGGCTGGCTAGGATCGAGGAACAGGGTTGTGGCCTGCTCATCGGGCAGATAACTGCAAGAGTGCGGCTGAGTGGCATAGAACTTCAAACGCGCCAACTCGGTCATGATCAACCCTCGGGATAATGCTTTTGAATAAGTGTAAGCCACGCGCGCAAAAGTCGCTCAGCAAACCCAGGTGGCATGGTTGGGTTGGTCCAGATGCCGGGACAGATAAGCGGCAAATTCGCGACGCGGAATCGCCCGGGCTCCCAAGCTATGCAGGTGATCGGTCGGCATCTGGCAATCAATCAGTACAAACCCCGAGTCTTTCAGATGTCGGACCAGGGTGGCAAAGCCGAATTTCGAGGCGTTGTCAGCGCGACTGAACATGGACTCGCCAAAAAACAACCGGCCCATGGCCAGGCCATACAGGCCGCCGACCAGTTCCTCCCCGTCCCACACTTCCACCGAGTGCGCGTGACCACGCCTGTGCAGTTCGATGTAGGCCTCCTGCATCGCTTCGGTGATCCAGGTGCCGTCGGCGTAATCCCGGGGAGCCGCACAAGCGCGGATGACGGCGGCGAAGTCCTGGTCGAAGGTCACTTGATAGCGTTGCTGGCGCAGCAGTTTGTTCAGGCTTCGCGAGACGTGCAATTCGTCGGGAAACAGAACCGTGCGCGGGTCCGGCGACCACCAGAGAATCGGCTGGCCTTCGGAAAACCATGGGAAGCAGCCGTGGCGATAAGCCGAGATCAGCCGATCGGCGGACAGGTCGCCACCGGCAGCCAGCAGCCCGTTGGGGTCGCGCATGGCCTTTTCCAGTGGTGGGAAATGCAAGGTATTGCGTTGTAACCAAGTCAGCATGGCATCCGGGCTTGCAGAATGGGAGGGCAGTGGCGGGCATTGGCCCGCCGTAAAGTTTGCCTTCAAACGGCAGGAATGTCGTCGAGGTATTTTTCGGCGTCCAGCGCCGCCATGCAACCGGCCCCGGCAGACGTAACGGCCTGGCGATAAACATGATCGGCCACGTCGCCGGCGGCAAACACACCTGCAATCGCCGTGGCGGTAGCATCGCCTTCGCTGCCGCCCTTGACCAGCAGATACCCGTCGCGCATTTCCAGTTGCCCGGTGAACAGGTCGGTGTTGGGTTTGTGGCCGATGGCGATAAACACCCCGGCCAGCGGCAGCTCTTTGGTTTCACCTGTTTGGCTGTCCCGCAGGCGGGCACCGGTCACGCCACTGGCATCGCCGAGCACTTCGTCCAGATTCTGGTTCCAATGCAGGCGGATATTGCCGTTGGCGGCTTTTTCGAAGAGTTTGTCCTGGAGGATTTTCTCCGAGCGCAGTTTGTCGCGTCGATGGATCAGGTGCACTTCCCTGGCGATGTTCGACAGGTATAACGCTTCCTCGACCGCCGTGTTGCCGCCGCCGACCACCGCGACCACCTGGTTGCGATAGAAGAACCCGTCACAGGTCGCGCACGCCGAAACCCCTTTGCCGGCAAAGGCTTCTTCCGATGGCAGGCCCAGGTATTGCGCGCTGGCGCCGGTGGCAATGATCAGGGCGTCGCAGGTGTAGGTGCCGCCATCGCCAATCAGCTCGAATGGCCGTTGTTGCAACTTGGCGGTATGGATGTGGTCGTAAACGATCTCGGTGGCAAAGCGCTCGGCGTGTTTTTGCATGCGCTCCATCAGCACGGGGCCGGTCAGGCCTTCGACGTCGCCTGGCCAGTTATCGACTTCGACGGTGGTGGTGAGCTGGCCACCTGCCTGTATGCCGGTGATGACAACGGGCTTGAGGTTGGCGCGGGCGGCATAAACGGCTGCGCTGTAACCGGCAGGACCGGAGCCCAGGATAATCAGGCGGGAATGCTTCGCTTCGCTCATAAAAACACCTCATAAGCCTTTGTCACAAAAGACAATGCATGCTCAAATTGAATAGCATGTCATGTGCTGTTGACTATGCTACACCCAAGGGTCTCAAGCATGGCGTCGTGCGTACAAACCCGTACAATGCCCTGCGTGTTACATATATTCAGTGCGCACCGTGTTTATAAAAGCCGCGACGCAGTGTTAAAAGTAGTCCCGGTTACGTGTGTTAACTTTTTTACCTGCCTGGATTGGGCGGTTTTTTAGACATTCAACAGATGGACGCGCCATTGGCGCAGGAAAAGAAGCGTTTTGAAGAAATCCACCGCAGCACCTAAACCAGCCGTCGTTCCGCTCTGGCGCCAGCACTTGCACTACCGACTCAAGGAAGGTGCGCTGATCGCCATCGGTGCCCTGTGCCTGTTCCTGATGATGGCCTTGCTGACCTATGGCAAGGATGATCCGGGCTGGAGCCATAACAGCAAGATCGACGACGTGCAGAATTTCGGCGGGCCCGCGGGCTCCTACAGCGCCGATATCCTGTTCATGGTGCTGGGTTACTTCGCCTACATTTTCCCGTTGCTGCTGGCGGTCAAGGCGTACCAGATCTTCCGTCAGCGTCACGAGCCTTGGCAGTGGAGCGGCTGGCTGTTCTCCTGGCGCCTGATCGGCCTGGTGTTCCTGGTGCTGTCGGGGGCCGCGCTGGCCCATATTCATTTCCATGCCGCGACCGGTCTGCCGGCCGGTGCGGGCGGTGCGCTGGGGGAAAGCCTCGGCGAACTGGCGAGGAACGCCCTGAATATCCAGGGCAGTACGCTGCTGTTCATCGCGTTGTTCCTGTTCGGCCTGACGGTGTTTACCGACCTGTCGTGGTTCAAGGTGATGGACATCACCGGCAAGATCACCCTCGACCTGTTCGAACTGTTCCAGGGGGCGGCCAATCGCTGGTGGGCGGCCCGTACCGAGCGCAAACAGCTGGTCGCCCAGTTGCGTGAAGTCGATGACCGTATGGGTGAAGTGGTTGCGCCGACCGTCACCGACAAGCGCGAACAGGCCAAGGTCAAGGAGCGGTTGATCGAGCGTGAGCAGGCCCTGAGCAAGCACATGTCAGAGCGTGAGAAGCAGGTGCCGCCGGTGATTGCACCCGCGCCGCCAAAACCTGCCGCGCCGAGCAAACGCGTTGAAAAAGAGAAGCAGGCGCCACTGTTCGTCGACAGCGCCGTGGAAGGCACCTTGCCGCCGATCTCGATTCTTGATCCCGCGGAAAAGAAACAGCTCAATTATTCGCCCGAATCCCTGGCGGCGGTCGGCCACCTGTTGGAAATCAAGCTCAAGGAGTTCGGCGTCGAAGTGACTGTGGACTCGATCCACCCGGGTCCGGTGATTACCCGTTACGAAATCCAGCCCGCCGCTGGCGTCAAGGTCAGCCGCATCGCCAACCTGGCCAAAGACCTGGCCCGTTCCCTGGCCGTGACCAGCGTGCGCGTGGTGGAAGTGATTCCGGGCAAGACCACGGTCGGTATCGAGATTCCCAACGAAGACCGGCAGATCGTGCGTTTCTCCGAGGTGTTGTCGACCCCCGAGTACGACAACTTCAAATCCCCGGTCACCCTGGCCCTGGGCCACGATATCGGCGGCAAGCCGGTCATCACCGACCTGGCGAAGATGCCGCACCTGTTGGTGGCCGGTACCACCGGTTCCGGTAAGTCGGTGGGCGTGAACGCGATGATCCTGTCGATCCTGTTCAAGTCCGGGCCGGAAGACGCCAAGCTGATCATGATCGACCCGAAAATGTTGGAATTGTCGATCTACGAGGGCATTCCGCACCTGCTGTGCCCGGTGGTCACCGACATGAAGGACGCCGCCAACGCCCTGCGCTGGAGCGTTGCCGAGATGGAGCGCCGCTACAAGCTGATGGCCAAGATGGGCGTACGGAACCTTTCGGGTTTCAACGCCAAGGTCAAGGAAGCCCAGGACGCCGGCGAGCCGTTGAGCGATCCGCTGTACAAGCGCGAAAGCATCCACGACGAAGCGCCGCTCCTGCAAAAGCTGCCGACTATCGTGGTGGTGGTCGACGAATTCGCCGACATGATGATGATCGTCGGCAAGAAGGTTGAAGAGCTGATCGCGCGTATCGCCCAGAAGGCGCGTGCGGCCGGCATTCACTTGATCCTCGCGACCCAGCGTCCGTCGGTGGATGTGATCACCGGTCTGATCAAGGCCAACATCCCGACCCGCATGGCGTTCCAGGTGTCGAGCAAGATCGACTCGCGGACCATCATCGACCAGGGTGGCGCCGAACAACTGCTGGGCCACGGTGACATGCTGTACATGCCGCCGGGCACCAGTCTGCCGATTCGTGTTCACGGTGCCTTCGTGTCCGACGATGAGGTTCACCGCGTGGTGGAGGCCTGGAAGCTGCGGGGCGCGCCGGAATACAACGACGACATCCTCAATGGCGTCGAAGAGGCGGGCAGCGGCTTCGAAGGCAGCAGCGGGGGCAGCGACGGTGACGATCCCGAGGCCGACGCGCTGTACGACGAAGCGGTCCAGTTCGTGCTGGAAAGCCGTCGCGCCTCCATTTCCGCGGTTCAGCGCAAGCTCAAGATCGGCTACAACCGCGCCGCGCGCATGATCGAAGCCATGGAAATGGCCGGGGTCGTGACGTCCATGAACACCAACGGTTCGCGTGAAGTCCTGGCCCCTGGCCCGGTGCGCGACTGACACGAATATGAAAGGGTGGCGCCCTTTGGCGCCGCTCGCACTCCCACGAATGTTATGAGGACTCCCATGCGTCTGATCCGCATGCTGTTGCTGCCGGTACTGGCTTTGACCACGCTCCAGGCTAACGCCGATGACAAGGATGTGGCACGCCTGACCCAGCTACTGGAAAAATCCCAGACCCTGACTGCGCGTTTCTCGCAACTGACCCTTGATGGCACCGGCACCCAGTTGCAGGAAACCGCCGGCGACATGTCCCTGCAGCGCCCGGGCCTGTTCTATTGGCACACCGATGCACCGGCCGAACAGACCATGGTGTCCGATGGCAAGAAGGTCACCCTGTGGGACCCGGACCTGGAACAGGCCACCATCAAGAACCTCGACCAGCGTCTGACCCAGACCCCGGCCTTGCTGCTGTCCGGTGACGTGTCCAAGATCAGCCAGAGCTTCGACATCAGCGCCAAGGAAGCCGGCGGCGTGATCGACTTCACCCTGAAGCCGAAGACCAAGGACACCCTGTTCGACAGCCTGCGCCTGTCGTTCCGCAATGGTCTGGTCAACGACATGCAGTTGATCGACAGCGTGGGCCAGCGCACCAATATCCTGTTCACCGGGGTGAAGGCCAACGAGCCGATCCCGGCGTCCAAATTCAAGTTCGACATCCCTAAAGGGGCGGACGTGATCCAGGAATAACCACGCAGCCTGTGGGAACGGGCTTGTGTGGCGAGGGGGCTTGCCCCCGTTCGGCTGCGAAGCAGTCGTAAAACCATCACACTCGGTATACCTGATGTACCGCAGTGGCACGTTTTAGGGCCGCTTCGCAGCCCAACGGGGGCAAGCCCCCTCGCCACAGGATTTTTGCCAGACATGAAGGCTACGTAACAAGACGAGGTTTTAAACGTACGTGATGGACCTGTTTCGCAGCACCCCCATCGCCCAGCCCCTGGCCGCCCGCCTGCGCGCGGCCAACCTGGACGAGTACGTCGGTCAGGAACACGTGCTCGCTCGCGGCAAGCCCTTGCGCGAGGCGCTGGAGCAGGGTGCCCTGCATTCGATGATTTTCTGGGGGCCGCCGGGTGTGGGCAAAACCACCCTGGCGCGATTGCTCGCGGAAGTCTCGGATGCACACTTCGAAACGGTCTCGGCGGTGCTGGCCGGGGTCAAGGAGATCCGTCAGGCGGTGGAAATCGCCAAGCAGCAGGCCGCGCAGTACGGCCGCCGCACCATTTTGTTCGTCGACGAAGTGCATCGTTTCAACAAGTCCCAACAGGACGCGTTCCTGCCTTATGTCGAGGACGGCACGCTGATTTTCATCGGCGCGACCACGGAAAACCCTTCGTTCGAACTCAACAACGCCTTGCTGTCCCGCGCCCGCGTCTACGTGCTCAAGAGCCTCGACGAAGCGGCCCTGCGCAAACTGGTGCAGCGCGCGCTGACCGAAGAGCGGGGCCTGGGCAAGCGCAGCCTGACCCTCAGCGATGAAGGCTTCCAGATGCTGCTGTCGGCCGCGGACGGCGATGGTCGGCGCCTGCTCAACCTGCTGGAAAACGCCTCGGACCTGGCCGAAGACAACAGCCAGATCGGTACCGAGCTCCTGCAAAGCCTGCTCGGCGACACCCGTCGACGCTTCGACAAGGGTGGCGAAGCCTTCTACGACCAGATATCCGCGCTGCACAAATCGGTGCGCGGCTCCAACCCCGACGGCGCGCTGTACTGGTTCGCGCGCATGATCGACGGCGGTTGCGACCCGTTGTACCTGGCCCGGCGCGTGGTGCGCATGGCCAGCGAAGACATCGGCAACGCCGACCCGCGCGCCCTGAGCCTGTGCCTGGCGGCCTGGGAAGTGCAGGAGCGTCTCGGCAGCCCCGAAGGCGAACTGGCGGTGGCCCAGGCCATCACCTATCTGGCCTGCGCGCCAAAAAGCAACGCGGTGTACATGGGCTTCAAGACCGCATTGCGCGCCGCCGCCGAACACGGCTCGCTGGAGGTGCCGCTGCACCTGCGCAACGCGCCGACCAAGCTGATGAAACAATTGGGCTATGGCGACGAATACCGCTATGCCCACGACGAACCGGATGCTTATGCCGCCGGGGAAGACTATTTCCCCGAAGAACTCGACCCGATTCCGTTCTATCAGCCCGTGCCCCGTGGCCTGGAGTTGAAGATCGGCGAAAAACTCAACCACCTGGCAAAACTCGACCGTTTAAGCCCCCGGCAGCGGAGAAAATAGTGCTTCCCTTGATCGTTGCGGTTTCCGTCGGCGGGATGGCCGGCACGCTGTTGCGCTTTGCCACGGGTAACTGGATCAACGCGAATTGGCCGCGGCACTTCTATACCGCGACGCTGGCCGTTAATATCGTGGGCTGTTTGCTGATCGGCGTTCTATACGGTCTGTTTTTGATACGCCCGGAGGTGCCCATCGAGGTGCGCGCCGGGTTGATGGTCGGCTTCCTCGGGGGGCTGACGACTTTTTCATCCTTTTCACTGGATACGGTGCGCCTGCTGGAAAGCGGGCAAGTGCCGCTGGCCCTGGGCTATGCGGCACTCAGCGTATTCGGCGGGCTGCTTGCCACCTGGGCCGGCCTGTCCTTGACCAAACTTTGATAAACGAGAAACCGACATGCTCGATTCCAAACTGTTACGTAGCAACCTTCAGGACGTAGCGGACCGCCTGGCATCCCGTGGCTTCGTGCTGGATGTTGCGCGCATCGAAGCGCTGGAAGAACAGCGCAAGACCGTCCAGACCCGCACCGAAGCACTGCAGGCTGAACGTAACGCGCGCTCCAAATCCATCGGTCAGGCCAAGCAGCGTGGCGAAGACATCGCGCCGCTGATGGCGGACGTCGAGCGCATGGCGGGCGAATTGAGTGCCGGTAAAGTCGAACTGGACGCGATCCAGACCGAACTGGACTCGATCCTGCTGGGTATTCCCAACCTGCCGCACGAATCCGTGCCGGTTGGCGAAGACGAAGACGGCAACGTCGAAGTGCGCCGTTGGGGCACCCCGACTGCCTTCGATTTCCCGGTTCAGGACCACGTTGCCCTGGGTGAGACGTTCGGCTGGCTGGACTTCGAAACCGCCGCCAAGCTGTCCGGCGCGCGTTTCGCCTTGCTGCGTGGCCCGATCGCCCGTCTGCATCGCGCCCTGGCGCAGTTCATGATCAACCTGCACGTCACCGAGCACGGCTACGAAGAGGCCTACACGCCTTACCTGGTCCAGGCCCCGGCGCTGCAAGGCACCGGTCAGCTGCCGAAGTTCGAAGAAGACCTGTTCAAGATCGCCCGCGAAGGCGAGGCCGACCTGTACCTGATCCCGACCGCCGAAGTGTCGCTGACCAACATCGTCGCCGGCGAAATCGTCGATTCGAAACTGCTGCCGATCAAGTTCGTCGCCCACACGCCGTGCTTCCGCAGTGAAGCCGGCGCATCGGGTCGTGATACCCGCGGTATGATCCGTCAGCACCAGTTCGACAAGGTTGAAATGGTGCAGATCGTCGAGCCGTCGAAGTCGATGGAAGCGCTGGAAGGCCTGACCGCCAACGCCGAGAAAGTCCTGCAACTGCTGGAACTGCCTTACCGCACCCTGGCGCTGTGCACCGGCGACATGGGCTTCAGCGCGGTCAAGACCTACGACCTGGAAGTGTGGATCCCGAGCCAGGACAAGTACCGCGAAATCTCGTCGTGCTCCAACTGTGGCGACTTCCAGGCCCGCCGCATGCAGGCGCGCTTCCGCAACCCGGAAACCGGCAAGCCGGAACTGGTACACACCCTGAACGGCTCCGGCCTGGCAGTGGGTCGCACCCTGGTGGCGGTGCTGGAGAACTATCAGCAGGCCGACGGTTCGATCCGTGTGCCCGAGGTTCTCAAGCCGTACATGGGTGGTCTTGAGGTCATCGGCTAAATGAAATATCTGCCGCTGTTTCACAACCTTCGCGGCAGTCGTGTGTTGGTCGTCGGCGGGGGGGAAATTGCCTTGCGCAAATCCCGCCTGCTGGCCGATGCCGGTGCGCAGCTGCGGGTGGTTGCACCTGAAATCGAAGCGCAACTGCGCGAACTGGTTGCCGGCAGCGGTGGCGAGTGCCTGTTGCGTGGCTACGCCGAGGCGGACCTGGACGGTTGCGGGCTGATCATTGCCGCCACCGACGACGAAGCGCTCAACGCACAAGTCTCCGCCGATGCCCATCGGCGTTGCGTGCCGGTCAACGTGGTGGACGCGCCGGCCCTGTGCAGCGTGATCTTCCCGGCCATCGTCGACCGCTCGCCGCTGATCATTGCAGTGTCCAGCGGTGGCGATGCGCCGGTGCTGGCACGCTTGATCCGCGCCAAGATCGAAACCTGGATTCCTTCCACCTACGGTCAACTGGCCGGCCTGGCGGCGCGTTTTCGCCATCAGGTCAAAGGCCTGTTTCCGGATGTGCAGCAGCGTCGGGCATTCTGGGAGGATGTTTTCCAGGGTCCGGTTGCCGATCGGCAACTGGCCGGGCAGGGCGCTGAAGCCGAGCGTTTGCTCCAGGCGAAAATCGATGGCGAAGCTCCAGTGGCGACCGGTGAGGTCTATCTGGTGGGGGCGGGGCCAGGTGATCCCGATCTGCTGACGTTCAAGGCACTGCGCCTGATGCAGCAAGCCGACGTGGTGCTGTACGACCGTCTGGTGGCGCCGGCGATTCTCGAACTGTGCCGTCGCGACGCCGAGCGGGTTTACGTCGGCAAGCGCCGTTCCGATCACGCGGTACCGCAGGACCAGATCAACCAGCAATTGGTGGACCTGGCCAAACAGGGCAAGCGTGTAGTGCGACTGAAGGGCGGCGATCCGTTCATCTTCGGTCGTGGCGGTGAAGAGATCGAAGAACTGGCGGCCCATGGCATCCCGTTCCAGGTCGTGCCGGGGATCACCGCGGCCAGTGGTTGCGCGGCCTATGCCGGGATTCCGCTGACTCACCGCGATTACGCGCAGTCGGTACGCTTTGTCACCGGGCACCTGAAGGACGGCTCAACCGATTTGCCGTGGGCCGATTTGGTCGCGCCGGCGCAGACGCTGGTGTTCTACATGGGCCTGGTGGGCTTGCCGATCATCTGCGAGCAGTTGATCAAGCACGGTCGCGGCGCTGATACCCCGGCGGCGTTGATCCAGCAGGGCACCACGGTCAATCAGCGCGTCTTCACCGGAACCCTGGCCGACTTGCCACGATTGGTGGCGGAGCATGAAGTGCATGCGCCGACGCTGGTGATCGTCGGTGAAGTGGTGCAACTGCGCGAGAAACTGGCGTGGTTCGAAGGGGCTCAGGGGTAGGTCTGAAGACCGAGTTGCCCCCATTCGCGAGCAAGCCCGCTCCCACATTGGATTCGTGAACGACACAAATCCCCTGTGTGTGGGCTTGCTCGCGATGGGGCCTTCAAAAGCACCGAATTACTCAACCTCTGCGCCAAACCCCTTTCCCACTCAACCGCTCCCGATCATGGGCCACGGTAAAGTCCTGCGCCGGCCCCTTGGGCACCACACCCGTCGGGTTGATGGTGCGGTGGCTGGCATAGTAGTGGTGCTTGATGTGTTCAAAATCCACCGTCTCGGCAATCCCCGGCCACTGATAGATCTCCCGCAGCCAGTTCGACAGGTTCGGATAATCCGCAATCCGCCGCAGGTTGCACTTGAAGTGCCCGTAGTACACCGCATCGAAGCGAATCAGCGTGGTGAACAGGCGGATGTCCGCTTCGGTCAGGTATTCGCCAGCCAGATAGCGGTTGGCGCCCAGCAGCAGCTCCAGGCGGTCCAGTTCGGCAAACACCTCATCGAAGGCTTGTTCATAAGCCTGTTGCGAGGTGGCAAACCCGGCGCGGTACACGCCATTGTTCACTGCCGGATATATCCGCTCGTTCAACGCATCGATCTCACCGCGCAGCGGAGCCGGGTAGAAGTCCAGGTCGTTACCGGTCAGATCATCGAAGGCAGCGTTGAACATGCGGATGATTTCCGATGATTCATTGTTGACGATGCGCTTTTGCTGTTTGTCCCACAGCACCGGCACGGTGACCCGGCCGCTGTAGTCGGCGATATCGGCGGTGTAACGCTGGTGCATGAAGTCAAAGTGATCGAGCTTGTCGCCGGTGGAGCCCAAGGCTTTGTCGAAGGTCCAGCCGTTTTCCAGCATCAGCCAACTGACCACCGAAACGTCGATCAGGCTTTCGAGGCCTTTGAGTTTGCGCAGGATCAGGGTGCGATGGGCCCACGGACAGGCCAGGGACACGTACAGGTGATAGCGACCGGGTTCTGCGGCAAACCCGCCGACGCCGGTCGGTCCCGGCTTGCCGTCTGCGGTCAGCCAGTGGCGACGCTGCGCCTGCTCACGCTGGAACGCGCCGTCTTTGTTGCTTTCGTACCACTTGTCCTGCCAGCGGCCATCGACTAACAAACCCATGTTCAAGACTCCCGAAGCCAATAATCGTTGGAGTCGAGTCTATTCCCATGGGTTCGAACAAAAAGCGCAAAGATCGGGCGCGAATGATCGGTTAAATCGATTTGTTGCGCGTGGCCCAGTATTGTTCGGCGGTTTCAAAGGCCTGTTCGCGGCTCTGGCCGAGTCCACGCAGGGCCAGGGCCATGGTCGAGATCAGGGCCATTTGCGGGTAACTGTCGACCACGTCGCCACGCCACACCGCTTTCAAATGCTCGGGATCGAGCGAGGCGGGTTTGACGTGACGCTGCGCCGACAACTGCGGCCATTCCTCGTCCCAACTTTCGCCGTCAGTGGTGCCGTACAGATGGCTGTCGGCGTCCGGGTTGATCTCGATCTCGCCGCCATCGCCCTTGATCACGATCGCGGTATCGCCGAGCAAGCCGCTGGCATCGCGATGCACGGCCTGATAGCCGGGGTGGAAAATGCTCTGCAGGCCGCAACGCGCACCCAGCGGATTGAGAATCCGCGCCAGCGAGTGGATCGGCGAGCGCAGACCGAGGGTGTTGCGCAGGTCGATCATCCGTTGCAGCTGCGGTGCCCAGTCCACCAGCGGCATGAAGGCCAGGCCGCCGTTATCCAGCGCGGAGCCGACCTGTTGCCAGTTGCGGCACAGCGGGATGTTCAACTCACCCAGCAGTTGCTCGCTGTACAAGCGACCGGCCGTGTGGGCGCCGCCGCCATGCATGAAAATCCGCACGCCGTTTTGCGCCAGGCACTTGGCCGCCAACAGGTACCACGGCAAGTGCCGTTTCTTGCCGGCGTAGGTCGGCCAGTCCAGGTCCACCGCCAGCGCCGGAGGGTTCAGGCGTTCGCGCAAGGCTTCGGTGAACCCGGCCATTTCCTCGGCGCTTTCTTCCTTGTGCCGCAACAGCATCAGGAATGCGCCGAGCTGGGTTTGCTCGATCTTTTCATCGAGCACCATGCCCATGGCCTCGCGGGCCTCGACCCGGGTCAAGTCACGGGCGCCGCGCTTGCCTTTGCCAAGGATCCGCACGAATTGGGCGAACGGGTGCTCGGCGGGCGTTTCGAGGGTCAGTGCTGGGTAATCGGTCATAAGCAATTCGTCGGTTTGGGCAGGCCCGCCAGCTTCGCGGCGAGTTTGGCGGGGGTGCCTTTGAACAGTCGGTTCAGGTGCAGGCTGTTGCCTTTTTCCGGGCCGAGTTTCAATGCGGTGTACTTGATCAACGGGCGGGTGGCCGGTGACAACTGGAACTCGGCGTAGAAACTGCGCAGCAGTTCGAGGACTTCCCAGTGCTCGGGCGTCAACTCGATGTCTTCGGCAGCCGCCAGGGCGCTGGCCACATCGGCAGACCAGTCATTGAGTTCGACCAGGAAGCCGTCCTTGTCCAGCTCGATGGCGCGGGCGCCGACCGTCAATGCATTCATAGCCAACTGTTGACCTTGTCATAGTGAATCGACAGTTCGACGAAGGCCGGGTAATCGATGGCCCGGGCCCAGTCCGGAACCACCAGCGCACGGGCCTGGGCATCTTCGGTCAGGACGAACAGCTTCAGGCCACGGGTGCTGAGTGCCGTGAACGGTACAGTGCCTGGTTGCAACGCATAGGCGGCATCGCCGGACAGCAGCAAGCCGTCGTTGGCACCGATCACGCGCAGGCAACTGGTCAGGCGTTCGTCAGCGAACGGGGAGTGAGACAACACATGTAAAGTCGACATCAGAGGGTGATCACCTGGTCGTAACGATCAATGAGGGCGGTGATTTCGTGGGCGGCCAACACCCGGGCTTCTTCCAGCGCCAGGCCGCTCGGGTCGAGGCCGCGCCGGGCGATGCTGTCGCCACAGGCGAACAGTTCCTCGACACCGAACATCGGCAGGGCTTGCAGGTTGGCGCTCAGGTCTTTTTGTTGCAAGGCCCTGGCGTTCTGGCTGGCGGCGAGCTGGAACACGCCGTCATCGAGAAACAACAGGCCAATCGGCAGATCGAAGGCCCCGCCGGCCAGCACGATATCCAGCGCTTCCCGCGCGCCCGGGCCGGACCATGGCGACTGGCGGCTGATGATCAATGTGGATTTGGCCATGTCATGCGCCTCCGAAACAGATCAGGCGGTCGGCATCCTGAGCCGCGTCATGCAATTGGCCGAGGCCGGACAATTCCCACGGCGCACCGACGGTAACAGCCTCACGCTGATAGCGCCGGGCTTCTTCTTCATTCAAGACACCACGACGCAGGGCGGCGGCGATGCACACCACGCCGTCGAGTTGATGGTCGCTGACAAAGGCGCGCCATTGCTTGGGCAAGTCCGCTTCATCCTGGGGCGTGACCACGCTGGCGGACGCGTTGTAGACACCGTCCTGATAGAAAAACAGCCGGACGATCTCATGCCCGCCGGCCAGCGCCGCTTGGGCGAACAGCAGGGCGCGGCGCGAGGAGGGCGCGTGGGCGGCGGAAAACACGGCGATGGCGAACTTCATGACAGACTCGATCAGCGAAACTGCGGCCATGATAAAGCTTTATCGGCGGGGCGGCCAAAGTGATGTTGTCTGTACGGGCCTCTTCGCGGGCAAGCCCGCTCCCACAGTGATCTATGCCATGCCAACGATTGCGGTATGACCACAAAACCTGTGGGAGCGGGCTTGCCCGCGAAGAGGCCCGCACAGACAACACAAAACTCAACGCGGCATGTACCCCAACTGCCAGCGCCGCGGGATCTTCAACGACAATACCCCGAGCGCCGCAGCCAGCAGGCCACTGGCAAACAACGCCTTGAGCCCCAGGTGATGTTCCAGCACGGCACCGAGTACCGCGCCGGCGAACATGCCGGTCCAGGGAATCAGTTGCACGCGCCAGCCGTTACGGCGCTCGCCGAGCATATAGCGGCCCAGTCCGCGGCCGAAACGCGACAGGGCGCCGGTGACGTAAGTCAGGCCCACCGGCAGGCCGTTCACTTCTTCCACCGCGGCGTTGAGCATGCCCATTGCGATGATCGCCGCCAGCAGGGCCGGCAATTGCGCCTCATAAGGCCAGGCTGCGGCGGCGCACAGCAGGGTGGCGATGCACAACAGCAGCGGCAGGGCCCGGCGGCCACCCAGGCGGCTGACGATAATGCCCAGGGCGTTGCCGACGATGAAGGTGGCGACGAGTATCACCAGGCGCAGGGTCAAGCCAAGGTCGCCAGCGCTGATGGCGACAGCCATCCGGGTGGTGTTGCCGCTCATGAACGAGACGAAGTCGCCGCTGGCCATGAAGCCGATGGCGTCGGTCATGCCAGCGAGTACCGAGAGCATGGCCACCAGGCTCAGGCCTATGCGCCCGCGCCATTTCTGCGTGTGCAAGTGACCGGGGCTGGCGTGGGTCCTGGCGGTGTTGGGCAGCATTGGCGACGGCATCCTTGAACAGTGCTTAGGGTTTTATCCCATTCAACTCGCAATACTCAAGCCAGTCCATACCGGCCATTTCCGCGACTTCCCGGTGCACTTCCAGGCGCTGCGCTTCGTAGTCCCGGGGGGTGACGGCGGTTAACTGCAACGTCAGTTCCCAAGCGAACAACTGCTGGCGTTCTGCTTCAGCTTCAAACGCTTCGTGCAGCCGTTCCTCGCGATACTGTGCCGCCGTTTCACCCTTGGCCTGAGCCAGCAGCGGGTTGAGGTGGTCGAGTTCTTCGCGCAACTCGGGGCGTGCATCGAGAAACCTCTTGAGTGCTTGCTCATGCTGCAGTTCGGTTGCCGCCATGGTCGCTCCTTGAGAACGGATTACGAGGATTGCTTCTTGCTGGCCTTGGCTGCTGCTGCCAGGCATTCGAGGGCAAACTGTTCGGTGTAGGTCATCTGGATCGGCGTGGTTTCGCCTTTGACGGTTCTTTCGCCGTCGAGGATGTAGCGAATCCGCTTGTCGGTGACGCCGATTCGCTTGGCGATCCAGGACGGCGTCTGCCCGATCTGGCTGATCAGCTTGTCGGCATATTCAGTGCTCGGTTTGTAGAACTCGGCATTAGGTGTCATCAGATTTCCAGTCAGGGCTGCGATGGGGCGATATTGGCGCGACAGGGTGCGCGAATCGTTGTGCGCTGTCGCGGTATAAATGCAGTAAAGCAGAACGATACGGGCTGCCGGGGTGATAAAGTCCGCTTTTTCCCGATGAGTGAATGCAATGCGAATTCTGATGGTGGCGCTGGCCGTGACCTTGCTGGCCGGATGCGCCAGCTCGGCGATGAACGACGCCCGCACCAAGGCCCCGTACAAAACCCTGAACTCGGAAAAACCGGGAAAGGACGTCGCCCAGTGCGTGCAGTTTTCCTGGCAGGACGAGGCTGTGTTCGGCGTTGATGCTGCCGCCTATCTGGAGCCTGGCGAGAAGGGCGGCACGACCGTTTATACCCGTTCGGCGGAGTCCTTCGTCGACGTGACCACCGATGCCTCGGGCACGGTGTTGAGCTACTACGCACAGAAGGATGACTTCGTGGCCAAGCGCCGGTTGGCGGCGTTGGCGACTTGCCTTTGATTTGACGCTGTACCCCTGTAGGAGCGAGCTTGCTCGCGATGGTCGACAACGAAAACGCTGGGTGCCTGACACCCCGCGGTGTTCCGGTTTTTTTCGCGAGCAAGCTCGCTCCTACAGGGGGGGGCGGTATGGATCAATAGCTCAGGCGCTTCTGGAAGAAGAAGTGCTTGTGCCCCGGCGGGTAATCGGCAATGTGCCCGATCTCGCTGTAGCCGCATTTCTTGTAGAACTCCGGCGCCTGGAATTCGAAGGTTTCCAGCCACAGACCGACGCATTCCTTTTCGCGCGCAAGGTCTTCGGCCATCTGCATCAACCTGGTGCCCATGCCTTGTCCCCGGGCCTGTTCCGGCACCGCCAGCAAGTCTATGAACAACCACTGATAAAACAACCGGGCGTAAACGCCGCCGACGATTTCGTCGTTGTCGTCGCGTATCAGCAATGCGATATGTTCCGGTGGCGGGCTTGCAGACTTCGAGGCGTTGTAGGCGCGCAACGGCACGAGGATCGCCTCGCGCTCTTCGGTGCTGGGGTTGTGCTTGCGTTCGATACGCAGGTTCATGGCTATATCCTTATGGCAGTGAAGCCGCAGCCTATCCCGGTTGCTGTGATTGTTCCATCCCGGGAAAGTTGAACCGTCGCCAACGCACAGCTGTCATTCCTTAAGACGCGTCACTCCTGACGCCGCTGAAGAGGACAACGCCCCGTGAACATTTTTGAAGCCTTGCGCGAAAGCCACGAACGCCAACGGACCTATGCCAAGGCGCTGATCCATACCAGCGGCGATACGCCTGAGCGGGTCGAGGCGTACAAGCAACTCAAGTCAGAATTGCAGGCTCACGCCACGGCCGAAGAGCGGCATTTCTACATTCCGCTGATGAAGTTCGACAACGGGGTCGACCTCAGCCGTCATGGCATCGCCGAACATCACGAAATGGACGAAATGATGGAGGCGCTCGATGACACCGAAATGTCCAGCCCGGCCTGGCTGGTGACCGCGAAGAAGCTCTCGGAGAAGGTGCATCACCATCTCGAGGAAGAAGAGCAGAAGTTCTTCCAGATGGCCGGCAAGCTGCTCGACGACAAACAGAAAGAGTCGTTGGCCGGGCAATACGAGAAGGAGTACAAGGCGCAGCTTGCTTGAGGAGGCAGGTTTTCACCTAACATGTGCACTCTCTGACAAATAACAGGACGCGTTGTCATGTCGAACACAGCCGAGCGGGTCAACATCCTTGAGTCCCAGGTGTTGTCCCACGACTGGTACCTGCTGAAGAAAATCACCTTCGATTACCAACGCAACAACGGCGAGTGGCAACGCCAGACGCGAGAGGTCTACGACCGTGGCAACGGCGCGGCGATTCTCTTGTACAACCGCGAAAAGAAAACCGTGGTACTGACCCGGCAATTTCGCCTGCCGGTGTTCGTCAACGGTCACGACGGGCTGTTGATCGAAGTGGCGGCGGGGTTGCTGGAAGGCGCGGCGCCTGAAGACCGCATCCGTGATGAAGCGGAGGAGGAGACGGGTTACCGCGTGCACCATGTGCAGAAGGTGTTCGAGGCGTACATGAGCCCCGGTTCGGTGACGGAAAAACTTCACTTCTTCATTGCCGAGTACGACGCCAGGTCGAAAGTCAGCGACGGTGGCGGGCTGGAGGCGGAAACCGAAGAACTGGAAGTGCTGGAGTGGGCGTTCGACGATGCGCTCGAAGCGTTCTACCGTGGCGAGATCTGCGACGCCAAGACCATCATGCTGTTGCAGTATGCGGCGATGAAAAACCTTTTCACGGGTTGATCCATACCGTTTGTGTGGCGAGCGAGCTTGCTCGCGCTGGGTTGCGTAGCAGCCCCAAAACTCTTGAACTGTCGAAGATTTTGCCAGCGCTGCGCACTGGAGCGGGGGCAAGCCCCCTCGCCACAAAGATGGTGTGTTCCGTTAAAACAAATCATCCATCCTGCTCGCGCCTGACCACTCGCAACCTTCAAGTTTGAGCAACAGCTCCTTCGCTTCCAGCCCACCGGCAAACCCGGTGAGCTTGCCCGACGCACCAATCACCCGATGACACGGCGCCACGATCGAAATCGGGTTCTTGCCATTCGCCGCACCCACCGCCCTGACCGCCGCCGGGTTGCCGATCTGTTCGGCGATCTGGCTGTAGCTGCGGGTCTCGCCGAACGGGATGGTCAGCAGCGCCGCCCAGACCTTTTTCTGAAATTGCGTGCCGGCAAAGTCCAGTTCCAGCTCGAAGCGATCGCGGGTGCCGGAAAAATATTCGCGCAGCTGCGTGGCGGTGCGCATCAGGATCGGATTGTCCGGCGCCTCGCTCATCGGGCCGAGGCGCACCCGCCCGGGTTTGTCGTTTTCCCAGAGGATGGCTGCCAGTCGCGAACCGTTCGCCACCAGCTTCAACTGGCCGACCGGGGAATCCACGGTGATGCAGGTATAGGTCATGCCAGGGCTCGCGGGAAATTGCTGAACAAGCGTTAAGGATACTGTGTCGACGAGGAGGCGCAATACGTAATCCCGACCATACTTGCTCACGGCTTTTGAAGCGTTCCCCAGGTTAATAACAAGAAGAGACCGACTCATGAAGTACGAACCTTTTGCCAAATCGCTGATTGCGACCTCATTGGCTCTCAGCTGCCTGACTGCTCACGCTGCCTCCGTGGCCCCGGCGACGGGGGAAAACGGCATGGTGGTCACCGCCCAGCACCTGGCCAGCCATGTGGGCGTGGATGTGCTCAAGAACGGCGGCAACGCCGTCGATGCAGCGGTCGCGGTCGGCTATGCGCTGGCGGTGGTGTACCCCGCGGCAGGCAACCTCGGCGGCGGTGGTTTCATGACCATTCAGTTGGCGGATGGGCGCAAGACCTTCCTAGACTTCCGTGAAAAAGCGCCGCTGGCCGCCACCGCCAACATGTACCTGGACAAGGACGGCAACGTCGTTCCCGATCTGAGTACCCGTGGCCACCTGGCCGTGGGTGTACCGGGCACCGTTTCGGGCATGGAACTGGCGTTGTCCAAGTACGGCACCAAGCCGCGCAAGGAAATCATCGCCCCGGCCATCAAGCTGGCCGAAGACGGTTTCGTACTGGAGCAAGGCGACGTCGATCTGCTGGACTACGCCACCGACATGTTCAAGAAGGACATCAAGGATTCCGGCTCGATCTTCCTCAGCAACGGCGAGCCGATGCAGGTCGGCCAGAAGCTGGTGCAAAAGGACCTGAGCAAAACCCTGCGGGAAATCTCCGAGAAAGGCGCCGACGGTTTCTATAAGGGCTGGGTGGCCGACGCCATCGTCACCTCCAGCCAGGCCAACAAGGGCATCATCACCCAGGCCGACCTCGACAAATACAAGACCCGCGAACTGGCGCCCATCGAGTGCGACTACCGTGGCTACCACGTGGTCTCGGCACCGCCACCGAGCTCCGGCGGCGTGGTGATCTGCGAGATCATGAACATCCTCGAAGGCTATCCGATGAAGGATCTGGGCTATCACTCGGCCCAGGGCATGCACTATCAGATCGAAGCCATGCGCCACGCCTATGTGGACCGCAACAGCTACCTGGGCGATCCGGATTTCGTGAAGAACCCGATTGCCCACCTGCTGGATAAAAACTATGCGACCAAGCTGCGCGAAGCGATCAAACCACAAAAAGCTGCGGTATCGAGTGAGCTCAAGCCCGGCGTAGCGCCCCATGAAGGCAACAACACCACGCATTACTCCATCGTCGACAAATGGGGCAACGCGGTGTCGGTGACCTACACCCTCAACGACTGGTTCGGCGCGGGCGTGATGGCGAGCAAGACCGGGGTCATCCTCAACGATGAAATGGACGACTTCACCTCGAAAATCGGCGTGCCGAACATGTACGGCCTGGTGCAGGGCGAGGCCAACGCCATCGCACCCGGCAAGGCGCCGCTGTCGTCCATGAGCCCGACCATCGTCACCAAGGACGGCAAAGTGGTGATGGTGGTCGGCACTCCGGGTGGCAGCCGCATCATCACCGCGACCTTGCTGACCATGCTCAACGTGATCGACTACGGCATGAACATCCAGGAAGCGGTGGATGCACCGCGTTTCCACCAGCAGTGGCTGCCGGAGGAGACCAACCTGGAAGCCTTCACCACCAGCCCGGACACAGTGAAGATCCTCGAAAGCTGGGGGCACAAGTTTGCCGGTCCACAGGACGCCAACCACCTGGCGGCGATCCTGGTCGGCGCGCCGTCCCTGGGTGGCAAGCCAGTGGGCAAGAACCGTTTCTACGGGGCGAACGACCCACGGCGTAACACCGGGTTGTCGCTGGGTTACTGAGGGTTGTGTCCGGAGGGGGACGGGCATATGTTCGTCCCCTGAACCATCGACCGTTCAAGGAAGGAAATCATGACCACTGCGTTGTTAATCATCGACGTCCAGCAGGCTTTGTGTTCCGGTGAGTACGAGTGCTTCGAGATTGGACGAGTCATCGATACGATCAACGATCTCTCGGCCCGGGCCCGCAAGGCCGAAATTCCCGTGGTGCTGATCCAGCACGAGGAAGCGGGCAGCCCGCTGGCGCATGATGTTCCCGGCTGGCAACTGGCCGCAGGGCTGCAAACCTCGCCCACGGATCATCGCGTGCGCAAGACCACCCCGGATTCGTTCTACAAGACCCACCTGCAAAAACTGTTGCCGGTGCAAGACTTCGAACGCCTGGTCATCTGTGGTTTGCAAACCGATTACTGCATCAATACCACCGTGCGCCAGGCCCTGACACTGGGCTACGACGTGGTGCTGGCGGGCGACGCACATTCCACCGTCGACAACGGCAACCAGACCGCCGAAGACATCATCGCCGAACACAACAAGGACCTTGCAAAGCTGACCGGTTCCGTGGCGCGGATCGATGTGGTCCCGGCCAAGGACATCCATTTCTGAAACCACCGCATCCCCCTGTGGGAGCGGGCTTGCCCGCGATGAGGCCAGCACATTCAACATAGATGCTGGCTGACCCACCGCCTTCGCGAGCAGGCTCGCTCCCACAGTAATCCCGGTTGCCCGCAGATGATGCGTACACCCACTAACCCTGTGGGAGCGGGCTGCCCGCGATGAGGCCGGCACATTCAACATTGATGCTGGCTGACCCACCGCCTTCGCGAGCAGGCTCCCACAGTAATCCCGGTTGCTCGCAGATGTTGCGTACACCCACTAACCCTGTGGGAGCGAGCCTGCTCGCGAAGGCGCCATTACAGCCAGCGTTGATGTCAGCTGACCCACCGCCTTCGCGAGCAGGCTCCCACAGTAATCCCGGTTGCTCGCAGATGTTGCGTACACCCACTAACCCTGTGGGAGCGAGCCTGCTCGCGAAGGCGCCATTACAGCCAGCGTTGATGT